>JAFAPI010000114.1 GCA_019247195.1 Gammaproteobacteria bacterium
ATCTGCGGCTCGGGCATCATCGAGGTGATCGCGGAGATGTTCCTGGCCGGCATCATCAGCCAGGATGGAGTCATCGACGGCACGCTCAGCGCGCGCAGCCCGCGCATCGTGGCTACCGGGCGCACCTTTGCCTACACCCTGTACGAGGGCGCGGCGCCGCTGCAGATTACTCAGAACGACGTGCGCGCCATCCAGCTGGCGAAGGCGGCCCTGTACGCGGGCGTGCGCCTGCTGATGGATCACTTCGGGGCCGAGCAGGTCGAGCGCATCCGGCTCGCCGGCGCCTTCGGCAGTCACATCGACGTGAAGTACGCGATGGTGCTGGGCATGATCCCCGACTGCGACCTCAGCCAGGTCTCATCCGCAGGCAACGCTGCGGGAACCGGCGCACGCATCGCGCTGCTTGATCAGGCCTCGCGGCGCACCATCGAAGAGCTGGTACGCCGGGTCGAGAAGATCGAGACGGCGATCGAGCCGAAATTCCAGCAGCACTTCGTGGCGGCGATGGCGCTCCCGCACGCGAGCGCGCCGAGCACACATCTGCGTAAGGCCGTCACCCTTCCCGCCCCCAAAGCGCCCGCGCCGCGCACCAGCACGCGCTCGCGGCGCCGCGGCGGCTGAGCTCAGACGTTCGAGTCGGGGAAGGAAGACTTGCGGCGGCTGATATAGTCGAGCAGCGCCTCGTCCACCGCGGGGTCGAGGGGCGGTGCCTCGTATTCCTGCAGCTGCTTCTTCCACAGCACGTTGGCGCGCTGGGTCATGTCCTGGGCGCCTTCCGCCTCCCACTGCTCGACGCTGTTGTTGTCGGCGAGCGGTGAGCGGTAGAAGGCGGTCTGGAAGTTAGCCTGGGTGTGCGCGCAACCCAGGAAATGCTTGCCCGGCCCGACCTCGCGGATCGCATCGAGCGCCTGGCCGTTCTCGGACAGATCGACCCCGGCCAGCAGCGTGTGCATCATCCCCGCCTGGTCGACGTCCATGACGAACTTCTCGTATCCCATGGCCAGCCCCCCCTCCAGCCAGCCGGCGGTATGCAGCACGAAATTCACGCCGCCGAGGCAAGTGGGGAGCAGCGTGTTGGCGGACTCGTACGCCGCCTGCGCGTCCGGGATCTTGGCGGCACACAGCGAGCCGCCGGAGCGGAACGGCACGCCCAGACGCCGCGCCAGTGCGGCCATCGCGTACAGCACCAGCGCCGGTTCGGGGGTACCGAAGGTGGGCGCGCCGGACTGCATCGACAGCGAGGAGGCGAAGCTGCCCAGCACCACCGGCGCGCCCGGATTGACCAGCTGGGCGAGTGCCATGCCGGCCAGTGACTCGGCGAGGGTCTGCGCCACGGTGCCGGCGACGGTGACCGGCGACATCGCCCCCGCCAGGATGAAAGGCGTGACGATGGTCGCCTGATTGGCGCGCGCGTAGACCTTGAGCGCGCCGAGCATGGTGGCATCCCAGGTGAGCGGCGAGTTGGCATTGATCAGGCTGATGACGCAGGTGCGCGGCTGTCCGCTCGCCGGGTCGGTGAACTGGTCGCCGAACAGGATACGCGTCATCTCTACCGTGTCGCGCGCGCGATCCGGGTGCGTCACCGAACCCATGTACGGCTTGTCGCTGTACTTCATGTGCGCGTACACCATGTCGAAGTGCCGCTTGTTGACCGGCAGATCGACGGGTTCGCAGATGGTGCCGCCAGAGTGGTGCAGCGAGTTGGAGAGGTAGGCGAGCTTCACGAAGTTGCGAAAGTCCTCGATTTTCGCGTAGCGGCGTCCCTCGTCGAGACTGCGCACGAACGGCGAGCCGTAGGCCGGAGCGAATACGGTGCGATCGCCGCCGATCACGACGTTGCGCGCAGGGTTGCGCGCATACTGCGTGAACTCGCGCGGCGCCGAGCGCTGTACCAGCGTGCGGCACAGGCCGCGGGGGAAGCGCACCCGCTCGCCCTGAACGTCGGCGCCGGCGCCGCGCCACAGCTGCAACGACTCCGCATCGTCACGGAAGTCGATGCCGATCTCCTCGAGGATGGTGTCGGCGTTATGCTCGAGCAGCTCGAGCCCTTCGTTGCTGAGCACCTCGTAGTAGGGGATACGGCGCGTGATATAGGGCACGAAGGCGTGCGAGCGCGCCGTGCGCGCGGCGATCTTGGCGTCACGGCCGCTCGGCCGGCGCGAGCGGACCGGCGGGCTCTGGGTCGGCGGCGCGTCCATGGACGGTCCTCGGCTTACGACGGGGCGGCGCGCCCCCGCGACATTATGGGCAGCCGCATGCACGGTAACTGGCCGGTTTGCGGCATGCACTTCTCCGGCTGCGCCAACGCCACGGCTAAGGTTCCTCCACTACCGGCAGGGCGACGAAGCTCGCCTGCTCCCCGGCGTGGAACACTCGCTGCGTCGCGCGCTGATAGTCCTGTGCGCGCGCGGTGAAGATGTTCGGCACGAAGGTCTGGGGGTTGCGGTCATAGAGCGGGAACCAGCTCGACTGGATCTGCACCATCAGGCGGTGACCCGGCTCGAAGACATGATTGACCTGCGGCAGGTCGAAGCGATAGCTCTGCACCTTGTTGGCGGGAATGGCCTGCGGCACCGCGAGGTTATCGCCGTAGCGGCCGCGCAGGATGTCCATCGCGATACCGAGCTGGTACCCCCCGAGCGGCGGGTCGTTTGGCACCTCGTCCGGATATACATCGATCAGCTTAACCACCCAGTCACTGTCGGTTCCGCTGGTGCTGGCAAAGAGCTGCACCTGCGGCGCTCCGGCGATGTGCAGCGGCTGAGTGAGCGGTGCGCTCACGTAGGTAAGGACGTCGGGTCGGTCGGCGACGAAGCGCTGATCGACGACCAGCCAGCGCTGCCACGCGGTGCGGTCGTTGAGCAGCACCGGACGCGGGCTGAAGGGCACCGGCTTGGACGGATCGGAGACATACTCGTCGAAGGCCCGCGCGGCGCGCGGCGGCGGTGCGAACCCCAGGCCGAAATCCGCCTGCAGGTACAGCTTGCGCGGGCTGTGCGGACAGCCACTTGCGCAGGACAGCGGCCACACCGGCAGGCGCCGCCACACGTTGGTGCCGGTCTCGAACACGAAGGCCGGCGGCGTGTCGGCGCGCGGGACTGCGTCGAGCAGGTGCTGGTCGAGGAAGGGCTGCATCACGTCGCGCCGGAACTGCAGCGCGGTGTTGCCTGCGAACTTCAGCGGTCCGATGGTCGTCCCGTCATAGTTGACCCCGCTGTGGCGCCAGGGCCCGAGCGCGAGGTAAACGAGGTCGTGCTGCGTGTCCTGCGTTTTGGTCGCGGCGTAGGTATGCACCCCGCCGTACATATCCTCCTGATCCCAAAGGGAGGTGACATACAGCGTCGGCACCCGCAGGGTCTCGTGTGCCAACAATTGATCGAGCGCCTGCGTACGCCAGAATTCGTCGTAGGCCGGGTGCTGCACAACCTTCTGATAGAAGGGCAACTGCTCGATGCCGAAGCGCCGTGCGAAGTCATCGGCCGATCCGGCGCGCAGGAACAGTTCGTAATCATCGTTCGAGCCGCGCGCGATCTCGAGGCCCTCGCCCCGCTTGGTGGTCTGGCTGTAGAAGTAATCGAAATTCGACTGGCGGAAGGCACCGTTATGAAACCAGTCATCGCCCTTCCAGCCATCAACCATCGGGCACATCGGCACCGCCGCCTTCAGTGCCGGGTGGGGGTGGATGAGCGCCATCAGCACCGTGAAACCCTCGTAGGAGGAACCGATCATGCCGACCCGACCGTTCGACTCCGGCACGTTCTTCACCAGCCAGTCGATGGTGTCGAAAGCATCCGTCGAATGATCGACCGGCGTCGGGTTGAGCACCCCGTGCAGCGGTCGGTTCATGATGTACTCGCCCTCCGAGTCGTACTTGCCACGCACGTCCTGGAAGACACGGATGTAGTCGCCGCGCGCCGCGAACACCTCATCGCCCATCGGCAACGCTGCCAGCAGGTGCGGGCTGACGAAGCGCTCGGCGCGCTTGGCAGCATGGTAGGGGGTACGCGTGAGTATCATCGGGGCCCGGTGTGCGCCCTTGGGGATCACGAGCACCGTGTAGAGCTTGACTCCATCGCGCATCGGGATCATGACTTCGCGCTTGCTGTAGTCCCAATCTTGGGCGGGTGGCGTGAAGTGCGGCGGAATGTCCGGCTGCGTAGGCGGGGTTTGCCCGGACGCGCTGCCGGTCAAGGCGAAGACCCACAGCCCCAGGAACAAGACTCCCGCCGTCGTGCGCATGCGCAAACCTCGCTGATTAGGGGTGGACGCAGCGTAGCAGAATGCCGCGCCTCCCCTATTGCCCGCCGCCGGTGTCGCGGCGCTAGGATGCGTCATGAGCCTCGAGCCGCTGCTGGACGCGTTGCGTCGTTTGTTGCCGGCGGACAGCGTTCTGAGCGCGAGCGAGGAGCGGCGCGGCTACGAGTGCGACGCGCTGACCGCCTACCGGGAGGTGCCCGCGGTCGTGGTGCTGCCGCGCAACGAGGCTGAGGTACAGGCGGTGCTGCGCCACTGCCACCGGCTCGGGGTGCCCATCGTGGCGCGCGGTGCGGGCACCGGGCTCTCCGGCGGCGCCACGCCGTATCCCGGCGGGGTGCTGCTGTCGCTGGCGCGCATGAACCGTATCCTGGGTCTTGATGCGCTTGCGCGCACGGCACGCGTCGAGCCCGGGGTGGCGAACCTGCGCATCAGCGAGGCCGCACGACCGCACGGTCTGTATTACGCACCTGACCCGTCCTCGCAGGTTGCGTGCACCATCGGGGGCAACGTCGCCGAGAACTCAGGGGGGGTCCATTGCCTGAAGTACGGCCTGACGCTGCACAACGTCCTCGGGGTGCGTGGCTACTCGGTGAGTGGCGAGCGACTGCATTTCGGTGCCGCCGCCCTCGATGCCCCTGGTCTCGACTTACTCGCACTGACCATCGGCTCCGAGGGGCTGCTGATGGTGGTGACGGAGGTGCTGGTCCGCCTCATCGCGCGTCCGGCCTGTGCACGGGTCGTGCTGGCATCGTTCGCGGAGGTGCGCAGCGCGGCCGCCGCGGTGGCGGAGATCGTCGCCGCCGGCATCATCCCCGCCGCTCTGGAGATGATGGACCGCAAGGCGACCGCGGCGGTCGAGCCCTTCGTGCGCGCCGGCTATGACTTGTCCGCCGCCGCCATCCTGCTGGTCGAATCCGACGGCACCGCGCCCGAGGTGGAAGCGGAAACCGCACAAATCGTCGCGCTGCTGCGCGGTTGCGGAGCGACGGCGCTGCAGGTGGCGAGCTCCGAGCTGGAGCGGCAGCGCTTCTGGTCCGGACGCAAGAGCGCCTTCCCCGCGGCCGCCCGGCTGGCGCCGGACTACTACTGCATGGACGGTACCATCCCGCGCAAACACGTCGGCGACGTCCTGGAGGCGATCGAACAGATGGAAGATCGCTACGGCCTGCGCTGCATGAATGTCTTCCATGCCGGCGATGGCAATCTGCACCCGCTCATCCTCTACGACGCACAACAGCCGGGCAGCTGGGAGCGGGCCGAGCGCTTCGGTGCCGAGATCCTCGAGTTGTGCGTGGCGCTCGGTGGCACCATCACCGGTGAGCACGGTGTCGGGCTGGAGAAGATGAACTCCATGTGCGTGCAGTTCTCCCCCGCCGAGCGCGCCGCGTTCACGGCCGTGAAGGAGGCCTTCGACCCCGCCGGCCTGCTCAATCCCGGCAAAGTCATCCCCACCCTGGCGCGCTGCGCCGAGTACGGACGCATGCACGTGCATCGCGGCGCTCTGCCGCACGCTGCACTACCGCGCTTCTGAGCATGCACCCCGAGGACACGCTGCTCGGCGCACTACGCGGCCGGCTGCTCGAGGCGCTGCGCCACGGCACGCCGCTGCAGCTGCGCGGTGCCGGGACCAAGGATTTCTATGGCGAGCGCCTGGAGGGCGAGGTATTCGCGCTGGCCGCGCATCGTGGCGTACTCGCCTACGCGCCGGAGGAGCTCGTCATCACCGCGCGCTGCGGCACGCCTCTGTCGGAGCTCGAGGCCACACTGCGGGAAGGGGGACAATTTCTGCCTTTCGAGCCGCCGCGCTTCGGCGGGGACCCGACCGTGGGAGGTATCGTGGCGAGCGGGCTGGCCGGCCCGCGTCGGCCTTACGTGGGCGCGGTGCGTGACTTCGTGCTCGGCGCACGACTGATGAATGCGCGCGGTGAATCGTTGCGCTTCGGCGGTCAGGTGATGAAGAACGTCGCGGGCTTTGACGTCGCGCGGCTGCTGTGCGGCTCACTCGGCGTGCTCGGGATCATCACCGAGGTATCGTTGAAGGTGTTACCGCGGCCGGCGCGCGAGGAGACGCGCCAGTTCGAATGGCCGGCAACGGTGGCCGTCCAGACCTTCAACAGCTGGGCTGCCGAGGGCATACCGCTCTCCGCTGCGGCCTGGAGTGCCGGTTGCGCGCGTGTGCGCCTCTCCGGTGCGCACGCCGCGGTCCAAGCCGCGGCACTTCGTCTCGGGGGAGAGCCCTTAGCTGCGCAGCACGGCGAGGCCTGGTGGACCGCGGTGCGCGAGCTGACCCTGCCTGGCCTCACGGGTCCCGTGCTGTGGCGGGTGTCCGTGCCACCGATCGCGCCCGTGCAGGCGGGTAGCGTCCTCATCGACTGGGGGGGCGCGCTGCGCTGGCACGCCGACGATGCCGACGGCAACTTGCGCGCACAGGCGCAGGCGGCTGACGGGCACGCGCAAGCCTGGCGCGGGGTAGCTGCGGGTCGGCGTCTGCACCCGCTGCCGGTCGCGACGCGCGCGCTGCACCAGAGGCTGAAGGCGCGGTTCGACCCGGATGGCGTCTTCAATCGCGGGCGACTGATAGCGGACCTTTAGGCTTCCGCAGCGTGCGCCTGCGCCATCGCCGCCATGCTGACGAAGCGGAAGTCGAAGGGCGGAGTGCCCTGCGGCGGTCGCGTCGCGCCCCACCCCTGCTGATCGTGACGCCGGTCGATCCACGCGGTGGCGAGCCCGGCTTGGTGAGCGGGCGCGTGGTCATGATGCAGACTCTGCGCGGTATGCAGGATCTGGGAGCGCGGGATCCCGAGGCGGCCCACCGTCTCAATGAGGTACGCGAAGTTGCGCGGGTCGGGCTTGTAGGAGCCGATGTCCTCGGCGGTGCAGATCGCATCGAACTCGACGCCGAGTTGCGCCCGGCTCTGTGCGAAGCTGGCCCGATCCACGTTGGAAAGAATGACGAGCGGGTAGTGACGCTTGAGGTACCGCAGCGCATCCGCGGAATCGGCAAACGCGGGCCACTTACCCACCGACGCGCCGAAGGCGGCGTGCGCGTCCTCAGGCAGGTACACCTCCCAGTGCGCCGCCAGCCGTCGATGCACGGTCGCCAGGAGCTCCGGATAGCGCATGCGCGGAGTCGCGCTTTGCTGGGCCGACTCGTGCCGGCCGAATTCCGCGAGCAGCTCGTCGCGCGACAGGGTCAGTCGCCCGGCGTCCACCAACGGCTGCAGCGCGCGGACCAGCCCCGCCTCCCAATCGATCAAGGTGCCGTAGCAGTCAAACGTCAGCACGGAAAAGTCATGTAGGCGCATGGCCGTTCTGCCTAAAGATGCACGGTGCCGCGGCCGATCTCGATGACCTCGCCGCTGACGTGGATTTGTCGCTGCGCGTCGACCTGCAGCCGCAAGCTGGAGGGGCGACCGGTGTACTCGCCCTGCGAGATCTCCACCTCGCACGGCAACGCGGCGCCAGTCGCCAGGAACCAACCACCGAGGTTTGCGGCGGCCGATCCCGTCGCCGGGTCCTCGCTGACGCTCAGCCCGTGGGCAAAGAAGAAGCGCACCAGCAGGCCGCCCTCAGCAGCGGCGAACACATAGGCCATGGCATGTCCGCCGCGACTGCGCAGCTGCTGGAGCAGGTCGGCGCGGATCCGGGCGCGACGCACGGCACTCTCGTCGCGCAGCGGAATCATCAGCTGCTCGCTGCCGGTGTCCACCCACAGCGGCCGGTCGCCGATGTCCTCCTTGTCTATCCCCAGCATCGAGGCGAGCACGAAGGGCGGTTCAGCCACCTCGCGCCAGGTCGGCGCGCGCGCCGCCAACGTCCAGCGATCCCCGCTCGCGCGCACGGGAATCACGCCGGCCGGCATCTCCAGCGACAGCTGATCCCCGCCCAGCCCGAGTGCCCGGCACACGTGCGCCGTCCCAAGTGTCGGATGCCCCGCGAAGGGCATCTCGAAAGTCGTCGTGAAGATGCGTACCCGCGCGCTGCAGCCCTGTTGCGCCGGCAGGATGAAGGTGGTCTCGGACAGATTGAACTGCAGCGCGAGCGCCTGCATCGTCTGCGCGTCAAGTCCCTGCGCCCGCTCGAACACGCACAAGGGATTGCCGCTCCAGACGACGCCTGCCCGCGTGAAGACATTGACGAGCCGGTAGGCGTAAGTGCTCACGAGGCTGGCATTCTAACCGCCGCTTGCTAGGATCACAGCCATGCCCACGGAGCTTCTGTTCCGCGACGATGCGTATCGGCGCACCACTGAGGCGCGGGTGCTGAGCGTGTCGGACCGTGGCGTCGAGCTCGACCGGACCATCTTTTATCCCCAGGGCGGTGGGCAGCTGGGCGACAACGGTACGCTCACCCGTGCGAATGGAAGCGTGCTGCGCATCGTGGACGCCCGCAAGGGCGATGCGCCCGACAGCGTGTGGCACCTACCCGAGCCGGATAGCCCGTGGCCCGAAGTGGGTGAAGAGGTGCGCTTGGCGCTCGACTGGCCACGCCGCTACGCCCTGATGCGGTTGCACACCGCCCTGCACCTGCTGTCGTGTGTCGTCGTCGCGCCGGTGACCGGCGGCAACATCGCACCCGAGAAGGCGCGGCTCGACTTCGACATCGATCTGAACCAGCTCGACGCGACGCGCATCGAGCGTGAGACGAACGCCCTCATCGCCACGCGGGTGGCGACCGAAACCTGCTGGATCAGTGACGCGGAGCTCGAGGCGCAGCCCGAGCTCGTCAAGACCATGAGCGTGCAGCCGCCACGCGGTGCCGGACGGGTGCGGTTGTTGCGTATTCCGGGCATCGACCTGCAGCCATGTGGAGGCACGCACGTCGGCAACATCGGCGAGATCGGCGCGATCCGCGTGCTGCGCGTCCGCAGCGAGGGCAAGCGCAACAAACGCGTGGAGATTTCCCTCGCGACTTCCCCGGGCAGTTAACGGGCGGCGGAAAAGTATTCCTGCAGCGAGGCGACGCCGAGTCGCTGCGCCTCGAAGAGGCTTTCCAGGTGCTCACGGGAGTTGACCAGGCCGCGCGCGCGCAGCACCCCGTCCGCATCGAGCAACGCGGCGAAGGGCAGTCGGCTCACCTGATAGGCGAGGCCGAGCGCCGGGGACACCACGTAGGGGATGGCCTCCAGACCCTGGGCGCGCACGAAGGCGCGCTGTTCTTCGAGCGCCCCATCGCTCGCCAGGATCACGTCGAGCCAGGCGCGCTCGTGGCGGCCGCTGGACTTAACCGCCGGTAGCAGCGTCTTGCATACCGGGCAGGTGGGCGAGACGAACAGCAGCAAGGTGCTGCGCCCCGGTGTCGCGGCGCCGATGATCCGCAGCTCTCCCTGCAGGTCCCGCACCTCGAGGCGTGGCGCGGCCTCGCCCACGGCCAGTCCCCGGGTGAGCATCAACGCCCCGGCCGGCGCGATGCGCTCGTGCAGTACCCCCAGCTGGCGGACCACGGCGAGCAGCACTCCGGCCAGCAGCAGGACGAGCGCCCAGAGGATCACATTCGACACGGCCAGAGGAGTCATGCGCGATCCCGCAGCGCGAGCGCGCGCGGACCTAACTGTCCGAGCAGGCGATCGATGCTCGCGTAGAGCAGCGCCGCGACCAGGACGCCCACACCGATCGTCAGCCCGTCGACGGGCTGCAGGGGTCGCGCGGCGACCGAGGCGCTCGCGGCGAGCGCAGTGGCCAGGACAAGGTTGCGCAGCACCATCCAGCGGGCGATCGGCTGGCGCTCGGCGAACCCGCCGCAACCGCAGGAGAGCTCATGCCGACCGCGCCGCAGGTTGACCGCGAGCGCCAGCGCATACACGAAGAGCAGGGCCGCACCAGCCCCCGCCGCGAGTCCACGGGTGCTGGGCACCAGCAGCCCGAGCGCGATGAGCAGCTCGAGCAGCGGCACCAGCACCGCCACGCCCCCTGCCCGCGGCGCCACGAGCTGGTAAGCCTCAAACAGGCCGCGGAACGCGCGCAGGTCGCGCAGCTTGTGCCAGGCGGCATTCGCGAACAGCAGGGCCAATGCGCCACCGATCAGCAGGCTCAGGGCAGGATCGAGCATCGGCGCATCATAGCAAGCGCATCGCGATGCAAAGCGCGCCGCGACCGGCCTTCGTACAATGCGCCCATGAACCGGGCCCGGCTCGAGGCGTTCACCGATGGAGTGATCGCCATCATCATCACCATCATGGTGCTCGAAATCCACGTGCCGGCAGGGCACGACTGGTCGGCGCTGCGCGCGGAAGTGCCGATCCTGCTCGCCTACGTGCTCGCCTACGTGAACGTCGGCATCTTCTGGAACAACCACCATCACATGCTGCACGCCGCCGAGCGGGTCAATGGCCGCGTGCTGTGGGCGAACCTGCTGCTGCTCTTCTGGTTGTCGCTGGTGCCGTTCGTCATCCGCTGGATGGATGAGGCCGGATTCGCGGCTGCACCCGTCGCCGCTTACGGCGTCGTGCTGTCCGGCGCCGCCGTGGGCTATACCCTTCTCGAGCGCGTCCTCATTGCCTATAACGGCCCCCATTCCCGCCTGGCGCGCGCCGTGGGGTCGGACCGCAAGGGCAAGCTCTCCCTGCTCGGCTACCTGCTCAGCATCCCGCTCGCCTTCTATCAGCCCCTGGCCTCACTCGCGGTATATGTGCTCATCGCGCTGGTGTGGCTGGTCCCCGACCGCCGCATCGAGGCGCACCTCGACGCCTAGGCGCCTGATCATGGCGCTAGCGCAGGATCACCGTGCGCGCGCCGTTAAGGAATACGCGGTGCTCGGTGACATCGCGCACCGCCGCAGACAGCGCGCGCCGCTCCGAGTCGCGGCCGGCCGCGACCAGCATCTGGGGCGTGTGGCCATGGTCCACGCGCTCGACGATTTGCTCGATGATCGGTCCCTCGTCCAGCTCGGCGGTCACATAGTGCGCGGTAGCCCCGATCACCTTGACACCGCGCTCGTACGCTTGGTGATAGGGCTTGGCGCCCTTGAAGCCCGGCAGAAACGAATGGTGGATGTTGATGGCGCGGCCGCGCAGCCGCTCGCACAGTGCGTCGGACAGCACCTGCATGTAGCGCGCCAGCACGACCAGCTCGGTGCGGGTGGAGTCAATCAGTTCGAGCAGGCGCCGTTCCTGCTCGGCCTTGTTGGCTGGCGTGACCGGCAGATGAAAGAAGGGCACATTGTGCCGCAGGGCGGTCGGCTGGAGCGTGACGTGATTGGAGACGATCGCCGTCACGTCCATGCACAGCTCACCGGTGCGGTGGCGGTACAGCAGATCCTCCAGGCAGTGATCGAAGTTGGACACCATGATCAGCACGCGGGTGCGCTCCCGGCTGTCATGGATGCGCCATTCCAGCTGCTGCTCCATCGCCAGGACGTCGAACTCCGCGCGCAGCCGCGGCAGGTCGAGCACCTCGCCCTGAACCCCGCAGAAGGTGATGCGCACGAAGAAACGCTGCGACACGGTATCGTCGAACTGATGCATCTCCATGAGATAGAAACGCCGCGCCGCGAGGAACCCGGTGATGGCCGCCGTGGTGCCCATGCGGCTGGCGCAGGTCGCAGTCAGGATGCAGGGGTGCTCGGTCGCGAACTTCACGGCAGGTTCCAGGCGAAGACGCTGCAAGCCTGACAGCGGGGGCGGCGGGACTCTGGCCCAAATGGGACCGCCACTGGCGCGTACGCGTCAACGCGGCTGCGGGCGGGAGCAGTCCTCGGGCCTCACCGGACCCAGGCGGATCTCGCAGAATCGGGCCGTGGCGTGGACCGGTCGCAGCTCGCCCGGCACGGTGCCGAGGCGCAGCGCGTCCCACGGCTCGAGGGTGAGTACGCCTTCGCCACCCACCCATTCACAGGGCTCAAGCGCGAAGAGCAGAACCGCGCCCTCGTCCCGCGGCGCGACCGGCTGCGGATCCCGCAGCCGGCAGCGGCGGATCCGCGCCCGGTAGCGATCGACTCGCGTCATGACGTTGAGGTCGTGCACCCTCCCCTGCGGCGCGGCGCTGGCGGCGGCGCCCCCATCGAAAACCAGCGGCGGAGAGTCCGCACTCAGCCGATGGCACCCGCCGCCAACCGTCAGATGCAGACAACCTTCGAGAAGCAGCAGCTGCCGCTCGATGCCCGGGTAGAGCGAGAAGGGACCCCCGCGCGCGATGTGCGCGACGCTTACGCGCCAGTCGAAGTCATCCAGTCCCGCATGGGGCGGATGTATCGCCACCTCGTAGGTGAGGCCGCCACCGTTGCGCCACGGACTCGCGCGGCGCGCGGCGGCGGGGAGCCGCGTGGCCTCCACGCTCACGCCGCCGGTACGGGTAGAGAGAAGGCACCGCCGGGAATGTGCGGCGTGCCCGGCGGAATCTCGTAGTAGTCACCCTTGTCGGCGACGAAGATATGGGCGGCGATCTTCAGGCCCCTGCTGTCATCGAGAGTGCCGGCGGCGATACTCAGGTGCGGCAATCCCTGGCCATCCCAAAACAGCGTCGAGCCGCAGCGCTCGCAGAATCCGCGGCGCGCCTGCGGCGAGGACTCGTACCAGCGCAGTCCGTCGGGGCGCACGATGCGCACGTGCGCGCGCGCGGCGGCGGTCGCTGCCATGAAGTGGCCGGTGGTGCGGCGGCACTGCTCGCAGTGGCAGGCGATGACGTCACGCAGCGGACCGTGCACGGCATAGCGCACCGCGCCACACAGGCACCCCCCGCCGCGGGGCCCCAGCGCCTCACTCATGGGGCCGCCCGGCGAGCTTCTGCCGCAGGTAGACGAAGCTCAAGGCCCACATCTCCGCCGCCTGCTTGTGATCGGCCGCCGCGGCGTGACCCCCATCGGTGTTCTCGTAGAAAAGCACCTGGTGTCCCTGTGCCTCCATGCGCGCGGCCATCTTGCGGGCGTGCACCGGCGTGACCCGGTCATCGCTGGTGGCTGTCACGAAAAAGACCGGTGGGTAGCGCCGGTCGGCTCGCACGTTCTGGTAGGGGGAGTACTTGAGGATCCACGCGCGGTCATCGGCCTTGGCCGGGTCGCCGTACTCCGCCGCCCACGAAGCCCCGGCGCCGATCTGCGTGTAGCGGATCATGTCGATGAGGGGCACCTGGCAGACCACCGCGCCAAAGAGCTGCGGCTGCTCCACCATGTTGGCGCTGACCAGCAGTCCGCCGTTCGAGCCCCCCATGATGCCCAGCTGGGCAGTGGTGGTGATGCCGCGCTTGAGCAGGTCACGGGCGACGGCCTGAAAGTCGTCATAGGCCTTCTGGCGGTTCGCGAGCAGTGCAGCCTGGTGCCACGCCGGGCCGTACTCACCCCCGCCGCGGATGTTGGCCACCACGAACACCCCGCCGCGGGTCAGCCACAGCATGCCGAAGTTCGCCGAGTAGCTCGGCGTCAGGGAGATCTCGAAACCACCGTAGCCGTACAGCACGGTCGGTGCCGGGCCCTTGAGCTCGCTCGAGCGGGTCACGAAGTACGGCACGCGGGTACCGTCGGCGGAAATCGCGAAGAACTGCTCGGTCTTCAGGTGCGATGCGTCGAACCGCGGGGGTAGCGACTTGATCGCATGCGGCTGATCGCTGCCGTCGTCGCTGTACAAGGTGGTGGGCGTGGTGAAACTCTCGAAACGGAACTGCACCGCCGGACTCCAGGCATCCGCCGCCACGATCTGGGTCGCCCCGCCGGTCGGCAGCGGCAGCACCTGATCACGCCAGCGGCCCTCAGGGCCGGGACGCAGCACGTGGATGCTGCCGGTGACGTCGTGATAGACCGAGAGGTAGACGGCGTCGCGTCCGCTCGCGACCTCGTCGATCGAGCTGTGCGCGTCGGGAGTGAACAGCACGGCGACCGCCTGCGCAGCCGGAGCACTGGGGCGGTAGGCGATGAGCGCCCCCTTCGGCAGCTCGGCGCCCCCGGGCGGGCGCCACGCATCACGCAGCGTGAACAGCAGTACGTCCCCCTGCGCGCCTTTGAGGTCCGCGCCGAGCGGCAGGGGAAGCTGCCGCGTCGAGCCGTCCGGAAGGAGCAGGTAGTACTCGCTGGTGAAGAAGGTCACGCCGCGCTGGATGACCGTCACGGTGCCGGTCGGTGAATGAAAGACCACCGCCTGGGAGGTCACGTCCTCAAGCTTGCCTTCGAAGAGGGTACGGGCCGCCGTCAGGGGCGTGCCGCGCTCCCAGAGCTTGACCACGTTGGGGTAGCCCGACGCCGTCATCGTGCCCGGGCCATAGTCGGTGCCCACCAGCACCGTGTCCTCGTCGAGATAGGTGATCGCCGATTTGGCTTCGCTGAGTGCGAACCCCTCGGGCACGAAGCTCTTGGTCGCCAGGTCGAACTCTCGCACCACCACGGCATCTCCTCCGCCCCTGGAGAGGCTGAGCAGGCAGCGCTTGAGCCCGGGCGTGCAGTCGCTGCCCTTCCACACCCAGTTCTCGTGCTCGCTCGCCGCGAGCTTGTCCAGGTCCAGCAGCACGTCCCACGGCGGGGACTCACGGGCGTAGTCCGCATTCGGAGTGCGGCGCCACAGGCCCTTGGGATGCTCGGCGTCCTGCCAGAAGTTGAAAAGGTAGCCGTGATCGAGGTTGCCATAGGGAATACGGTCGGTCGCGTCCAGCACCCGCAGGATGGCGGCGTAGTCCTGGGCGTATTCCGGATCGGCCTGCAGCTGCGCCATGGACTTGGCGTTCTGCTCCTTGACCCAGTCCATCGCGCGCGCGCCATGGATGTCTTCGAGCCACAGGTACGGGTCCGCGGCCGCGCCGCTCTTGTGCTCCACGCTGTTCGCTCCGCTTGCTGCGCCGATCCCGGCGAGAAGACCCGCAACCATCATCCACAGTCTGCGCATGTTACCGTCCTCCGCCGCGGCGGCATGCCGGCCCCGCCACCGAGTCGCGGATTCTGACAAAAGCGCGCGGCCGCGCGCAAAGGCGCCCCGCCGTCTACCTCAGAGATTGATCGGCCCGTCGCCATCGCCGCGGTTGACGTGGAGGTCGGGCAACGCGACCGCCGGGGCGAACGCCGCCGTGCGGGCGAGGATGAAGTTGGAGGGACCGGCGAGAAAGAGATTCGCGCGCAGCCCGCGGCGCCAGGCGCGGTGCGCCTGGTTGCTGACGATGAGGTCGACCCCGGCTGCGGCGAGCTCGCGGCTCGCAAGCCACACTGCGGCCGCGACCTGATGTGGCGCGCACAAGCCGTCGACGAGACAACCGAGCCGCAGATCCCCGAACTGCTTGTGATCGCGCAGCAGGTTGCAGCTGAGGACCAGCCACCCTGCGACCCGCCCCTCGCTCTTCAGCAGAAAGCGCAGCAGGCGCGGATCGCCGGCGGGGAACTTGATATTGAGCGCGACAGCGCGGCGATCGAGTAGAGCCGGATAGGCCGCCAGGCACTGACTCTGGACCTCGTCCACCCGCTCATCGAAACGGTCGACGGCGACCAGCCTCAGGCCCCTCTCCCGGCGGGGTCCCGCCAGCCGTGCCGCCACACGCCATGCCCAGGCGCCGGCGCTGGCCAGACCCGAGGCGGCCAGGCTGCGGCGCAGCGCCCGCCGCGCGGCGGTGGAGTCGAAGGCGCGCAGATGGCGAGCCACCGCGCCCCCATTCAGGATCCGAAAGTAGAAGGGCACGGGCTCGACGCTCCAGCCGAGCCGTGCCAAGAGCTTAGGCAGCGGGCGCGCCACATCGCCCATGCCGAGGCTGTAGAGTGCGTCCGCCTGCCGCTGCGCATGCTGCGCGAGCGCGAGTCCGACCGCCGCAAAGCGGCGATCGAGGATTCCCTCCGACAGCGGCAGCTGAAAATTCCCGATCGGCGTCGTCTTGCCGCGCAGCCACAGCGTCTCGTGCTTGAGCAGATAGCCGCCGCGCACCGTGCCGGCCACGTGCGCCACCCACAGATCGGTCCACGGCCCCGCGCCCGGTTCGGCGGGGGTGGAGAGTTCTTCCGGAGTGGTCGGCAGCCGAAAGCCGCTCGCCGCAAGCCGCGCATTGAAGGCGCGCAGGCGGATGTCATCGCCGCGGGCGAAGCGGGCAATTTCGATCAACCCGCCCCCACCAGAAGTTTGTGAGCAAGCCAGCGCCATTCGAGCGACTGGCGCGCCGCTGCGCTCAGCCTGCTGATGCCGCGTCGTGCTGCGATGTAGTCGAGGAGCGTGCCGACCGGTACGAACCAGCCGGGCTTGCGCGACAGGCGCTCCAGCAGCTGCCGCACCCGGGCGTGGAGCCGCCCGGAAGCATCGACGAACTCGGCGGCGAAATGGGTGTAGACAATACACGCGCCGCCGGAGGCCTCGAGAGCATCCTGGTGCGCCTCGGACAACATGTCGACGAAGTGCGCGCAGTGCTGGGCGTGTGCCGCCGCATACCAGGCGTTGACGTAGGGTCGCGCCGGATCGTGGTAGGGCATCCACGGACAGCTGGCGAGGGTGTCGATGCGGCCGAAGACAAAGTTACGCACGTAGCGGATGCGGCGCTGGCAGAGGTCGCCCCAGAAGTACGGCGAACCCACCACGTGCCCCACGTGACTGCCCGGGCCGCGGGCCACCAGCAGCCGATACAGGGTGCTCAGCGGCGGACTGAGCCGCGCCGCACCCCAGTAGATGCCCTCCCGCGAGAGCGCATGATTGGACATCGTCACCGGGTCGTGGCCGAAGAGTTCGCGGAAGCGATCCAGCGCCCGCTCGACCTGCCCCCGGTGCAGACCGGTGTGATAGGCGTTGTGGTAGCCGATCTCGTAACCCCGGCGCTGCAGCTCGAGCACGTAACGCAGGTACTCGGCGTCATCACAGGTCGAACCCTCGCGGCCGCGCGGCTCGAGTCCGGGGCCCGTGGCGGGCCATACAGACTTCGTGGTCCGCATGCCGCATCGGTAGAGACACTCGTACGCCGCCTCGTAGTTGCCCGGGCGGGCCAGATCCGTATCGTCGAAGATGCTGAAGGCGAAACGTTTCCCGTCGGGCCAGGGCAGTGCAGCCATCAGCGCGGCTCGCGCAGCCGCATGCGAATCGCCGCCAGCGAGTCCAGCTGGGGGATGTCCTCGAGATTGAAGGTCACGCCGAAGGTCGACTCCAGCTGGGAGATCAGCTCGAGATGTCCGAGCGAGTCCCATTCCTCAAGATCTCCGAGCTTGAGGTCCGGCTGGTAGCGCTCGGCCGGGATGCGCAGCGCCGCCAGTACCGCCGCGCGCAGCTTGTCCTCATCGACGCCGCTCATGCGGGGCTGAGCTTGACATAATGCTCGGGCAGGCGCTGCTCCGCCGCGACATCCAGCGACCATATCGTCCGGTCCTCGCTGGCACGCAGGCCCGACCGCTCGAGAAATTCCCGCGCCACCTCGTTGCGGCCATTCGCCACGAAACGCACCTCGAGGCGCGCGACCCCTGCCACTCGTGCCCGTTGCGCCAGCCAGCTGACAAAGGCGTTCTCGACCGTCCGGCCGATGACTCGGCAACTGAGCAGGAAATTGTCCACCCGCCAGGTGTGCACGGCGTGTCTGTCGAGCATGGCGAGGCCCACCAGCCCGCTGTCCCCGAAGCGGTCAGCGACGCGCAGCGTGAGTACCTGGTAGCCCGGGTCGGCGAGGCGCTCTCGCAGCTGCTCGGCGCTGAGCCGCTCGCTCGTGAGGTTGAACTGGTTGGTCTTGTGGATCAGCTGGTGCGCGCGAGCGAACTCATCCTCACCGGCCACCTGGATGCGCGCGGTGAGGCCCAGCGAGCGATAGAAATCCTCGGGCTTGCGCGCCTTGCCGCGCAGCTCATCGCGCCGCGCCTCGGCTTGATAGCTTGCGCTGCGCGTCCGGTCCTCGTCGGTCACACGCAGCCGGTCGAAGGCGGTGCAGGTAGTGAGCATGTCGAGCAGACCCGCCGGGGTCGGCGGAAACTCGAGTACGCGTACTTCAGGTAGCGCCTGCCGCACTTCCTCGCGCTCGAAGGCCGCATCGTCCACGAAGACAAAGGAGTCCAGTCCAAGACGCAGGCGCTGCGCGATGCGCTGCAGCGCGAGCGACTTCCTGTCCCAGCCGATCTCCAGCGCGGCGAAGTCGTCGGGGCGCAGCAGGCAGTCCTCGTGCTCGCGCAGCACCGCCAGCGCCTCCGCCGCGTTGTTCTTGGAGCACACCGCGAGCAGCACACCCGAGCGCTTCAGCTCAAGCAATGCCTGCTGAAAGCGCCGGTAGAACCAGCCGGCACCGCTCGGCCCCATCGCCAGGCCGGCCGGGCCATCCTCTCCAACGATGCCGCCCCACAGTACGTTATCGAGGTCGAGCGCGAGCACTTTGGCCGGTGGACGGGTGAGGGCCGCAAGCGCACGGCACCACAGGGCGGCAAGGTGCCGGGAACCCGAGGGCGAGAAATACAGGCCGCCGAGCGCTTCGAAGCGCGGCTCGCTCAGTGCGCCCACCCCCAGCGCGAGTGCCAGGCTCGACTGATCGACGAGGTGAAACCATGCATGGCGGGCGGAGAAATCATCGAGCAGATCAGCCACGCGGCGCGCGCGCCGCGCCTGCAGCTGTGGCCGCAGCAGCGGCAGCACCCCGCGCGGGTCGGCGAACAGGTTGCCGAACATTACGGTGCGCTGCGGGCGCTGTGCCTCGAGTGCCTCGAGAACGGACTGAATCCGGCGCGGCAGGTCTGGCTGATCGAAACCTTCCAGCAGGCGGGGGGACAATACGAAGGCGAAGGCCGCTTCGGCGCCCTGCCGACTGGTTGCCTGGCCGCCGAGCACCGCGCGCTCCCAAGAATCGAAACCGCCATCTTCGACCGCCCAGGGAAGACTGGCCGCGCGGCACTGGGCCTGGAGCTCGCGGACGAAGCTGCCCAGCGTCGTGTCTCCCAGCACCATCAGTCGGGACGGGGTCATTCAGCATCCGCCAGGCGCGCCTCTTGGCGCGCCGGCAATAATGCCTTATCGGGTAAGACCCCGGCATCGTCGCGGTAACGTGAGCCCGCGGTCGGGGCGGGGTGCACGGCGGTGCCCCGTCGCAGGGCGTTCAGCGACTAGCTACTGATGACACTCCGCGCCTACGCATTGTCCCGTGCGAGGCAAAGAAAGAAAGTCTTTCGACTGCTGCGTCGCGCGCTCGCGTTCATGGATCTGTTGGGCGGTGAGGCACGTCGTGGTCGCAAAGCGCGTGCCCACGCTCGACTCGCTGCGGCAATAGAAGAGTCGGCCGTCACGATGCTTGACCTCATAGCCGGCCTTCACCAGGTCCGGATCGACGCCAGGGTCCGCCGCCGTGGAGGCGGCCGGTGCGGGATGGGCGGGGGAGAGCTTGGCGACAGGCGTCGCACAGCCCTGCAGCAGCGGCCCGAGGGCTATGAGGACGCCGAGAGACTTGTTCAGCACGAGAACCCACCGCTCACGTGAGCGCACGCGCGCATCGTTCCCAGTCTAGTGGCTGCGCCCGCCGCGGCCCGGACCGGGCCGCGCGAGAGGGACGAACCACGGTGCAGGAGGCCGGTGCCCGGGTCTGGACGGCAGGTCCAGCCCTGCCCGCCCGGAGCCGCGTCGCCGCCCGTGGCGTGTCCTGCTCTGCACCGGCCGTTCCGCGTACGCAGGAGACCATCCTCGGGTGGGATGGGCGGCCTAACTGGCCGACCCATATCGTGGTGTGTTGATCCCGGCGCGGCGTCCTGGGACGGCTCGCTGCGCACAGCACGCGCACACGCCTGAGTCGATAGGCCGCGCATCACCGTGTAGGCTACGCATGGTCGAGGCTCTGCTCGAGATGCCAGCAGACGTCATGGGAGGACTCCAAGCTATGGGCGGCGCGGACCGGAGCCGCAGCCGGCGCCCCCCTGCACTGTGGCTGTTTGCGACCGCCATCGCTGCCTGCGGCCTCGCGCGCGGGGCGGATCCGGGCGCGGTCGTGGGCCTCGTCGCGGAGGCTGACGGGCGGCCGGTCGCGCACGCGACCGTCACCGCCGTGCACGACCGCGATCATGCCATCCGCGCAACCCTCACCGGCCGTGACGGCGTCTATTCGTTTGCCGACCTTCCGGAAGGGGTCTGGACGCTGAGCGTCGCGGTCCCCGGCGAGCCTGAGACCAGTCTCGGCAGCCTGACGGTGCACCCGGGCAAGGCGACCCGGCAGGACCTGGTCCTGAACCGGGCCATATCCCCGGTCGGGCCGCCCGCGGAGGCTCCGCCCCCGCGCGAAACAACGGCGACTTTGGCTGACCAGGTCGCGCAGCTGGTACCTCCGGCGCTGCAAGCCCCGTCGCCCTCCCCGCAGCCTGATCGCGACACGCCCTTCGCCAACGTCGACCTCAGCTGGGCCAACGGCAGTGGTCGCGAGCGCGCACCGATCTTCGACACCAAGTTCTTCACCCCCGAAATCCGCTTCGACGTGAATTACCTGCAGGATTTCAATCATCCTCGCGACCACACGATCGTCGGCTCGACCGAGGAGTTCCGCTCAGGTGAATTCCAGATCGAGCAGGTGAGCTTCGGCGGGGACTTCCACTGGCACAACGTGCGGGCGCGATTCCTGTCGATGATGGGCCTCTTCGCGGTAACCACCCCACGCAACGATGCCAGCACTGCAGTGGGTCAATGGGATCTGGCCGGCGCCTATAAATACCTGTCGGAAGCCAACGCGGGCTATCACTGGGATGTGAGCCACGGACTTAACGTCGATGCCGGCATCTTTGTCTCCTACATCGGGCTCTTCAGCTACTACAACTTTGACAACTGGACCTACCAGCCCTCCTTCGTCTCCTCCAACACGCCATGGTTCTTCAATGGGCTGCGGCTGCAATGGTTCCCGACCCAGAACCTGAAAATAGAACCCTGGCTGATCAATGGCTGGCAGTCCTACGCGAAATTCAACAGTCACCCCGGGTTCGGGGGTCAGATCCTGTGGGTGCCCAGCGATGCGGTGAAGGTCGTCTTCAACAGCTATGGCATCGGGCAGGACAACCTCGCCAGCGGCAGCGGCGTGCCAAACAACGGTGGCAACCCCAACGCCGCCATTGGCAGCCCCAATCCGCTGGCGCCCGCCATCGACTACTCCAAGGTGCGACGGGTACACGAGGACGACAGCCTGTTGGTCAAGTACTACGACGCCCATGGTGAGAATGGGCGTGGGCTATCGAAGCAGGCTTTTTCGCTGACGATCGATCTGGGCTGCGAGTACGGGGGTGGGGTGAACTGCGCCCATGGGCCCAACAAGGCGAATTTCTTCGGGGCGATGCTCTACGACCGCAGCTGGTTCGACCAGGACCGCTATGCCGTGACCATCGGCGGCGGCGTCCTTAACAACCCCGGCCGCTATCTTGCGCTGGTACCGCCCATCAACGGTGCGAGTGCGGTGACCGGGACGCCTTATTTCACACAGAATCCCGGCCAGAAGCTCTACCAGTGGGACCTGCAGCTTAACTTTCAGTACCTGCCGAGTGACTGGATAACCTGGTGGACCGAATTCACGTTCCGCCATTCGGACGTGCCCTATTGGAGCGGTCCCGGCGGCGTGACACCTCCGCTGGCCAACACCGGGGCTCCGGCCTCCTACGTCTGCAACAACGGTTCGATCGTTGGAGCGGACAATTGCGCCAACGAGGGGGGCATCTGGTATCCGGACCTGCGCAGCCGCGAGGTCATCTGGGGGGCCGGCGTAATGGTGCGCTTCTGAGTCAACCGCGGCTGCGGGTGCGACGGCCGAGTCCTATGCCACGCTGGCGGAGAGGGGGAGATTCGAACTCCCGAAGCCCTTGCGGGCTTGCCGGTTTTCAAGACCGGTGCAATCAACCGCTCTGCCACCTCTCCGTGGCCCCATTCTATAAGGACGTTCCCGGTGACGTGGCGGCCTAAGCGACGCTAACCCATCCGCGCCGGCTGGTGTAATGTCACAGTGGCGGAGCGCGCGTGATCGCGGGGGACGAACCCGTCGCCGCGCAGGACCGACACGTTCCTGACCGGCTGCCGCTCAGGGGGCACAGGGGTGTCTGATAAGCACCCTGAAGCTGACGGCACGGAGGGTCCTATGAAGAAGATGAGCGCGATATTTGGCTCGATTGCCATCAATCTGATGTTGGCGCTGGCGATCGTGGCTGTGTTCAGCGTCACGCCAGCCGCTGAGGTCGTGGCCTGCACCCTGCAGCAGGCGGCCGCACCGGCGCCTGCCGATACGCACGGCCGTGGCGGCGGTGCACACCGCTCACACAGCTACCTCGTCGACGTGCGTATGGGGTGGGCGGCCGGTTAAGTCGCTGCCCCACCCGCCTCAACCTCGGCGCTGCGCTGCAGGCGCGCCGAGCGCAGCATCGACAGCGCGGCGTACGCCACGATGACGATCACCAGCCAGCGCATGGCGGTGACCGACAACCCTTTCAGGATATAGAAGGCCACCAGCACGCCGAACACGCCCCCGAGCCCCAGGCCGAGCGACGGGCCGTGGGCGAAGCGGCCCGAGCGGAAAAATCGCAGGCTCGCGACCGGCTGCACCAGCCCGTCGCTCCCCATCATGATGGGAAAGGCCGCGAGTGTATTCATCCCCAGCAGCGAAAGAATGATGACCGTCGGCGCGTAGTTGCCGATGCCGATGCACATCAGCGCGCCGAGCACGAAATTGATGCCCACCGCGAAGACGAATTTCCAGCCGTGCAGCGCCAGGGCAGTTCCATTGGGCGGAAACACGCTCAAGTGGAACACTTCATCCAGATTGCGCATGAGGAAAAATACCGCCGCCACCAGCAGCGCGACACCCATGAAGAGCTGGATCTTGCGCCGCGGCAGACGGCTCACCACACCGGCCCCCAGCCAGGCACCTATTGTGGCGGTGCCGATCATGCAGGCCAGGAGCGTCGGGTCCACCGCGATGCTGCCAATCATCAGAAAGCCCTCGAGAAACGCCGTCACGTTGTGCCCCACGTTGAGGGTGCCGGGGATGAGTTCATCGGCCGGCCGGCCACGCAGCTTGAACAGCGCGGTCGTGGGCGCAAACGAGCCGATCCCGAGGGTGTCGAGCAGGTCAGTTACGAAGCCGATGACCGCATCGCTCCAGGTGGGACGCCCGGTCAGCCGGTGGCGTCGCACCGCGCGGATCCAGCCAAACACGAACAGGATGTTGATGAGCACCAGCGCGCTCAGCAGTCCTATCCGGGTACGGTCCATGCGTGGCTCCTAGGCGACGCGCCTGCGGGTCCAGGCGTCCGCGAGTCTCAGGAGCTGGATGGTCGCACGCACGCCGACGCTGCTGAACGCGTGCAAGGGCACCGGCTTGACCGCCGTGACTGGGAAGCCGAGTTCTGCCGCCGGTGCGCCAAGGGCTCGCAGGGCCAGCTCCCGCCCCATCGCCGTTGCCATCGCCACGCCGCGCCCGTTGTAACCGAGCCCCGCCAGCAGCCCGGGCGCGAGCTGATGTAGGTGGGGCAGGTGATCGAGCGTCATCGCCACCAGGCCGCCCCAGTGGTAGTCGAAGCCGATCCCGGACAGTTCGGGGAAGATCTCGCCGACCGCCCGATAGTGACGCTGCACGGCATGCAGGCTCGGTGATTTGGCATAGGTCCCCCGCGTTCCCAGCACGAAGCGGCCGCTCGCGTCGAGACGGAAGTAGCGTAACAGGCGGCGCGTATCCGAGGCGCCCTGCCCGCCGGGCAGGATCCGACGGCGCAGCTCGACACTTAGCGGCGCGCTCGCGACCTGGAAGGACGGAACGGCCACGACCGAGCGCCGCAGTGCGGGCACGAGCCGGCCGCTGTAGGCGTTGGTCGCCACGATCACCTGCTCGGCACGCACGGCGCCACCGGGCGTGGTGACGGCATAACCGCTGCCGGCGTGCTCGAGTCGCAGGGCGGGGCTGCGCGCGAAGATGCGCGCCCCCGCGCGGAGTGCGGCGCGCGCGAGCCCGCGCGCATAGGCGAGGGGTTGGACGGTGCCGCCGCGGGCATCGAACAGTCCGCCGCAGTAGATGCGCGAGCCGGTAAGTCGTTCCACGGCCTCGGCATCGAGCACCCGCACCGGGGCCCCCCGGGCAGCCCAGTCCGCGGCGCGCTGCCGCAATACGGACAACGCCGCCGGTGAGCCCGCCGGCTGAATCCACCCGCTCGTCGTCAGGGCACAGTCAATCTGCAGGCGACGGACCAACTCATACAGCGCCTGTGGCGCGCCCCCGACGGTGGCGATGAGGCGCACCGCGAGCGCCGGCTCGAACAGCTGCTCGAGGACCGCGGGATCGTGTTTCACACCGGCGATCACCTGACCGCCGTTGAGTCCGGAAGCGCCCTCGCCAATCTCAGCGCTCTCGAGGACCACGACGTCGCGTCCGGCCTCGGCCAGATGCAACGCCGCGCTGAGTCCCGTATAACCGGCGCCGACGACCACGACATGGGCCTGCGTCGGAGAAGCGATCGGATGGGTCGAGGGGCCCGGAGGGGCCGTGGCGGACCACAGTGACTGCACTGGGACGGCGGGCATCGGCCTCTATCGATAATCGATTTTTGATAATCGGGCGGGTCCGGGACTCTACGGCAGCCCCGCGGCGTGGTCAAACGCAAGCCGCGGTGTGCGCACACTTTTCCGTCGCGCGACCTTGTGACACACTCGGTTCGCAGTAAGCCTCGCAGCACCCGCGAGGCAGGCCGCGCGGTTCGCGCGACCCTCGGCCGGGGAGAAAAACCGATGTCCGCTTCACCTGTGTGGACGGCCGCCCTCGCGTCCCTGCTGGTAGCCGGGTCCGTCGCGGCGGCGCCCCCCGCGCCGCTGCCGCCTGAGAAACTCACCTCGGAGCCGTTACCGCCAGTCAGTCCGCACTGGGTGTACGTCTATGACGAGGCCTTCGCCAACGAGCTCGACGGGCGCCTCGTGCTCTTTGACGGTGACCACTACCGACGCCTGGGGCAGATCGACGCGGGCTTCAACCCTTCCTTCAATCTCTCCCCCGATGGCAGCACTACCGCCGTCGCCACCACCTACTGGTCGCGCGGCGCGCATGGCAAGCGCACCGACGTGGTCGAGCTGACCGACAATCGCACCCTCAATCTGCCACAGCACGAGATCGTCCTGCCGACCAAGCGCGCCACGACACTGCCGACGCTGTTCGGCATCGCCTACAGCTCCGACGCCCACTTCCTGTATGTCGCGTACGTGACGCCGGCGGCGTCGTTCGGCGTTCTCGATCCGGCGCATGGCACGGTGCTCGGCGAGATCGATACGGCCGGCTGCGTGCTGGTCATCCCGCACGGACCGAACCACGTCTCATCGCTTTGCGAAAGCGGACGTGTACTCACCGTGACGCTCACGCCCGAAGGCAAGGAGAGCGGGCGCACCCTCTCCGAACCCTTCTTCAATGCCGACACCGACCCGGCGTTCGTGCAGGGCATCCGTCAGGATCATGGCTATGCTTTTCTGACTTTCCTGGGGGAAGTCCACGAGGTGGACTTCTCGGGCGCACAACCGGTCTTCGCCGCCCCCTGGTCACTCGTCACCCCCGCGGAGAAAGGGCACTGGCGCCCGGGAGCCTCGCAGGTGGGAGCGCTGCAGCGCGCGCTGCACCGGCTCTACGTGCCGATGCACGAAGGCGGCGAAGGCACCCACAAGGATGGCGGCAGCGAGGTCTGGGTGTTCGACAGCGCGAGCCATCAACGCCTGGCGCGTTGGCCGCTGCAGGCCGCGCTGGGTTCGCGCATCCTCACTCTGGAGGTCACTCAGGATCCGGCGCCGCTGCTGTTCGTCGCCACGGTGAGCGGCGACCTCGCGGTGCTCGATGGTCTGAGCGGTAAGATCCGTCACGTGACCAAGCATTTCGCGCAGACCCCCTGGATGATGCTCACCCCCTGAGAGACACCATGCGCTCGCTCGATCAGTTGTTCGAACACTCTTCGCGCTCACTTGCGCGCCGCACTTCCCGGCGCAGCCTCCTCGCGACGCTCGGCGGGCTGTTAACCGGAACCGCCGTGCTGCCGCTGCTGCCGATCGACCGCGGCGGGCGCGCGCAGGCCGCCGAGACCAAGAGCAAGACTCCCACCGCGGAGAGCTGCGAGTACTGGAAGTACTGTGCGATTGATGGCTACCTCTGTGCTTGCTGCGGAGGCACCTCGAGCTCGTGTCCCCCGGGGACCGGAGCCTCCCCGATCACCTGGATCGGCACCTGCCACAATCCCGCCGACGGTCGCGACTACATCGTGTCCTACAACGACTGCTGCGGAAAGACCAGTTGCGGCAGCTGCGAGTGCAACCGCAACGAGCGCGAAAAGCCGATGTACCGCCCCTCACGTAACAACGATCTCAACTGGTGCATGGCCAACGCCGACTCCAACTACCATTGCTCGGTCTCGGTGATTCTCGGAGTGGCGGAAAAATGATCCGCCAGGGTGCGCTCGCCGCGCTGCTGGGGCTGGCGCCCCTCGCCTGGTCAGAGGAGCCGGCCCCGCCCTACCCCCAAGGCGCCGAGAGCTTCCAGGCCAACTGCGCGGTGTGCCACGGGCCGGCCGGCGCCGGGGTGCCCTCTCTCGCCCCGCCCCTGCTCACCTATCCGGCGCACTACGCCGCGAGCGCGGAGGGGCGCAGGCAGCTGGCAATGACGGTGCTGTATGGGCTGTTCGGCGAGATCACGGTGGAGGGCGCGCGCTATGACTTCAAGATGCCCGAGTTCAGTCGGATCGACGATGCGACGCTGGCGGCGACGCTGAACTTCGTGATTTTCGCTCTCGGGCATGCGCCCGACGCGGTGAAACCGCTGGGCGCTGAGGAGATCGCCGCGGTGCGCGGACAGAATCTCGATGGCGCGGCGGTGCGTGAGCACCGCAAAGCGCTGCTGCCCCAGCCGGGGTCTTGAAGAGTGCGCGCGGCGGCACTCAGCGCGCTGCTGCTGGCCCCGGCCGGCTATGCCAGCCCCGCTCAGGACTACGTGCTCTATTGCATGGGTTGCCACGGCCCTGAGGCACAGGGCCTCCCGGGCCGTATTCCCCCGCTCGCTGGGACGCTGGCCCTCTTCATGATGACCCCCACCGGTCGCGACTACGTGCTGCGCGTGCCGGGCGCTGCCAACACCGCGCTGCCGGATGCGCAGCTGACGGCGGTGCTCAACTGGCTGGCGGAGCGCTTCCCGGCGGCTGCTGTGCCGGCGCCTGCGCCCTTCCGCCTTGAGGAAGTGAGCGCGGCGCGACACCGACCGCTCGCAGACGTGCAGGCCACCCGTCGCGAAGTGGTACGGGCGCTCGCCGTGCGTGACGGCGCACCCGCGCTCACTTATTAGTCGTGAGGCTCCGGCCCGCACCCGATGGCGCGGGCCGGAGCTTGATTCAGTGACGGTAGATGAAGGTTAGCCCATAGGTGCGTGGGCGCCAGGTGTACTCGCGCAGCAGCCGCTCGCCCGCCGCGATCGTGCATGAGCCGGGCACACCCGCGGTGGGGCAGATCGTGTTGTTGAAGTCGATGACCGGGTGCGAGTTCGCCACGTTGTCGATGAAGGCGCTCGCCTGCCATCCGCCCAGCTCCACTCCGGCGCGAAGGCTGGTGAAGGTGGTACCGGGTAACACGAAGTTGGCTTCGTCGTACTGCAAGGTGCGGGGATCCTGCCCGGGCGAAGGCCACTTCGAGCGTCCCTGATATTCCGCATCGCCGCGCACGAAGGCCTGATGCCCGAAGGCACCGAAGCGGTACTCCACCCCCAGTGTGGCGGTCACTGGCGAGGTCGGCTGACCGCCGCCGGTCTCGCTCGCCACTCCGGTGATCGCGTCGCCGCTGCCGACTACCGGACCGGTCACGCTGCTCGCGCTCAGTGACGAATCACGACTGTAGCGCGCGTCGGTGTAACCGGCCGCGAGCTCCACCTGCAGCTGGTCGGTCACGGCGATATCCGCCTGGATGTCGGCCCCCTTGGCGATCGCCTGGCCGAGGTTCGAGATGAATGAGATCTGGCAGATGGGCGGGATGACGGTCTGCTGGATGTTGTTCCAGCGGATGTAGTAGATGCTGCTCGCCAGCCGCACGCGTCCGCCAAGGTTGTTCTTGGCGCCGACCTCATAACTGTTCACCGAATCGGAATTGAAGGTGGTGGGCGCCGCGGAAATGCCGAAGTTCTGGAAATCCTGCGCGCAGGCGGCGTACGGCAGCGGGTTATTGGCGCCACCGGGGCGGAAGCCCTTTGCATAGGTGAAGTAGTAGAGGTCGCCCGGGTCGGCTTGGAACTGCAGGCTGACCTTGGGCGTGAAGGCGTTCTCTGAATTGTTGCCGGTGCCCGGGCTCGTGTTGGCATAGAGCTGCGGTCCGCCAGTCAGAGTCTCGAAGGAGTACTTGTTCTTCGAGAAGCGCGCACCGAGCGTTCCCTTTAGCTGGTCGGTGAAGCTGTAGGTCGCCTCGCCAAACAGCGCGTATTGCTCGTCGCGGGCGTGCGTCTTGAGAAAGTATGAGTCGAATGGATAGTTCGGGTCATAGCCGATGCCACCGAAAATCACCGGAAAGTGCTGTCCGGTGAGCACCAGCGACAGTTCATCCAGCAGCGGATCGTGGATCTGCTCGAGGTAGCTCTGGCGGTTGACGGTCATGAATACGCCGGTGGTCCAGATGAGCTTGGCGCTGGGATCGTTCGACACCAGGCGCAATTCCTGCGTGATGTTTTCCTGCCCGTTATCGATGGTGGAGGGAGAGCGATAGTCGAGCGCACCCGCCGGCAGATGCACGCCCTGGGCATCGAGCAGATCGTTACCCGGAAAGGCATATACCTGGTAGAAACCAAGGTTGTAGAGCGTGCCCTCGTAGCCGGTCTGCTCCTGGCGGTGGAAGTACGAAGTGTTGGAGATGAATGTCGCGAAGCTCAGGTCACCCTGCAACTTGAGCGACGCAATGTAGAACTTGTCGGGCACCTTGCGCTGCGTCGGGTCGGCGTTGACGAAACGGTCATGCGCGGGGTCGGAGTAGATTGGCCAGAAGTTGTCGATGTCGTTGCGCCGCGCGTCCTGGTAGTACACGCTCGGCGTCAAACTCCACTTCTCCGACAAGCCCCAGATGGCCGCGAGCCGCAGCAAGAGCGTATCGCGGTAGTTGGCGCGCTTCTGCACCGGCGCCAGTGTCACCGGGTCGATGCGATCCACCCAGCCCCCGTCATGCCGGTAGGAGAAAGCAAAGCGCGCCCCGAAGGTGCCGGGCACCAGCGGCCCACCCATCGCTGCCCCAGCCTCGTAACTGGGATCGCCATGCTCGGTGGTGGCGATCTCCTCGCGGCTGTAGATGCTGGTCTTGGACAGACTCGGCTGCGTGGTGATGTAGCGGACCGTGCCGCCCTCGGAGCCGGCGCCGAACAAAGTACCCTGCGGCCCACGCAGCACTTCCACGCGGTCGATATCGAATGATTTTGGCAGCGCCTCGTCGGGGTTGAACGCGAGGGCGCGCATCTGGATCGGGGTGTCGTCCAGATAGATGCCGGTCGTGCCGGCGCCACCGGTGCCGGAGATGCCGCGGATCGATATGTTATTGGTGCCGGAATTGTCGAAGTTCACTCCGGGCGTGAAGCGTGCCACCTCGGAGAAATCCTTGATGCCGCGATCATCGAGACTCTCCTGGGTCAGCGCCGTGACGCTGATGGGCACGCGGCTCAGGCTTTCCTCGCGGCGGGTGGCCGTCACCGTGATCTCCTGTAGCAGCGGTGCGGTCGCCTCACTGGCCGCGGCCTGCTCCTGGGCGGGCACCGGCTGGGTAGCGACCGTCAGCCACAGGAGGGCGAGCGTCGCCGCGACGCGTTCGGTATGGTTCATGACCGCTGACAAGGAACTCCTGCGCATGGGACACCCCTGGATGTTGTTTGCATGCCGCAGCGCCGCTGCGGTGTATCGAAAGCTCGCGACCTCAGGTCTCAAGACTACGCGGGACCGTCCCGGTTCGCACCCACCACGGCCTGCTTGCGCTGCGCGCGCTCCTGTGCTGGGAGCGGACGCGCCGCGCGCGAACGCGCGCTCAGGGTCCGGCCGTTCCTGCCACCGGCTGTGCGGCGCGCGCACGCCGCCGTGAATTGACCAGCAGGAAGGCGAGCACGGCGAGGGCGAGCGACAGGATGCTTGCCTTCAGGTCCGCGGTCATTGCCGGGGTCAACGCCATGCCGATCAGCACGGCAGTCATCCCCGCCAGCGCCGCGTAGCTCGCCCACGGGAAGAACCACATCGACAGTGCCGGGGCGGGCGCGCCCGCGGCTTCGCGCTGGCGGCGCAGGCGGATGTGCGCCACGGTGATCATCATGTAGATGAATACCATCAGGGCGCCCGAGGCGTTGACCAGGAACGCAAACACCGTCTGCGACGAGGCCGTGGCCGCCAGGATGCCAAGCACACCCGCGAGGCTACCCATCCATACCGAGCGGGTCGGAACGCGCCGAGCGTTCAGCTGCACCAGCCACTGCGGGGCATCGCCATGCTCGGCGAGCACGAACAGGACGCGTGAGCACACATAGAAGGCGGAATTGAGACAGGACAGGACCGCGGTGAGGATGATCACACTCATCGCCAGGCTGGCCCAGCGGAACTGCATCGTCGTCAATGCCAACGTGAAGGGCGACTCACCGACCCGCACGCTGGTCCAGGGCACCACGCTCACGATCAGCAGCACCGAACCTACATAGAAAGTTAGAATACGCACGATCACCGTCGTGCTCATCCGCGCCACCGCGCGCGCCGGCTCCTGCGACTCCGCCGCAGCGATGGTGGTGATCTCTGCCCCCGTGAGTGAGAAGTACACCGTCACGGCGCCAGCCAGCACCGAGATCCAACCGTGCGGCATGAATCCGCCATAAGCGGTCAGATTGGAGAAGGTGGGGCCATGCGGCGCGGTGAGTCCGCAGGCGTAGGCTGCCGCGAGTGCGATGAAGACGATGATAGCCGCCACCTTGATCGAGGCGAACCAGAACTCGAACTCGCCGTACGAGCGGGCCGACATCAGGTTGACCGCGGTCATCACCCCCATCAGCACCAGCCCGAGTGCGAGCGGGGGCAGGCCGAACCAGCCGTGCAGGATGTTGGCGCCGGCGATCGCCTCGACCGGCACGACGATCATCCAGAAGTACCAGTAGAGCCAGCCGGCGATGAAGCCGCCCCATTGTCCGAGTCCCGCACGTGCGAACTCGGTAAACGAGCGTACGTTCGGCAGCGACATCGCCATCTCGCCCAGCATGCGCATCACCAGCAGCACCAGCGTGCCGGTGAGGAGATAGCTCAACACGATGGCCGGGCCGGTCGCGGCAATCGCGGCGCTACTGCTGACGAACAGTCCGGCGCCGATCATGCCGCCGATGGAGATCATGGTGATGTGCCGCGGTTGCAGCGACCGACTGAGCTCGGGCATGCGCTTGTCCCCTGCTTCGTTCATGACGCCTGCAGCCGCAGCGATTGGCCGGGCGAGGCGGCGCGGGCCGTCTGCAGCAGGAGCGGGGCGAGTTTGCTCCGCAGCTCCGGCAGGCTCCAGCGGCTGGTCGGGGCGGAGATGTTCACGGCCCCAAGCGGCTGCCCGTCCGGCCCCAGCACCGCAGCGGCAATCGTCAGATCGCCGCGATAGCACTCCTGGTCCGACCAGGCGTAGCCCGCCTCGCGGGCCTCCTCGATGCGACGCCAGATGGCCGCGGTATCGGTGAGGGTGTAGGGGGTGAGCGGCTTCAGGTCCGTACGCCGCAGCAGCCGCTGGGCGAGGGGCGCGGGCAGCGCCGACAGATAGGCGCGGCCCGAGGCAGTGCAGTAGAGCGGCAGGCGCCGTCCGATCGGCATGTGGATGTAAAAGCGCTTGAGGCTGGGAAAGCGCGCGATGAACACCATGTCGCTGCCGTCCGGCTCCGAGAGGCTGACGGACTCCCCGCTCGCCTGGTTCAACTCAATGAGGTGCGTGGTGGCGTGCTCGAGCAGCTCGTGGCCGGCTAGATACGCGTGCGCGAGCGTCAGCGAGCGCAGGGTCAGCACCCAGCGCTGCATGCGCGGATCACGGCGCAGGAAACCGAGCCGCACCAGGGTATGGGTGCAGCGCTGTGCGGAACTCGTGGTCATGCCGACGCTGGCGGCAAGCTCGGCGAGACTCAGCGCGCGGCGCTCGCCGCCGAACACCTCGAGGATTGCGAGCGCCTTCTCCACCGAACGGTTGAACAGCGGATCGCGCGATCGGGCCGAGAGCGGCTTGCGCGGCAGGCGCTTCATTGGAATGCAGTATAGGACTATCGATTATCGATAGTCTACGGTGCGAGGCTCTCGAGGCCGGACATGTAGGCTCGCAGCGCACTCGGAACGCGCACGCTGCCGTCCGCCTGTTGATAGTTCTCGAGGACCGCGACCAGCGTGCGCCCCACGGCGAGTCCGGAGCCGTTGAGCGTGTGCACCGGCTCGGGTTTGCCGTCCGCGCCGCGCCAGCGGGCCTGCATGCGCCGCGCCTGGAACGCCTCGAAGTTGCTGCACGAGGAAATTTCCCGGTAGCGCTGCTGTCCAGGCAACCACACCTCCAGGTCGTAGGTCTTGGCGCTGCCGAAGCCGATGTCCCCGGCGCACAGCGCCACGGTGCGGTAGGGCAATTCGAGCCGCTGCAACACAGCCTCGGCGTGACGCGTGAGTTCCTCGAGCGCGGCGTAGGAGTCGGCGGGACGCACGATCTGCACCAGCTCGACCTTGTCGAACTGGTGGTTGCGGATCATGCCGCGGGTGTCCTTGCCAGCCGCGCCTGCCTCGGAGCGAAAGCACGGCGTATGCGCGACCCACTTGAGGGGCAATGCTGTGCCGGCAAGGATCTGGCCACGCACCAGATTGGTCACCGGCACCTCAGCGGTCGGGATAAGGAAGTATTCCTGCGGCTCGCGCACGGCGAACAGGTCCTGCTCGAACTTGGGCAGCTGGCCGGTGCCGATCAGCGCCGGCCGCTGCACGAGATAGGGTACGTAGACCTCGGTGTAGCCGTGCTCGCGGGTGTGCAGGTCGAGCATGAACTGCGTCAGGGCGCGGTGCAGATGCGCGACCTTGCCGCGCAAGACCACGAAACGGGCTCCCGCCATGCGGGCAGCGGCCTCGAAATCGATCCCCCCCAGCCGCTCCCCTAACGCAACGTGATCGCGCGCTTCGAACCCGAGCGCGCGCGGCTCCCCGACCCGACGCACTTCGCGGTTGGCGCTCGCGTCGTGTCCCTCGGGCACCGAGTCGTGCAGCAAATTCGGCAGGCCGAGTTGCCATTGCTCGAGCGCCTGCTGCACCGCTTCCAGCTGCACCTCCGCCTCCGCCAGCTCGCCCGTCAGCGCCTCGCCGCGTGCCAGCAGGGCGCTCGCATCAGTGCCCTTGCCCTTGGCGATCCCAACCGCCTTGGCGTTTGCGTTGCGCTCGGCGCGCAGCCGATCGACCTCCACCTGCCAGGGTTTGCGCTTTTCCTCGAGAGCGCGCCACGCCGCGACGTCCAGCGTGAAACCGCGCCGCGCCAGATTGGTCGCGACGGTCTCAGGCTCGGCGCGCAGCAGCTTGGGGTCGATCACGGTTACTCTTTCGGGTCGGTGCGCGCGCGCAGGCGGGCGAGCGCTTCCCGGATCTTCAGCTCCAGACCGCGCGGCACGGGCCGATAGTATTGCCGATCGGGCAGCGTGTCGGGCAAATAGCGCTCGCCGGCCGCGTAGGCGTCGGGTTCATCGTGCGCGTAACGGTAACCGCGCCCGTAACCCAGTCCCTTCATCAGCCCGGTAGGCGCATTGCGCAGGCGCAACGGCACTTCGAGAGTACCGAACTGGCTGACGTCCGCGAAGGCCTCACCCATAGCCATGTACACCGCATTGCTCTTGGGAGCGCAAGCGAGATAGACCACCGCCTGACCGAGTGCGAGCTCCCCTTCCGGCGAGCCCAGGCGTTCGTAGGTCTCCCAGGCGTCGAGCGACAGCGCGAGGGCGCGCGGGTCGGCGAGACCGATGTCCTCGACCGCCATGCGCGTCACCCGGCGCGCGATGTAACGCGGATCGCAGCCGCCATCGAGCATGCGGCACAACCAGTAGAGCGCGCCGTCGGGATCAGTGCCGCGCACCGCCTTGTGCAGCGCGGAGATCTGGTCGTAGAACTGATCGCCCCCCTTGTCGAAGCGGCGGTAACTGCCGCTCGCGACCTCCTGGGCGATGGCCGCGGTGAGTTCGTGGCCGGTGCCTTGCGCCTCGATGAGGCTCGCGGCGAGCTCGAGCATGTTGAGCGCGCGGCGCGCATCCCCATCCGCCGCCCGCGCGAGGAGCTCGAGCACTTCCGCCGCAACCGTGATGTGCTCGCGCCCGAGACCGCGCTCGGCGTCAGTCAGCGCCTGGCGCAGCAGCCGCGTCAGATCCTCAGTAGCCAGTGGCCGCAGCACGTAGACGCGGGCTCGCGACAGCAGCGCGCTGATTACCTCAAAAGAAGGATTCTCGGTGGTGGCGCCGACGAAGGTGAGCGTGCCGTCTTCGAGGTACGGCAGGAACGTGTCCTGCTGGGCCTTATTGAAACGATGCACCTCATCCAGAAACAGCAGCGTCGGCCGACCCTGCTCGGCGCGCGCCTTGCGCGCGGTCTCGACCGCGGCGCGTATGTCCTTGACCCCCGCCATGACAGCCGAGAGCGCGATGAACTGCGCGTGCGAGGCGCTGGCGATCAGTCGGGCGAGCGTGGTCTTGCCGGTGCCCGGCGGTCCCCACAGGATCAGCGAATGCAGTTGTCCGGCGGCGATCGCCGCGGCGAGTGGCTTGCCCGCTCCGAGCAGGTGGGTCTGGCCGACGAACTCGGCCAGCGAACGCGGGCGCATGCGATCGGCGAGCGGCCGCAGCGGCGCGGGCTCGGTCAGTTCCGGGGTGCTCACGGGCACTACCGCCTCAGGGACGCGGAGTGCCGATGACATCGACACCGGCCGGCGGGGTGAAGCTCACCTCGGCGTCGCTGACCGGAACATTGCGTGCAATGCTGTCGAACACGAGGGTGGCGGTCTGGCCCAGCCGGTCATCCAGGATCATGCGACGCAGCTCATCACCGGCGAAACCGAACAGCGCACTGCGGAAGTCCGCATCGCGGCCATTGGGCTCGACCAGCACCCACTCCAAGCCCTCACGCGCGCCGGCGGTTGAAATCTTGAAGTTCTGTCGCAGGTCGACGGCACCGGACAGCAGCATCGCGGGAGTGGCCGACAGGGCCGCATCCACGGCTTTTACCGTGACCTGCTGCAGGTCCCGGTCAAGGAACCACAGATTCTTACCATCGCAGACCATGAGCTGGCCGGCGCTATCGGGGCCGGCAGCCTGCGGATGGATCTCCCAGCTGAACTTGCCAGGACGTACGACCACTAGTTTGCCCCTAGCGCGGTCGACCTCACGTCCATGCGCGTCGACCAGGGTTTGCAGAAAGCTGGCCCGCAACGTTTTCAGGCCGCTCAGGTAATGATCGAGCGGTGTCTCGGCCCCCTGCGCGCTGAGGGCGGTACTGAGTGCGAGCAGCAGCGCCATGCACCGCGCCGCCCCGACCCGCGGCATACGCACCCTAGTCCTCCGGCGGCGCCGGTGCGAGCACGTCGCGCGCGCCGTTTGCCTGCAGCGGCCCCACCAATCCGGCGATTTCCATCGCCTCCAGCAGACGGGCCGCACGGTTGTATCCGATCTTCAGCCGCCGCTGCACGTACGAGATCGAGGGCTTGCGCTCGCTGGTTACGATGCGAACCGCCTCATCGTAGAGCGGGTCCTGCTCGGCATCGCCTTCCGCGCCGCCGGCCCCCGTCTCCGTCTCCTCGCCCGCGAGGCCCGGGATCGGCGCCGAGGGTCCGGACAGCACTTCCTCGAGATAACTGGGCGGCGTCGCGGTCTTCAGCGCCTCCACCACGCGGTGCACTTCCTGATCGGAGACGAAGGCACCGTGCACCCGGATCGGGAGTGAGGTGCCGGGCGGCAGGTATAGCATGTCGCCGTGCCCGAGCAGGGTCTCCGCCCCCATCTGGTCGAGGATGGTGCGCGAGTCCACCCGCGCGGAGACCTGGAAGGCGATGCGACAGGGGATGTTCGCCTTGATGAGTCCCGTGATCACGTCCACCGACGGCCGCTGGGTGGCGAGCACCAGATGCAAGCCCGAGGCGCGCGCCTTCTGCGCCAGGCGGGTGATCAGCTCCTCGACCTTCTTGCCGACGATCATCATCAGGTCGGCGAGCTCATCCACCACAACCACCACGTATGGCAGGGGCGTCAGATCGGGGATCTCGCGCTGATCAATACTCGGATCATTGGCGGCGCGCTGCATCAGCAGCGGGTCGCGGATGGGCTTGCCCTCATCGCTCGCTTCCTTGACGCGACGATTGAAGCCGCTGATGTTGCGCACGCCGAGCGCGGCCATCAGCTGGTAGCGACGCTCCATCTCCGCCACGCACCAGCGCAGCGCGTTGGCCGCCTGCTTCATGTCCGTGACGACCGGCGCGAGCAAGTGCGGGATGCCCTCATAGACCGACAGCTCGAGCATCTTCGGATCAATCATGATCAGACGCACATGCTCGGCCGTGGACTTGTAGAGCAGCGATAGCACCATGGCGTTGATGCCGACCGACTTGCCCGAGCCGGTGGTGCCGGCGATGAGCAGATGCGGCATGCGGGTCAGGTCCGCCACCATGGGCTGCCCGCCGATGTCCTTGCCGAGCGCGAGCGCAAGCGGCGAGTGCATCTCGTCGTACGCCTTGGAGCGGATGATCTCACCCAGGGTGACGACCTCGCGCTTCTCGTTGGCGATCTCGAGCCCCATCACGCTCTTGCCCGGAATGACCTCCACCACCCGCACCGATAGCACCGACAGTGCACGCGCGAGATCCTTGGCGAGCGCCGTTATCTGGCTGGCCTTAACCCCCGGTGCGGGTCGCAGCTCAAAACGGGTCACCACCGGTCCGGGCTGCACCGCCACGACCTCGGCGTCGATGGCGAAGTCCTTGAGCTTCATTTCCACCAGCCTCGACAGAGCCTCGAGTGCCTCGGCGGAATAGAGCGGCTCGCGCGGCGGGGGGTCGTCGAGCAGCTTGAGCGGCGGGAGCTCGCTCGCCTTCGGCGGGTCGAAGAGCGGCACCTGCCGCTCGCGCTCCACGCGCGCGCTCTTCTCCACTCCCGGCGTCGGCGCCTCGATACGTGGCGGCGCGCGGCTCGCGGTCTTGCGCTGCTCGCTCTGTACGGCCTCCTTGCGTGCCTGACGCCGCTCGCGCCCCTCGGCGGCATCGCGCGAGGAAGCCGGCCGGCTGCGCAGCCAGCGGATGCCACGCCAAGTGAGCGCCCCGAGCTGGTCCATCACCGTGAACCAGGAGACACCGAAGGCCAGCGACAGACCGGCCATCCAGGCCGCGATCAGCAAAAGTGTCGCACCGAGGAAGTTGAGTCCGGCGGCGAGCCCGCCACCCACCATCGAGCCAACCACGCCCCCGGCGGTCTGGCGCAGCAGCCCGGGCTGCCAATGCAGAGTGGTCAGTGCGCAGCTCGCGATCAGCAGCAGCACGAAGCCCCCGATGCGCACCAGGGTGTTGGCGCGCGAGCTGGACTCGGCGCGGATGCGTCGCTGCAGGGCCCAGCCGGCGAAGCCGAGCACGAGCGGCAGCAGGAACGCGGGGCGTCCGAACAGAAAGAACAACACGTCCGCCAGCCAGGCGCCGACCACGCCGATGCGGTTGTGCACCGGTGCCGCCCCGCCGGTAAAGGAAAAGCCAGGGTCTTGCGGGCTGTAGCTGAGGAGCGCGGTGAGCACCACCAGCGCGACGATAGCGATGGCGATCACGGCACTTTCGCGCAAGCCACGGCTCACCGCCGCCGTGAAACGAATTCCCCCACGCGCGTTCGCCGACGTCTCTGCCAAGTCGATGCATCTCCACCGGAAGATAGAAGGCTGCCATTATAGGGCTTGCTACCATGGCGCATGTCGCCGATCGTCCCTCCGCCATGACCGCACCCCGCCACCATCGTCTCATCATTCTGGGCTCCGGCCCGGCCGGCTACAGCGCCGCCGTGTATGCCGCGCGCGCCAACCGCGCGCCGCTGCTGATCGCCGGGCTGCAGCCGGGCGGGCAACTGATGACGACCACCGACGTGGACAACTGGCCGGGCGATGTCGAGGGACTGCAGGGCCCGGCCCTCATGGAGCGGTTGCGCCGCCACGCCGAGCGCTTTGCCACCGAAGTGGTGAGCGATCACATTCACAGCGCCGAGCTGGATGCGCGCCCCTTTCGCCTGCACGGCGATGCCGGCAGCTACAGCTGCGACGCCCTCATCATCGCCACGGGCGCCACCGCCAAGTATCTCGGCCTGCCCTCCGAGGAGGAGTTCCGCGGCCGCGGCGTGTCGGCTTGCGCCACCTGCGACGGCTTCTTTTTCCGTGGACAGCGCGTGGCGGTGATCGGCGGAGGCAACACCGCGGTCGAGGAGGCACTGTACCTCTCGCATATCGCCGCGCACGTGACCCTCGTGCACCGGCGCGACAAATTGCGCGCCGAAAAGATCCTCCAGGAGCGCCTGTTTCGGGAGGTGAGCGCGGGCAAGATGTCCGTGGTCTGGAATCACACCGTCGCAGCCGTGCTGGGCGATCAGCAGGGCGTGCACGGCGTGCGCTTGCAAGCGAGCCACGGAGGCGATACGCGCGACCTGCCGGTGAGCGGAGTATTCATCGCCATAGGCCACAGTCCCAACACGGAGCTCTTCCGCGGCCAGCTCGCCATGCACGAGGGGGGCTACCTGGTGGTGCGCAGCGGGATCGAGGGCAATGCCACCGCCACCAGCGTCCCGGGGGTGTTCGCCGCCGGCGACGTGGCCGATCACGTCTACCGCCAGGCGATCAGCTCCGCGGGCGCGGGCTGCATGGCGGCGCTCGACGCCGATAAGTATCTGGAGGCTCTCGATACGCATACCGGCGGCTAGCAGGTCCGCGCGCACCGATGTCCAGGGATACGGTCGAACTCAAGCATGAACTCCGCACGTTGCCTGCGGCCCAGTGGAACCGCCTGGTGCCCGCGGACTATCCCTTCATGCGGCATGAGTTCCTCAGCGCACTCGAGCAGACCGGCTGCGTGGGCAGCGCGCGCGGCTGGGAGCCGCGGTACCTCATCCTGAGCGATGAGCGCGGACCGACGGCTGCCGCCGCCACTTATATAAAGAGCCACTCGTACGGCGAGTTCGTCTTTGATTTCGCCTGGGCACGCGCCTATGAGCGCATCGGGCTGCGCTATTACCCCAAGCTCACGCTGGCCGCGCCGTTCACACCCGCCACCGGCCCGCGTTTGCTGACCCTACCCGGCGCAGCGGGCCAGCTCGCCCCGCGGCTGCTGCAGGCGCTGGAGCACCACACGCTCGCGCACGGCTGGTCGAGCATCCATGCACTGTTCGTGGACGAGCCGGCGCGGCTAGCCTGCGAGGCGCGCGGCTGGCTGCTGCGGCGCGACTGCCAGTTCCACTGGTACAACCGCGGCTATGCCACCTTCGAGGAGTATCTCGCGACCTTCACCGCGGAGAAGCGCAAGAAGGTGCGGCGCGAGCGCCGCCGGGTGGCGGAGGCAGGGGTGCGATTCGAGACGCGACGGGGCGCACAGCTCGAGGCGAGAGTGCTCGACCGCATCTATGAGCTGCATCGCGACACCTTCCTGCGCCACGGTCACGAGCCCTATCTCACGCGCGCGTTCTTCGGCGAGATCGCCCGTACCCTGCCGGATGCCCTGATGGTGAAGCTCGCCCTGCACGGCGGCGATATCGTCGCCGCGGCGATCTTCTTCATCGGCGCGGACACCCTGTTCGGCCGCTACTGGGGCGCCGCGGCCGACTACCACAGCCTGCATTTCGAGACCTGCTACCACCAGGGGATCGAGTTCTGCATCGAGCACGGGATCGGCCGCTTCGAGCCCGGTACGCAGGGCGAGCACAAGGTGAGTCGCGGCTTTGAGCCAACGCTCACCTGGTCCGCCCACTTCATCGCCGATCCGCGCTTTCGCGCCGCCATCAGCGATTACCTGGCGCAGGAGGGCACGGCGGTCGAGGCCTACGCGCACGAGGTGCAGACGCACGTGCCGTATCGGGCGCGCCGCATGCCAGGCCCGCTGCCATGAGAAGCATCACCTGGCTCTCCCCGCATGATGCGCCGGAATATTTCCCGCCCGCCGAGCAGGCGCTCGAGGAGCCGGCGGGTCTGCTCGCCGCCGGCGGGGACCTCTCACCGCAGCGGCTGCTCGCCGCCTACCGGCGCGGCATCTTCCCCTGGTACTCCCCCGGCCAGCCGGTGCTGTGGTGGTCACCTGACCCGCGCGCGGTGCTTTTTCCCGAGGAGTTCCGCTGTACGCGCAGCCTCGCCAAGACGCTGCGCAATGCCGGCTTCACCGCCTCCCTGGACCGCGACTTCACGCAGGTCATCGACGGTTGCGCCGCGCCGCGCGCGGCGAGCCCCGGCACCTGGATCACGTCCGAGATGCGCGCTGCCTACCTGCGGCTGCATCAGCTTGGCTACGCGCACAGCGTGGAGGTCTGGCACCGCGCAGCCCTGGTGGGAGGGCTGTACGGGGTGCGCCTCGGTGCCGTGTTTTTCGGTGAGTCGATGTTCAGCCGCGTGCGCGATGCCTCCAAGGTAGCGCTGGCCCACCTCATCGGGGTGTGTCGTCGCAACGCCATGGTGGTGATCGACTGCCAGCTGCCGTCGCACCACCTCGCGAGCCTGGGTGCGCGCAGCATCCCGCGGCGTCAATTCCAGGCGCTGCTCGCCGAGCATGTCAGCACCGCGGTCATCCCGCTGCAGGAACCCTGAGCCGCTCAGCTTACCCGCCCCGGCAAATTGCCAGCGCGCTGCGCTTATGCTCCAATTCGCGCCCCCGGAGAGCCGCAGGCGCTATGTCGAAAGAAGACGCGATCCAGATGGAGGGCGAGGTCACTGAGACGCTCCCCAACACGACCTTCCGCGTAAAGCTCAAGAACGGGCACGTCGTCACCGCCCACATCTCCGGCAAGATGCGCAAGAACTACATCCGCATCCTGACGGGCGACGCGGTGACGGTGGAGATGACTCCCTACGATCTGACCAAGGGCCGCATCATCTACCGCGGCCGCTGACTCCCGCTCAGGCGGGTACGGTGGGCAGCTGCGCCGGCTCACACTCGAGTAGCAGCTGCGAGCCATCTGCCGACACGGATACCTTCACCTGCCCGCCGCCCGCTAGGCGTCCGAACAGCAGCTCTTCCGCCAGCGGCCGCTTGATGTGCTCCTGGATGGTGCGGGCCATGGGTCGCGCGCCCATCTTCGGGTCGTAGCCACGCTCAGCGATCCAGCGCCGCGCGGCATCGTCGAGGGAGATGGTGACGCCCTTCTGCTCGAGTTGTGACTCGACCTCGAGAATCAGCTTGTCGACCACGCGCTCGATGGTCACCGGGTCGAGAGCGGCGAACTGGATGACCGCGTCGAGACGGTTGCGGAACTCGGGCGTGAAGATGCGGCGGATGGCCTCCATGCCGTCGCTGGTATTGTCAGCGTGCATGAAACCGATCGAGGCGCGCGCCATGTCCTGGGCGCCGGCGTTGGTGGTCATGACGATGATGACGTGGCGGAAGTCCGCCTTGCGGCCGTTGTTGTCGGTCAGGGTGCCGTGGTCCATGACCTGCAGCAGCAGGTTGAATACGTCCGGGTGCGCCTTCTCGATCTCATCGAGCAGCAGCACGCAGTGCGGGTGTTTGGTGATCGCCTCGGTGAGCAGCCCGCCCTGATCGAAGCCGATGTAGCCCGGCGGCGCGCCGATCAGGCGCGATACGGTGTGCCGTTCCATGTACTCCGACATGTCAAAGCGCAGGAACTCGACGCCCATGGCGATGGCGAGCTGACGCGTCACCTCGGTCTTGCCGACGCCGGTCGGACCTGCGAACAGGAAGCTGCCCACGGGCTTGCGCACCTCGCCGAGGCCGGAGCGCGCCATCTTGATGGCGGCGGCGAGCGCCTCGATCGCCTTGTCCTGTCCGAAGATGACGAGCTTCAGGTTGCGCTCTAGGTTCTTCAGGATCTCGCGGTCAGAAGTCGAGACGCTCTTGGCGGGGATACGCGCCATGCGCGCGACCACATCCTCAATGTGACGCACCTCCACCGTCGGCTCACGCTCGGCGAGCGGCTTCAGCCGTGCGCGTGCTCCTGCCTCGTCCACCACATCGATGGCCTTGTCGGGCAGGTGGCGCTCGTTGATGTGCCGAGCGGCGAGCTCGGCGGCGGCTTTCAGCGCATCGTCCGCGTAGGTGATGCCATGGTGCTCCTCGAAGCGCGGCTTCAGCCCGAAGAGGATGTCGATGGTCTCGGCGACCGAGGGCTCGACCACGTCGATCTTCTGGAAGCGGCGCGCGAGGGCGTGGTCCTTCTCGAAGATGCCGCGGTATTCGTGGTAGGTCGTCGAGCCAATGCAACGGATCTCGCCGTTGGTCAGCACCGGTTTGATGAGGTTGGAAGCGTCCATGACGCCACCGGAAGCGGCGCCTGCGCCGATGACGGTATGGATCTCGTCAATGAACAGGATCGCGCCCGGCAACTTCTTCAGCTCGGTGATGACGCCCTTCAGTCGCTTCTCGAAGTCGCCGCGGTACTTGGTGCCGGCGATCAAGGCGCCCATGTCGAGCGCATAGATCGTGCAGTCGGTAAGCACCTCGGGCACCTTGCCCTCGACGATGAGGCGCGCCAGTCCCTCGGCGATCGCGGTCTTGCCGACGCCGGCCTCGCCGACGTACAGCGGATTGTTCTTGCGCCGCCGGCACAGGATCTCGATGGTTCGCTCCACCTCGAGCTTGCGACCGATGAGCGGATCGATGCGCCCGTCCTGCGCCAGTCGGTTGAGGTTGGTGGTGTACTTCTCGAGCGCACTGCCGCCCTCACCGTCGCGCTCGCTTTCGGTGGTCGACTCCTCCTTCTCGCTCTTGTCCTCGACCTTGGAGACGCCGTGCGAGATGTAGTTGACCACGTCAAGCCGCGTCACGCGGCGGCGGTTGAGGAGGAATACGGCGTGGCTCTGCTTCTCGCTGAAGATGGCCACCAGCACGTTGGTAACGCCGACCTCCTTCTTGCCGCTCGACTGCACGTGGAACACGGCCCGCTGCAGCACGCGCTGGAAGCCGAGCGTGGGCTGCACCTCGCGCTCCTCGCCTTCCTCCAGCTTCGGTGTCGACTGCTCGATGTGCTCCTTCAGCTCCTGCTTGAACTGCGCCAGGTCGGCACCGCAGGCGCGCAGCACCTCGCGCACCTTCGGGGTGTCGAGGATCGCGAGCAGCAGGTGTTCGACCGTCAGGTACTCATGACGCGCCTCACGCGCCTGATGGAAGGCATCATTCAGGCAATACTCAAGCTCGTTGGACAGCACTACGCAAACCTTTCGCTAAATCCTGTCGCCTCAGGCCTCTTCCAGCGTGCACATCAGCGGGTGCTGGTGGTCGCGCGCGTACGTGGTCACCTGTGCCACCTTAGTTTCCGCGATCTCGTATGTGAAGACCCCGCATACCCCTTTCCCCTTGGTGTGTACCTCAAGCATGACCCGCGTTGCAGTCGGACGATTCAGGGAAAAGAACTTTTCCAGCACATCGACGACAAACTCCATGGGGGTGTAGTCGTCATTGAGCAGAACCACCCGATAGAGCGGCGGCTGCTTGACTTCCGGTCGTGCCTCCTCGACGACGATGCCGGTATCGGGTTTCACCGGATGAGGATCAGGCATGAGGTTCTTTATAGGGGTCGCGAAACGGCAACACAAGCCTGCCAGAAGGAGCAGTCGTTACTCCTGCAGAAACAATCGCTTGAGAGCGCAACCGCCACGCCCTTATGATGGCGGCCGCGACGGGCGCGGCGCGCCCGCATCCGGCGCGCGCGGCCTACGGTCGGCCCCTCGCGAGGTCCACATACAGCGCATGGTTTTCAGCTCATGAACGCGGCTTCCTGGCTCGAGCATCTCCCGGCGCACGAGCGCTGGCGCGCGCTGCTGCTCACCGAGGGCCCGCGCATCGCAACCTGGACCCTGGCTCTCGCAATCGGCGTCCAGGCCGCGCTCATCCTCACCGACATCGCCGGCAATGGCGGCAAGGTCGCTCCGCCCGGTGCGCGCACCGCCAGCGCGCCGCCCGCGCGACTCGATCTCGCGGCGCTCACCAACGCTCACCTGTTCGGTGCCGCGCCTGCGCCCAAGCCCGATGAGGCCAACGCGGCGCCGACGCAGATTCCCCTGGTGCTCACGGGCATCATCGCGGGCGCCGAGCCCCAGAACGGGCTCGCGATCCTCGGCCAGACCGCGCAGAGCACCAAGGTGTATGCGGTCGGCGACAACGTGCCGGGCGGTGCCAAGCTGCATTCGGTCTATAACGACCGGGTCATCATCGACCGTAACGGGCAGCTCGAATCGCTCGCCCTGCCGCGTCAGAGCAGCGCCACCGCGCCGCCGCCCTCCGCCGCGGTGCTGCAGAACGAGAACCCGGCCCTGGAGCGCATGCGCCGCATCGTCACCGAGCAGCCGGGTCTGATCGGGGATGTGATGCGACCCCAGCCGGTGATGGACCGGGGCAAGCTCAACGGCTTCCGCGTCTACCCGGGGCGCGATCGGGCGACCTTCATGCGGCTCGGATTGCGCCCGGGCGATCAGGTCACCGCCATCAACGGCACGCCGCTCGATGACCCGGCCCGCGGCCAGCAGATCCTGCACACACTCTCGAACGCCAGTGAGGCGCACATCACAGTTATCCGCGGCGGACAGACGCAGGATCTGGTGTTGAACATAGCGCAGGTTGCGCAGGAAGCGGACGCGGTCGCGGCCCAAGCCGCGGCGCAGGCCGCCTCCAACGCGACCGGCGTGCCGGGCGGCGCCGAGCCGGTGCCCGCGCCGCAGGAGCCGCCGGGTGGCGAGAGCGCCGGGCAGTAGCGGCGCGCGGGGGAAACTGAACTGATGAAAGCCTTATCGACTTGGCTCGTGCGTACGCTGGCCATCCTGCTGCTGGCGGCGCTGGCGCAGGCCCAGCAGGCCCAGCGCATCACGCCGAACTTCAAGGACGCCGACATCCAGCAGATCGCCGAGGCGGTGAGCGCGGCGACCGGCAAGACCTTCATCATCGATCCGCGGGTGCGGGCCCAGGTGACCATGCTGTCCTCGACGGCCATGTCACCGGCGGCGTTCTACGAGGCCTTCCTCTCGATTCTGCAGGTGTACGGATTCGTCGCCGTGCCGACCGGCAACGTAGTCAAGATCGTGCCGGATGCCAACGCGCGCGCCATGCCGGCAATCGATCTGCCCGACCGCCTCAACGGCAAGTCGGACGAGTTCGTCACCCAGGTGCTCGACGTGAAGAATGTCAGCGCCACCCAACTCATCCCGATCCTGCGGCCCCTGGTGGCGCAGTACGGCAACCTCGCCGCCTATCCGGCCTCGAACGTCATCATCATCTCGGATCACGCCAGCAACGTCGATCGCATCGTGCGCATCATCCACCGCATCGATCAGGTCGGCAGCAGCGAGCCGGAGATCGTGCCGCTGCACGATGCCTCGGCCGCCGAGATCGTGCGCGTGGTGAACTCGCTCTACCAGGGGCCGGCGGCGGCCGAGGGCGCCGCCGTCAAGGTGGTGGCGGATGAGCGCTCGAACAGCGTCATCATCGCCGGCGAGCAGTCGCAGCGGCTGAAGCTGCGCGCGCTGATCGCCCACCTCGACACCCCGCTCGAGTCCGGTGGCGACACGCGCGTGCGCTACCTGCACTACGCGGATGCGGAGAAAATCGCGCCGAAGCTCAAGGAACAGATCACCGGCATCGCCCAGTCGACCGCGGCGCCCGGCGGCGCGGGCGCCCCGGCCGGCGGCGGCGGTTCGCCGCTGGCGCAGGCCGAGCGCAACGCCATGGTCTGGGCCGACCCCGCCAACAACGCACTGGTCATCACCGCGCCACCCAAGATCATGCGCGCGGTCATGGACATCATCGACAAGCTCGACATCCGCCGCCCGCAGGTTCTGGTCGAGGCGATAGTCGCCGAGGTCGACGTCGACAAGAGCTCAGAGCTGGGCATCAACTGGGCGGCCTTCTCCAACGGCCAGAACATCCCGGTCGGCAGCTTCGTCAGTCCGGTCGGGGGCACGAGCATCGTCGATCTGGCGGGGGCCATCCAGAATCCGAGCAACGCCTCGACGACGCTGCTGCAGGGCACGACCATCGGCATCGGCCGCATCGCCGGCACGGGCATCAACTTCGCGGCCATGCTGCGCGCGATCCGCGGCGACACCAACACCAACGTCGTCGCCACTCCTTCCGCGGTCACCATGGACAACCAGGAGGCGGAGCTGAAGGTGGCGCAGGAAGTGCCGTTCATCACCGGACAGTTCACCAACACCACCGCGGTCACCGGCGGGGCCGTGAATCCGTTCCAGACCATTCAGCGCCAGGAAGTCGGCACGATTCTCAAGGTGACGCCCACCATCTCGCCCGAGGGCTCGGCGGTGATGCTCAAGATCTCGATCGAGAGCTCGAGCATCGGGCAGAAACCGGCCGGCGCGGTCGACCTGGTCACCAACAAGCGCACCATCACCACCACCGTGCTGATCGAGGATGGCGGCGTGGTGGTGCTCGGCGGCCTGATCGAGGACAACAGCGTCAAGGGCGAGCAGCGCGTGCCCTACCTCGGCAGCATTCCGCTCATCGGCTTGCTGTTCAAGACCCGAAACGCGAGCTCGACCAAGAACAACCTGATCATGTTCATCCGGCCGAAGATCCTGCGCGATCAGGCCCAGGCGGCCTACGAGACCGACCTCAAGTACAACTACATGCGCGACCAGGAGCGCGGCCTGGAGCGGCGCGAGGCGCTGCCGCTGCTGCCGGGCACCTCGCGCGGGCGACTCGAGCCGTTGCCGCAGTGGCAGCAGCGCTCGGGCGCCGATAACACCCCGCCGCCGCCCCCGCCGGCCCCGGGCCGCACGCCGCCCTCCTCGCAGGGGCAGCCGCAGGCGGAGCCGAATGCGCCGCCCCCGGGCGCCTTGCCGCCGGGCGCGCCGGCACCCGCGCCCAACGCCACGCCGGCACCCGAGACCCCGGACGTGACCCCGCGGCCGTGAGCGAGCTGGCGGACAAGGCGCTGAGTGCGGCGCCGGAGCTTCCAGCCGAGCGGCGCCTGTCCTTCGCCTTCGCCAAGCGCCACGGCGTGCTCGTCAACCGCGTGGTGGACGGGGTGGCGGAGTGCACCTACCGGGACAGTGCCTCACCGCAGGCGCTCGCCGAAGTGCGCCGCTACCTGCGCCGCGCCGTGCGCCTCGAGCGGGTACCGGAGGCGCAGTTCGACGAGCTGCTGCGCCGCGCCTACGAGGCGGGCTCGGATGCCATGCAGGCGGTCGAGGGGCTCGACGACACCACCGATCTTGCGCACCTGGCGCAGGAGCTGCCTGAGCAGGCGGACCTGCTCGACAGCGAGGACGACGCCCCGATCATCCGCCTCATCAATGCGGTGCTCACCCAGGCCGTCAAGGAAAACGCCTCCGACATCCACATCGAGCCTTTCGAGAACCGCCTGGTCATCCGCTTCCGCGTCGATGGCGTGCTGCGCGAGGTGCTGCAGTCGCGCCGCGCGGTGGCACCACTGGTCGTGTCGCGCATCAAGGTCATGTCGCGGCTCGACATCGCCGAGAAGCGCCTGCCGCAGGACGGACGCATCAGCCTGCGCATCGCCGGGCGGGCGGTGGACGTGCGCGTCTCGACCATCCCGTCCGGTCACGGCGAGCGCGTGGTGCTGCGTATCCTCGACAAGCAGGCCGGCAAGCTCGACCTGAACTCGCTCGGCATGGACCCGCGCACCCAGCAGGCCATCGACGAGCTGATCCACAAGCCGCACGGCATCCTGCTCGTGACCGGCCCCACCGGCTCGGGTAAGACCACCACGCTCTATGCGGCGCTCGAGCGCCTCAACGACAACACCCGCAACATCATGACGGTCGAGGACCCGATCGAGTACTACATCGACGGCATCGGCCAGACCCAGGTCAATACCAAGGTGGAGATGACCTTCGCGCGCGGGTTGCGTGCCATCCTGCGCCAGGACCCCGACGTGGTGATGATCGGCGAGATCCGCGACCTCGAGACGGCGCAGATCGCCGTGCAGGCGAGCCTCACCGGCCACTTGGTCCTCTCGACCCTGCATACCAACACCGCCGCCGGCGCCATCACCCGCCTGCGCGACATGGGCATCGAGCCGTTCCTGCTGTCCTCGAGCCTTATCGGCGTGCTGGCGCAGCGCCTGGTGCGCGTGCTGAGCCCTGACACCAAGCAACCCTTCCAGGCGGGCGAGTACGAGCGGCGGCTGCTCAACCTGGGTCCCCACGACCCCTCCCCGACCTTGTACCGCCCCGGACGCGACACCACCGGCGGTTACCGCGGCCGCTCGGGCATCTATGAGCTGATCGTGGTCGATGACACGATGCGCACCATGATCCATGACGGGGTGTCGGAGCAGGAGATCGAGCGGCATGCCCGCCTCAGCACCCCCTCCATCCGCGACGACGGGCGCGCCCGGGTGCTGCGCGGCGAGACCACCCTCGAGGAAGTCCTGCGCGTCACCCGCGAGGACTGAGTGGGGGCTTTCGAGTACACCGCGCTCGATGCCGGTGGCCAGGAGCGCCACGGCATCCTCGAAGGCGATACCCCCCGACATATCCGTCAGCTGCTGCGCGAGCAGCGGCTGCTGCCCGTCAGCGTGGCAGAGGTCGCGCAGCGCGAGGCGACCCGCCAGCAGTCCTTCAGCCTGGCGCGGCGCGTGTCGGCGGCCGACCTGTCGCTCTTCACCCGCCAGCTTGCCACCCTGGTGCGCGCCGGGCTGCCGCTCGAGGAGGCGCTGCTGGCGGTCTCGCAGCAGACCGAGAAGCCGCGCGTGCAGAGCATCGTGCTCGGCGTGCGCGCGCGCGTCATGGAGGGTCACACCCTCGCCGACGGCTTCGCCGAGTTTCCGCGCGTGTTTCCCGAGATCTACCGCGCCACGGTCGCCGCGGGCGAGCAGGCCGGCCACCTCGATGAGGTCCTCGAGCGCCTGGCCGAGTACACCGAGGGGCGCGAGCAGACCCGCCAGGAGGTGCTCGCCGCGCTGCTGTACCCGATTGTGCTGACGGTGCTGTGCTTCGGCATCGTCTCGGCGCTGCTGGTCTACGTGGTGCCGAAGGTCGTGTCGGTGTTCGAGTCGAGCAAGGCCAAACTGCCGCTGATCACCCGCGCCCTCATCGGCGTCAGCGATTTCTTCCGCAGCTACGGCCTCTATGCCGTGGTGCTCGCGGCCGTGGCGGTGTGGCTGTTCCGGCGCTGGCTGCGCGACCCCGCGGCGCGGCGCCGCTATCACCTCTTCCAGCTGCGTCTGCCGCTGGTCGGCAAGCTGGTGCGCGGCTTCAACACCGCGCGCTTCACGCGCACCTTCAGCATCCTCTCGGCCAGCTCGGTGCCGGTGCTGGAAGCGATGCGCATCGCCGGCGAGGTGGTGACCAACCTGCCGATGCGCGATGCGGTGAGCGATGCGGCGGCGCGGGTGCGCGAGGGGGCGCCGATCGGCCGCTCGCTGGCGGCCAGCCGCCTGTTCCCGCCCATGACCATCCATCTGATCTCCAGCGGCGAGTCCAGCGGGCAGCTGGAGAGCATGCTCGAGCGCGCCGCGATCAGCCAGGAGCGCGAGCTCGACGCGCTGCTGGCGGCGATGGTGGGGCTGCTCGGACCGCTGCTGATCGTGGTGATGGGACTGTTCGTCATGGGCATCGTGTTCGCCATGCTGCTGCCGATCTTCCAGATGAGCACGCTCATCCACTAGGCAGCAAAGCGGCACCGCTTCACAAAGTCACGCCGCGCGATTGCACGCGCCCGGCATCTGATTTAAGTTCGCGCCGTCCAATTCCAGGTGAGGACCTCAGTCCCGCCATGAGCGAGAAGCCGGAATCAGACGAGTTTGAGGAAGAGGAAGACGACGAGCCCGTCAGCGAGGAGGGCGACGTCGACCTGGATCAGGTCATCAAGGACCTCGATCTTGCCAAGCGGCGCGGCCAGAAGAACGGCGACCCCGCCTGGCGGCGCCTCGAGCGACTGCTCGAGGACAAGCACACCGCCGAGCTCACCAGCGACTTCGACACCTACGAGATCGGCGATGAGGGCGAGAAACCGCGCAAGGGCCGCGGCAAGCCCCGGCACTGAGCGCGCCTAGCGGAAATCGCGCGAGCGCGTGGTGAGCGCGCCGAGCAGCGCCGTGCGGTCGATGAGGCGGTGGGCGATGAGGTGGGTGACGCCTTCCTGCTGCTGCAGCTCACCGTGCACCTCGAGCAGGCGCGACTGCAGCAGCGGGGCCCGCTGGGCGCGCCCGGTGCGCTCCCAGACGATGACATTAATCTGCCCGCTCTCATCCTCCAGCGTGACGAAGGTGACCCCGCCGGCGGTGCCGGGTCGCTGGCGCATGAGGACCAGCCCCGCGGTGCGCACGCGTGCACCGTTGCCCTGGGCGCGCACCTCGGCGGCGGATTGCAGGGAGCCGGCACGCAGTCGTCCCCGCAGCAGCGCGAGCGGGTGGCGTCCGAGGGTCAACCCGAGCGAGGCATAGTCCGCGCTGATGCCCTCCCCCTCGCTGGGAGCGCGCAAGAGCGGATACCCCTCCTCGGCCTGCACGCCGCGGCCCGCCCCGAAGGACAGCGGCAGCGGGCGCTCGGCCCCCGCCACCTCCCAGAAGGCCAGATGGCGGTTGCCGCTCAGGGCGGCAAGGGCACCGGCCGCGGCGAGAGCCTCGAGGTCGCCGCGGTCGAGGCTCGCGCGCTGCGCCAGATCCTGCACGCTCGTGAAGGGCTCGGCCGCGCGCGCGACCTGCAGACGCTGCACCGCCGCCTCGCTCAGTGACTTCACCATGCGCAGGCCGAGCCGCAGCGCCGCGGCACCGTCCGCGCAGCGCTCGAGCGTACAGTCCCAGAGGCTCACGCAAACATCGGCCGGGCGGACCTCGACGCCGTGCTCACGCGCGTCCCGCACCAGTTGCGCCGGTGCGTAGAAGCCCATGGGCTGGCTGTTGAGCAGCGCGCAGGCGAAGGCCGCGGGCTCGTAGCGCTTGAGCCACGCCGAGTCGTACACCAGCAGCGCGAAGCTGGCGGCATGGGAGGCGGGAAAGCCGAACTCGCCAAAGCCGAGCATCTGCTGGTAGATGCGCTCGGCGAACTCCGCGCCGTAGCCGCGTTCATGCATGCCCTGTAGCAAGCGCTCGCGGAACGGATCCAGGCCGCCGGTCTTTTTCCACGCGCCCATCGCCCGGCGCAGCGCGTCCGCCTCACCGGGCGAGAAGCCTGCCGCGGCGATCGCGATCTGCATCACCTGTTCCTGGAAAATCGGCACCCCGAGGGTGCGCTCCAACACCTCGCGGACCTCCTCGCTCGGGTACGCCACCGCCTCCGCACCGCTGCGCCGGCGCAGGTAAGGATGGACCATGTCCCCCTGGATGGGTCCGGGGCGCACGATCGCCACCTCGATCACCAGGTCGTAGTAACAGCGCGGCCGCAGCCGCGGCAGCATCGCCATCTGCGCGCGCGACTCGATCTGAAAGACCCCGACGGTGTCGGCCCGGCAGATCATGTCGTAGACCGCCTCGTCCTCGGCCGGCAGCTCGCCGAGCCCGTAATGCGTGCCGCGGAACTCGTTCACCAGCGCGAAGGCGCGTCGCAGCGCGCTCAGCATGCCCAGGGCCAAGAGGTCCACCTTGAGAAGTCCCAGATCGTTGAGATCGTCCTTGTCCCACTGCACGACCGTGCGCTCGGGCATCGCCGCGTTCTCGACCGGGACCAGCTCCTCGAGCAGTCCCTCCGAGATCACGAATCCGCCGACGTGCTGGGACAGGTGGCGCGGAAAGCCGGGCATGGCGATGAGCTCCTGCGCCAGCGCGAGCAGCCGCGGCAGCCAGGGGCTCGCCGGGTCAAAGCCAGCCGCGCGCACGCGCTCCGGCAGGCTGGTGCCGGAGTCCCACCATTGCATGACGCTCGCCAGGCGGGTGCTCTCCTGCACGCTCAGGCCGAACACCTTGCCGAGGTCGCGCAGCGCGCTGCGCGCGCGGTACATGATCACGGTGGCGGCGATCGCCGCCCGCTCGCGCCCGTACTTGGCGTACACGTACTGGAACACTTCCTCGCGCCGCTCGTGCTCGAAGTCGATGTCGATGTCAGGCGGCTCGTTGCGCTCGCGGGAGATGAAGCGCTCGAAGAGCAGGGAGCCGCCGCGCTGCGGATCCACCGAGGTCACCCCCAGGCAGTAGCAGACGCGCGAATTGGCCGCCGAGCCGCGGCCCTGACAGAGAATTCCCCGCCGGCGGGCGTAGGCGACGATGTCCTGCACGGTGAGGAAATACGGCTCGTAACCGAGCTCCGCGATCAACTCGAGTTCGTGCTCGATGGCCGCACGCTCGCGCGCCGGGACGCCGCCCGGCCAGCGCCAGTGCGCGCCCGCCTCGGTGAGCTCACGCAGGTACTCGGTGGCGGTGCGGCCTGGCGGTACGAGCTCGTGCGGGTACTCGTAGCGCAGCTCCTCGAGGCTGAAGTGACAGGCCGCGGCCACCGCCACCGCTTCGGCGCGCAGCGCCGCCGGGTACAGCCGCGCCAGGCGCTGTGGCTCGCGCAGGTAGCGCTCGCCGTTGCGATAAAGACGGGTGCCCGCTTCGCTGAGCGGCACGTTGAGCCGCACGGCGGTGAGTGCATCCTGCAGCGGCCGCCGGGCGCGCACGTGCATGTGCACATCGCCGCTGGCGAGCAGCGGCACCCCGTGCGCCACGCCGAGGGCCTGCAGGACGCCCAGCCGCCGCGCGTCCTCGCCCTCGCGCAGCAGCTCCACCGCGATGCGCAGCCGCGCACCGTAGCGCGCCTGCAGCCACAGCAGCTCCTCGGGCGCGGGAACCGCGCCCGGCACCCACAGCACGAAGCACTGTTCGAGGCAGGCCTCATCGAGCTGCGCGCGTGTCAGCGTGTAGCTGCCCTTGGGCGCGGCGCGGCGCGCGCGCGTGATGAGCCGGCACAGACGCCCGTAGCCGTGCCGATCGATGGCGAGGGCCACGAACTTCAGGCCGCAACTGAGGCGAAACTCGCTGCCGACGATGAATTTGAGCGGTCGCTCCTTCGCCGCCATGTGGGCGCGCACGACGCCGGCCATCGAACATTCATCCGTCAGCGCCAGTGCACGGTAGCCGAGCGCGATCGCCTGCTGTACGAGCTCGTGCGGGTGCGAGGCGCCGCGCAGGAAGCTGAAGTTGCTCAGGCAGTGCAGCTCGGCATAACCCACCGACGCCGCGCTCATCCGAATATCCCCTGCAGGAACCAGCCATGCGGCGCGCGCCGCTCGCGATACACCCACAGCCGGGCGCCGCGGACATCGAGCGCGGTGTAGTAATCCCGCACCACGTCCTCGCCATCCCACCAACCGCTCTCGATGCGCTCGGGCGTGCCGAGCAGCCGCAGCGGACCCTCCCGCTGCGGCACCCCCGCCCGCAGCGCGAGCGGCTGCGGCGCCGGCAACAGCCAGAGCGGCCGCGCGGCAGGCGGCGGCGGGCGCGTCGTCGGCGTCGCCCGAGTCAGCGATGGCGGCTCGGTGCGGGCGAAGGCGCGCTCCGGACGGTGATCGTCGTGCAGGCGCAGGCCGTGGATACAGTCCTCACCGAGACGAACCCGTAAGCGTTCAATGAGATCCGTCTCCTGCCCCACGGCCGCCCCGCCCTGTTCGCCGGGCTGCCACAGCGAGGCGCTGGGCGGGCCGTGCCGAAGCAGCGCCGAGGTGCGCAGCTCGAGTGCGCGCACCGGCGCGGGCAGACGCACACGGCGCAGTCGCTCCTGCAACAACGCGCTCAGATGTGCCGCCCGGGTCGCGGGGGCCGCGAGCTTCAGCTCGCACAGCGTGGGCGGGAGCTGGCGGTGCAGGAACTGGCACTGCAGCTGCGCCACGCCCAGGCCACGCGACCGCAGGAAACGCTCCAGCTCAGTGAGCGGCACCTCCAGCGCCAGGAGCAGCCGCTCGTGGTCCTCGAGCTCGCAGCACAGCTCGCGACGGCGACGAAAGCGCAGCGGCGCCTGAAACCAGTGCCGTACGGTTGGCAGCCTTCCGGTGACCTGGTCGAGCTCGCGCAGCGCCGCTACCCCGAAGCGCTGCGCAAATCCGCCCCGCGGCAGGCGCAGCAGCGCCCCGAGCGTGCGTACGCCCACGCGCTTGAGCCGCTCGAGCCGCTCATCCGGCCAACGCAGCACCTGCAGGGGCAAAGATGCGAGCTGGCCGGTCAGCCGCGCCCGCTCGAGCACCGCAGCGTGCCGGCCGCCCCGCACCAGCAGCAGGGCCGCCAGCGGCGTCGGCGCCAGAGCCAGCGCCCCGGCGACGCCGAAATTTCGCTGAAGTGCGGCCCGCAGTCCCTCCACACCGCCAAACAGCTTCAGGCTGCCCTGCACCTCGAGCAGGAGTGCGTCCGGTGGCTCGAGGCTCACCCGTGGGGTGAAGCTGAGTGCCTGCTCCGCAAGCGCCTCCAGCGGCGCCGTCGGGCCTGCGCCCAGCTGCAGCGCGGCCCAGAGCTCCCGTGCGGCGGATGCCACACCGGCCGGCGGCACGAGAGCGAGCGGCGCGAGCGGCGCCGTGGGGGGCGAGACGCTCGGCCGCGGGGGCGCCCGGTGGCGCGAAGCGCGGCTCATGATGAGCCCTCGCACAGGGGCGGTGTCAGCTGCAGCGACGAGCCGGTCGCACTGCGGCCCTTGAGGATCGTGACCCGCACGCCGAGCGCAGCCGGCGACACTGCCAGACGCAGCTGCGCGGCGGAAGGCTCGCGGGCGGCGCCACGCGCCCGGAACAGCACACCCAGGGTGCGGCCGTGGGTCGCGGCGAGCTGGAGGCGGCGAGTATCCCGGGGTCGCAGGTGCGCGATCCAGGCGAGCGCCGCATCACAGGCGCCCGAACGCAGCACTTGCTCGAAGGACCACAACGGCTGCTCGCCACTGACCAGGGCGATGCGCTCGAGTCTCACGCCCTGGGCACTGAGGCCGGGTGCGAAGGGCAGCAGCGGCGGTGCCACCCATACGCACCAGCGCCCGCTGGCGCGCTGCGTGAGCTGCGCCAGGAGTGGCAAGAGGATCGTCAGCTCGCCGCTGCCGAAGCGGGCGAGCACCTCGATCAAGCCACTGCGGGGCCAGCCTCCTGCCGGCAGCCGGGCGTCGAGCGCCGTGAAGCCGCTCGGCCAGCACGCCTGCGGCGCGGCACTGCGACCGCGCCAGATGGCCGGGTGCTCGAGTAAACGAGCGATGTTCGCATCCCCGTCCATGGCGCTCTGGGTACGGGCAGAAACAGGACCTCGGTGGAGGGCAGAGAAGGCAGGCGGGGGTGCGTCACGAGAGGCCGGTGCGGGTCCCGCGACGCAGCACGCCGACGACGATCCCCTCGATGAGCAGGGGCTCCTGCTTGAGATCCACGCGGATCGGTTCGAATTCGGCGTTCTCGGGCATCAGCCACACCACCGAACCTTCCTGGCGGTAGCGCTTCACGGTGACCTCATTCTCCAGCCGCGCAACCACGATCTGCCGGCTGCGCACCTCCGCGGTGCGATGCACCGCCACCAGATCCCCATCCAAGATCCCCGCGTCCTTCATGCTCATGCCGATGACCTTCAGCAGGTAGTGCGGCCGGGGCTGAAACAGTCCGGGGTCGACCTGTAGACGCGCCTCGAAATTCTCCTCGGCGAAGATGGGCTTGCCGGCGGCCACGCGCCCGATGAGGGGCAGTCCCATCTGCTCCCGGATGGTGTCCTTGAGCTGAATCCCCCGCGAGGTGCCCGGCACCAGTGCGATGACCCCCTTGCGTGCGAGGGCCCGCAGGTGCTCCTCCGCGGCATTGGCCGAGCGAAAACCGAGCTCACGGGCAATCTCCGCGCGGGTGGGGGGCATACCCGTCTCGCCGATAAAGCGCTGGATAAGCCTCAGGATCTGGGTCTGTCGGGGGGTAAGGTCAGACATGGAGGCTTCCTGTTTTTATATACAGCTACTGTGATTATATCCAGAGAGTGCCGGCAGGCAAGGGGCGAATAAAAAAATTGCCGTGCGTTGCACGAGCGTGGGCTCTGCCCTCGCCATTCAGTGTGCGTTCACGCCATCGACGAAATTTCTCACGCGCGTGTCAGATTTTTCTTGCGCGCAAGCGGCGTATCGCCAACAAGCGCGCGAGCGCGCGCGCGAGCTGACGCGCGACGCCGCACTGCGCTGTGATCTTCCGCGTACACCAACACGTTACGCGCGATTCATGTGTCGCGTCACGAAGACAACGCGCGTGTTTGGAGTTGCATTCCGGGGGTAAATTTGATGCAGTTACAACAGCGAACGACGGAGGAACTTGCCCCCCGGAGTCGCTTCGGTTAATCAGGACTCCCGAATCAACAACCCAAAGGGGACGTGTATGAAGTGCGCGAGCGTTGTGACTGCGGCGGCTGCCGCGGCAGTAATGATTGGACTAACTGGCTGTACGGATCTGAAGCCACTGCAGGCGCAGGTCGATGACCTGAAGGCGCAGCTGGCGAAGGTCCAGGGCGACGCCTCCGCGGCCAAGAGCTCGGCTGACCAGGCCAACAGCGCCGCATCGTCGGCGGGGCAGTCCGCGAGCGGTGCGCAGAGCACGGCCAACCAGGCGCTGGCTGCGGCTCACGCGAGTCAGTCGTGCTGTGACGCGACGAATGAGAAGATCGACCGCATGTTCAAGCGGTCTGTCTCCAAGTAAATCGCCAGCTTTCAGGTCGATTGAGGCAAACGCCGCGCATCGCGCGGCGTTTGCTTCTGGGCCGCGGCTGACTGCCGCTGCTTAGTAGCGCACCAGCGCCGAGCCCCAGGTAAATCCGCCGCCGAACGCCTCCAGCAGCAGCAGGTCGCCGCGCTTGATGCGCCCGTCGCGCACCCCGACGTCAAGCGCCAGCGGCACGGAGGCGGCGGAGGTGTTGCCGTGGTCCTGCACGGTGACGATGACGCGCTCCATCGGCATGGCGAGCTTGGTGGCGGTCGCCTGGATGATGCGGATGTTGGCCTGGTGCGGCACGAGCCAGTCCAGGGCTCCGCGCTCCAGGCCATTCGCGCTGAGTGTCTCGTCCACCACCGAGCCGAGCTTGCTCACGGCGATCTTGAAGACCTCCTTGCCGGCCATCGTGATCGCCGGGCTCAGGCTCAGGCCTTTGGAGACGCCACTGCCGCAGTAGAGCAGCTCCTGGTGACGCCCATCCGCGTGCAGGTGCGTCGAGAGTACGCCCGGTGCTGCGGCCGGCTCCAGCACCACCGCCCCGGCACCGTCGGCGAAGAGCACGGCCGTGGCCCGATCCTTCCAGTCCGTGATGCGTGAGAGGGTCTCGGCGCCGACCACGAGTGCGCGCTTCGCGTCGCCGCAGCGCACGTACTTGTCGGCGATCGAGAGCGCGTACATGAACCCCGAGCAGGCCGTCTCCAGGCTGAAGGCCGGAACGCCGTAGCAGCCGAGGCGCTCCTGCAGCAGCACCCCGCAATTGGGAAAGATCAGGTCCGGGGTCGTGGTACCGAAGGCGATGAAATCCACCTCGCCCGGTGCCACGCCGGCCGCATCGAGCGCGCGCCGGGCGGCGCGCTCGGCCAGATCGACCGTGGTCTCTCCCGCGGCGGCGATGTGGCGCCGCTCGATGCCGGTACGGGTGCGGATCCACTCATCGGTGGTGTCGACCAGCTTCTCCAGCTCCGCATTGGTCAGCACGCGCTCGGGGAGGTAGGCGCCGGTGGCCGCGATGCGCGAGTAGATCAAGCGAGCGTCCCTTCCGCGGGCAGCGCCTGGGGCTTGAGGGCCTCGGCTATCTGCGTCGTGATGCCGTGTCGTGCAGCGCGGGCTGCCGTACCGATCGCGCGCGCGAAAGCGACACCGTCGGCGCGACCGTGGCTTTTTACCACGATCCCGGCAAGTCCGACCATGCAGGCGCCGTTGTAGCGGCGCGGATCCAGTCCCGCCGCGGCGCGGCGCAGGACCCCGCGCGCCACGAGGCCGGCGAGCCGCGCTCCGGTGGAGGCTTGAAACTCCTGACGCAGCCGCGCGGCGATGAGTCCGGCCAGGCCCTCCATGGTCTTGAGCGCCACATTGCCGGTGAATCCGTCGGTGACGACGACGTCGACGTCTCCGGAAAAGATGTCATCGCCCTCGACGAAGCCGACGTAGTTCAGCGGGCCGGCGCTCAGCAGCGCGTGGGCCGCCTGCACCACCTCGTGACCCTTCATGTCCTCCTCGCCGATATTGAGCAGACCGATGCGTGGTTGGGGGAGTCCGTACACGTCGCGCGCCACGATGGCTCCCATGGCCGCGAACTGACGCAGCTGCTCGGGGGTCGCCTTGGTGTTGGCGCCGAGGTCGAGCATCTGGGTAAGACCGTGGGCCGCGGGGATGGCCGAGATGATCGCCGCTCGTTCCACGCCCGGAACGGTCTTGAGCACGAAGTGCGCGATGGCGGTGAGTGCGCCGGTGTTGCCGGCGCTGACCGCCGCCGCGGCGCGTCCCTCGTGCACCAGGTCGATCGCCACGCGCATCGACGAATCCTTCTTGCGCCGGATCGCCTCGCGCGGTTTCTCCTCCATGGTGACGATCTGCGAGGCGGCGATGGCCGCAGCACGCTCGCGCACCGCGGCGGGCGCACCCGCCAGCGCGCGGTTGATGAGATCGCCATCGCCCACCAAGAGGGCCCGCAGCTCCGCGTCGTCCGCGAGCGCGCGCAACGCGCCGGCGACGTAGTCGCCCGGCGGGTTGTCGCCGCTCATTACGTCAATGGCGATCGGCTGCACGCCGGACCCTTAAACGCCCCAGGTGGAGCGAGGCGCTATTCCTTTTCGTCGGCTTCGGCAGGCTTTTCCAGGACTCGCCGGCCGCGATAGAACCCATCGGGGGTGATGCGGTGGCGCAGGTGGGTCTCGCCCGATTGCGGGTCGGTCGACAGCGCCGGTCGCGCCAGGCGGTCATGCGAGCGGTGCATGCCGCGGCGCGAAGGGGTCTTGCGGCTCTTTTGGACGGCCATGGGGTCAGCTCCTCGATCTCATTCTGAACGCTTCAACAAGTCCCCGAGCCCGGCGAAGGGCCGGTGCCGAGGCGCCGCCGTGTCCGCCGCGCGGGCCGGACACTCCTCCGGCGCAGCATGCAGGGCCACGATCGGCAGCGCGAGCAGCAGCTCCTCCGTAATGAGCGCGCCCACGGTGGTCCGTCCACCGGGAGCGAGCATCGGCTCGAGGTCCTCCGGGACGCGCGTCGCATCCGCCTCGCTCGCCACCAGCGCCACACGGCTCTCGGCCTCGAGCCGCACGTGCAGCGGCTGCAGGCAGCGCTGGCAGTTCAGCCGCGCCTCGCCACGCAACGCCAGCTCCGCGACCGGCCAGCCGCGATCGCGCGTGAAGTGCAGTCGTCCCTCGGTGTGTCCCGCGAGCTCCGGACGCTGCGTCCGCAGCGGCTCGAGTTGCGCGAGCGGGACCTCGAAATCGACGTTGGCTCCGCCATCGGCCAGCCGGTCAATCTCGAGAGGCCTCGACCAGGGCGGCGACATGGGGCGCGTATAATAGGTATCGGGTCCGCCCAAGTCAAAGACGATGTCCGCTCTAAGCCTTTGTTTCTCGAAGGCGAAAGGCCCATGCCCGACCCAACCCCGCCGCGCGTGATCCTGGCCTCCACCTCGCCGTACCGGCGCGAGCTCCTGGCGCGGCTGGGCGTCGCCTTCGAGGTGCTCGCACCCGAGGTTGAAGAGAGTCCCCGACCCCAGGAGTTGCCCGTCGACCGCGCGCTGCGGCTTGCGGTCGCGAAGGCCCAGGCGGTAGCACAGCGGCACCCCTCGGCGCTCGTCCTGGGCAGTGACCAGGTGGCCGCGGCCGGTTCCGAGGTACTGGACAAGCCCGGCGACGCCGACCGCGCGTGCGCGCAACTGGCGACACTGAGTGGTGCGCGCGCCCGATTTCACACCGCGTGCGCGCTCCTCGGGCCCGGTGGCATCCGCCTCACCCACGTCGACACCACGACGGTGCACTTCCGGACGCTGCGCGCCGAGGAGATCGAGCGCTACGTCACGCAGGATCGGCCCTTCGACTGCGCGGGCGGTTTCAAAGTCGAAGCACTCGGGGTCGCGTTACTCGAGAGCGTGGAGAGCGAGGATCCGACCGCGCTGGTGGGACTGCCACTCATCTGGGTGGCGCAGGCGCTGCGTCAGGCGGGCTGCGCCGTGCCCTAACGACGCGCGGCGCCGGTGCCGACGATGGCATCGAGCACGCCGGCGAGTTCGGCCGGGAGCGGGGTGTTGATGCTGAACGGCGCGCCCTGCGGCCAGGTGAAACTGAGACTGTGCGCGTGCAAGAACATGCGCGCCAGGCCGCGCGCGGCGAGCGCCCGGTTGAACTCCGCGTCACCGTACTTCTCATCGCCCGCGACGGGATGTCCGGCGTGCTCGGCGTGCACGCGGATCTGGTGCGTACGGCCGGTCTCGAGCGAAACTTCCACCAGCGTCGCCAGGCGGCCGAAGAACTGCACGGGGCGGAACCTGCTCACCGCCGCCTTGCCCGCCGCCGCGGCGCGCACCGTGCGCTCCCCGCCAACCCGCAGGTCGGTACGCAAGGGCACATCGAGGCGCTTGGTGCCGAGATTCCATCGTCCGCGCAGCAGCGCGAGGTAGCGTTTCTCCACCGCCCCCTCGCGCAGCAGCGCATGGAGCGTGCGAAGGACCGAGGAGCGCCGGGCCACGATCAGACAGCCGCTCGTGTCCCGGTCCAGCCGATGCGCGAGCTCGAGGGGCTCTCCCGGCCGCAGCGCACGCAGGCCCTCGATCACGCCGAAGCTGACGCCGCTTCCCCCGTGCACCGCAATCCCGGCCGGCTTATCCAGGACCAGGATGCGCTCGTCCTCGTACACGATGGCCTGCGCGAGACGCTGCAGCAGCCCCGCCGCCGGGACCGTCGGCTCAGGCGCCGGCGCGCTGCGCAGCGGGGGGATGCGCACCCGGTCATGCTCGGCCAGGCGGGTTTCCGGCCCGGCCCGCCGCCCGTTCACCCGCACCTCGCCCTTACGGATCACGCGATAGACGCGGCTGCGGGGTACGCCGGCGAGATGGCGGTGCAGGAAGTTATCGAGCCGCTGCCCCGCATCCTCGGCGGCCACCTCGACGTGCTTCACCGGGGTGCGGGGAGCGGTGCTTTCGGGCTCCGGCAAGGGGTCCTCTGCGTAAAGCGTTGTTTCTACTATGATCTGTAGAGTATACTCGCGGCGTCGTCCGCCACGTTCGGACGCGCCAGTGGTGGCGGCTGCGTCTGCCACCTTAGTTGGACCTCTTAATTCGAGGCCATCGCTTGGGCCGACAGGATCGCGCCAGTCGCGTCGAATCTCGATCTCGAGTTCCGCGGCGGGTGCCGTCGGTTGAGTTCACCGAAGGGTTCTCTTAGCCGCACTGCTAAAGCAGGCGGTCGTGCACGTGAATAACGAGACTCGCTTTCATTCGCCCGTCTTAAGCACCCCTCGTAGTCGCGGCGCCCTGCGCCCGCGGCCTCCCGACGTATCCTGCCCGGCCCTTTACCGCACAGTAGGGGCACATGAAGAGAATGCTTGTGAATGCAACTCAGGAAGAGGAGTTGCGCGTCGCTCTGGTTGATGGTCAGAAGCTGTTTGACCTGAGTATCGATTTACCGTCCCGCGAACAGAAAAAAGCGAACGTCTACAAGGCCCGCATCGCCCGCATCGAGCCCTCGCTCGAGGCCTGCTTCGTCGACTACGGATCCCCGCGCCATGGCTTCCTGCCGCTGAAGGAGGTCTCGAAGGAGTACTTCCGCCAACAGCCGCAGGGTGGGCGCATGAACATCCGCGAGCTCCTCAGCGAAGGCCAGGAGCTCATGGTGCAGGTGGAGAAGGAGGAACGCGGCACCAAGGGAGCCGCGCTCACCACCTTCATCAGCCTCGCCGGGCGCTTCCTGGTGCTGATGCCGAACAATCCGCGCGCCGGCGGGGTGTCGCGCCGCATCGAGGGCGAGGACCGCGACCAGATGCGCGAGGTGATGAGCCAGCTGCAGATCCCGGACGGCATGGGCGCGATCGTGCGCACCGCCGGCGTGGGGCGCTCGGCGCAGGAGCTGCAGTGGGACCTGGACAACCTCAAGGTCCAGTGGGAGCAGATCGAGGCGGCGGCCCGCGACCGCGGTGCACCGTTCCTCGTGTTCCGTGAAAGCGATGCCGTGACGCGCAGCATGCGCGACTACCTCTCCGACGATATCGGCGAGGTGCTCGTGGACGATCCGGCCGCCTTCCAGAAGGCGCAGGAGTACATGCAGCGCTTCATGCCGGCCGACGCCCAACGTCGCCTCAAGCTCTACACCGACGATATCCCGCTCTTCACCCGCTTCCAGATCGAGAGCCAGATCGAATCGGCGTACGCGCACAAGGTGCAGCTGCCGTCCGGTGGCAGCATCGTCATCGACTACACCGAGGCGCTGGTGTCGATCGACATCAACTCCGCCCGTGCCACCCGCGGCAGTGACATCGAGACCACCGCCACCAACACCAATCTCGAGGCGGCCGAGGAGATCGCACGCCAGCTGCGCATCCGCGACATCGGTGGCCTGATCGTCATCGATTTCATCGACATGGAGTCGGCCAAGAACCAGCGCGAGGTCGAGGACCGGCTGCGCGATGCGATGCGCATGGACCGCGCCCGCATCCAGATCGGTCGCCTGTCGCGCTTCGGCCTGCTCGAGATGTCGCGGCAGCGGCTGCGCCCCTCGCTCGGTGAGTCGAGTCATATCGTCTGCCCGCGCTGCGTCGGGATCGGCAGCATCCGCAGCGTCGAGTCCATGACGCTGGCGGTGCTGCGCCTGATCGGCGAGGAGCTGCGCAAGGACCGCACCGCGCGCGTCATCGCCCAGGTGCCGGTGCCGGTCGCGACCTATCTCATCAATGAGAAGCGCGAGTGGCTGCGCACGCTCGAGGACAAGAGCGAGGCGGAGCTGATCATCGTTCCCAACGAGAACATCCAGACGCCTGAGTATTCGATCAAGCGCGTGCGCGATGACGAGATCGATCAGCCCGAGCATCGTCAGGCCACCTACCTCATGCCCACCACCCCGGAGGTCAGCGAGCCGGGGTCGGCCCAGGAGCGCAAGCCTCAACCGGAAGCGCCGGCCGTGGCGACCTTGCTGCCGAGCACGGCGGCACCCATCGCCCCGACGCCCCCGGCGCCAACGCCGGTCGCGGCGGCCCAGGGCGGCGGCTTCTGGGCGCGGTTCAAGAAGATCCTGGCCGGGGAGCCGGTGGCCACTTCCGAGCAGGAGCCCCCCGAGGCGGCGGCGCCGCCCGCGCGCGCGCCGCGGCGCGAGGACGCACGGCCGGAAGGCCGACGCGATCGCTCACGCGCCCGCTATGCAGAGGGTCCGCGGCGTGACCGCGGCGAAGGTCGCGGGGGTGAAGGCCGCGAGCGCGGGCGACGCGATCGGGACCGCAGCCGCGACGGCAACCGGCGTCCGGAGCGCGGCCCACGGGAGGGCAACCGCGACGCTGCGCGGGAGCCGGCGATGAGTGGCGCCGCTGCGGATTCGGCCATGCATCCCGCGCCGGCCTCGGGCGGTCCCGAGGCCCGCCTGGAGCGGGGCGAGGGCCGGGGTCGGCGACGCGGTCGGCGTCGCGGACGGCGCGGCGGCGGGGGGTCCCGGACAGATATGCCCCCGGCAGGCACGAGCGGTAGCGGGGAGCCGCGCACCGAGGCGATGGAGGCGGTCGCACCCTCCAGTGCGCCGGGCAACGGCTTCACCGAAGCGCCCCCTGCGGCGGCCGATGCGCCCGCCGTGCGTCACTTTCACGCCGAGCCCCGGGAAGCTGTGCCGCACGAGCCGGCGCCGCTGGCGCACTTTGAGCCGCCGCCGAAGCACGACGACAGCAAACCGTACGTCGTGTGGTCATCCGCGCCCACCGATCACAGCGGGACGCGGGGTTCCGAGGAGTAAGTCAGGCGGCGCGGGCGCGCTGGCGCAGATGCGCCAGCAGCCCGCGTACGGCTGCCTCGATCAGGTCGAGGACGTGCTCGAAGCCGTTGGGCCCGCCGTAGTACGGATCAGGCACTTCGCGCAGCTCGCCCTCCGGCGCGAACTCCAGGAGCAGCCGCAGCCGCTCATGGGCCGCGCGCGGCGCCCGCTGCCGCAGCACGCGCAGGTTCTGGGCATCCATCGCGAGAATGAGATCAAAGCGCTCGAAATCCGCGCTCGCGATGACGCGGGCCCGCAGGGGCTCGAGGTCGTAGCCGCGCCGGGCCGCGGCGGCCCGCGTGCGCGGGTCCGGCGGCTCGCCGACGTGGTAGGCGGCCGTGCCCGCCGAGTCCACCTCGAGGGTGAGCTCAGGGGCCTCGCGCGCCGCCATGGTGCGCAGCACCGCCTCGGCGGTCGGGGAACGACAGATATTACCCAAGCACACAAAGAGGATTTTCACTCAAGCCCTCTTGACCGCAACCTGTCTGGATCGAATCAACCCCCAATTGTACCTGCGTGCGCTCGAACGGCAGGCGAGCCCGGTGCCGGCGCTGGCGTGGATCCCAGGTGACCCCCGGGCCGGCCAGCTCTGTGAGCGGATAGCCCTCCTCGCGGCTCATTGGGCCTGATCGAAGACTTGGCGGATCGCGGCGATCACAAGATCTCGGCTCGTCGAAGCCGCTTTGCTGTGATACGCGAGAACCCGCGCGCCATTGGTTGCCAGAGCGGCCAGACGCGCCTGGCCTCCACGACGGGGACCTCGCGTTTGAGTTGTTGGACGAACGCCGCGGCTGTCATCTTCTCGTCGTCGCCGCAGCAACGAACGGCAGTCAGGACGCGGAGGGACCGGGTGCCGAAGGATTTCTGGTGCTGCTGTAAGTATTCTTCATCGCCCGGGATCTCGCGCAACTCCGAAATAACCTCGTCACAGAGCGGCAGTTTCGTTTGGGCGTCCCGCGAGCCCATGCGAATCTGGCCGATCGAGACCGTATGTTGCGGATCAGGTCAACGAACACTGTAACCGCGCGCATCGAGGCAGGCCCCGATCGCGCGACGGTAGTTCGTGGCCCGGTGTGCCTGGGCCGCCTGCGCACGCCGATCGGCGACGAGCACAGTCTGTGTCTGTTGCGCATTGGCGGCGTCACTCGC
>JAFAPI010000085.1 GCA_019247195.1 Gammaproteobacteria bacterium
GCGGTGACCTTCCACGTGCAGCAGGCCTCGGTGCTCAACCCGCGCAACCCGGTGCGTCCGCACTAGGCCCCGGCCGGCGGCGGGCCTGATGGCCGCCGTGTACGCCGCCCCCTCCCCGCTGTCGCACTTCGACGCGGCCGATCTGCTCGATGCCCTCTCGACCGGCATCGTGATGCTCGATGCGCAGCTGTGCGCGGTGTACGCCAACGTCGCCGCGCAGGACCTGCTCGGCTTCTCCGCCAACGCCGCGCGCGGGCGCCCGTTCACCGACGTCCTGCACGACGCGGCGGCGCTGCGCGCGACGCTGCGCCGGGCGCTCGCCAGCAACGAGTCCATCGCCGACCGCGAGGTCGCGGTGCGCTCCGCGGCCGCGCCGCGCGAGCCCCGCACCCTCGACGTGACGGTCACGCCGATCGCCGGGCTCACCGGCCGGCAGCTGCTGCTCGAGCTCGCCGACACCACGCAGCGCCAGCGCATCTCCCAGGAGCGTGACCTGCTGGCGCGGCTGGATGGCAGCCGGCTCATGGTTCGCCAGCTCGCCCACGAGATCAAGAACCCGCTCGGGGGGCTGCGCGGCGCGGCACAGCTGCTCGAGCGCGAGCTGCCCGCGGCGGGGCTGCGCGAGTACACCCAGCTGATCATCGGCGAGGCCGACCGGCTCACCGCGCTGGTGGACTCGATGGCCGGCCCGACGCGTGCCCCCGCCAAGGCGGCGGTGAACGTGCACGAGATCTGCGAGCACGTGCACCACCTGCTGCGCGCCGAGGCCCCGCCCGGCATCCTCATCGAGCGCGACTACGATCCGAGCCTGCCCGAGGCGCACCTCGACCGGCACCAGATGATCCAGGCGCTGCTCAACGTCGCGCGCAACGCGCTGCAGGCGCAGGGCGACCTCGGGCGCATCGTGCTGCGCACCCGCGCCCGCTCGCAGGTGATCATCGGCTCGACCCAGCATCGCCTCGCCGCCAGTGTGCAGGTGGAGGACGGCGGACCGGGGGTGCCCGCGCACCTGCGCTCCTCGATCTTCTACCCGCTCGTGACCGGGCGCCCCAACGGCACCGGCCTCGGCCTCGCCGTGGCGCAGGAGCTGGTCACCCGCAACGGCGGGATCATCGAATTCGAGAGCGAGACCGGACGCACGGTATTCACCCTGCTCCTGCCGCTCGGAGAGCCCGCATGAATACCGCCTCGCTGCGCGTCTGGCTGGTCGATGACGATGCCTCGATCCGCTGGGTGCTCGAGCGCGCGCTGCGCAACGATGGCATGGCGCCGCGCGCCTTCGAGGCCGCGGAGCCGGCGCTGGCGGCGCTGCGCCGCGAGTCACCGGACGTGCTGATCACCGACATCCGCATGCCCGGGGCCTCCGGGCTCGAGCTGCTGCGCCTGATCCGCGATGCGCGACCGGCGCTGCCGGTGATCGTCATGACGGCCCACTCCGATCTGGGCAGCGCGGTCTCCGCGTACGAGGGGGGCGCCTTCGAGTACCTGCCCAAGCCCTTCGACATCGACCAGGCGGTGGCGCTGGTGCGGCGGGCCGCCGCCGCGCAGCCCGGCCCGGGCGGGCCGGCGGATGAGCCGGGGCAGATCCCCGAGTTGCTCGGCCGCGCCGCGGCGATGCAGCAGGTGTTCCGCGCCATCGGGCGCCTGTCACGCTCGAGCGTCACGGTGCTGATCACCGGCGAGTCGGGCACGGGTAAGGAACTGGTGGCGCGCGCCCTGCATCAGCACAGTCCGCGCGCCAGCCGGCCGTTCGTCGCCCTCAACACCGCGGCCATCCCCACCGACCTGCTCGAGTCGGAGCTGTTTGGTCACGAGCGCGGCGCGTTCACCGGCGCCGACAGCCAGCGCCGCGGCCGCTTCGAGCAGGCCGACGGCGGCACGCTGTTCCTCGACGAGATCGGCGACATGTCGCAGCCGCTGCAGACCCGCCTGCTGCGCGTGCTGGCCGAGGGCGAGTTCTACCGCGTCGGTGGACAGACCCCGATCCGCGTGGACGTGCGTGTCATCGCCGCCACCCACCAGCGCCTGGAGGAGCGCCTCGCGCGCGGCCTGTTCCGCGAGGACCTCTACCATCGTCTCAACGTCATCCGCATCGAGCTGCCGCCGCTGCGTGCGCGGCGCGAGGACATCCCCGACCTGCTGCGCCACTACATGACGGTCGCCGCCACCGAGCTCAACGTCGAGCCCAAGTCGCTCGCCCCGCAGGTGCTCGAGCGCCTCGCCGCCCACGAATGGCCCGGCAACGTGCGCGAGCTGGTCAATCTGTGCCGGCGGCTCTCGGTGCTGGCCCCGGGCAGCACCGTGCACCCGCAGGACCTGCCGCCCGAGCTCGCGCGCGCCGGCCCGCCGAGCGCGGATTGGGCGGCGGCCCTGAGTGCCTGGGCGGAGCGCGAGCCGGCGGCGCCGCCGCTGCTGGCCACGGCGCTGCCGCAGTTCGAGCGCGCGCTGCTCACCGTGGCGCTGCGCCGCACCGGCGGACACCGCCAGCAGGCGGCGCGGCTCCTCGGCTGGGGCCGCAACACACTCACCCGCAAGATCCGCGAGCTCAACCTCGAGGCCGGCTCGGGCGAGGCGTAGGCGCTCGGGCGCGCGGCTTGCTAAGGTGCGCGCCCAAAGGGGCGGGCATGGCCGGCTGGCACGACTTCGGACGCACGGTGATCCTCGACAACGACGTGGCGACGTGGTCGCTCGCGCTGCTCGTCTTCCTGGTCACCTTCACCATCCTGCCGCTGCTGCGGCGGGCGCTGCTGGCACGGCGTAAATGGCTCGGCGGCCGCGCCCCCGGCCGCACCCACGTGGCCCTCGACCTGACGCTCGCGCTGGTGGAGCGCACCAGCGCGGTGTTCCTGTGGGGGGTGGCGGTGTGGCTGGCCTCGCGCGAGCTGACCTTCCCGCCGCGCGTGGAGCGCTGGCTCACGATCGTGCTGGTGCTGCTGTTCTGGATGCAGGCCGCGATCTGGGCGATGACCGCGGTGCGCTACGCGCTCGGTCAGCGGCGCCTGCGCTCCTCGGCCCCCGATACGCTGCTGCAGAGCTCGATGTCGGTGCTGATCTTCAGCGCCGGGCTGCTCATCTGGGGGATCGCGGTGCTGCTGGCGCTCGACAACCTCGGCGTGCAGATCCGCCCGCTGCTGGCCGGGCTCGGGATCGGCGGCATCGCGATCGCGCTCGCCGTGCAGAGCGTGCTGAGCGACCTGCTGGCCTCGCTCTCCATCGCGCTCGACAAGCCCTTCGGGCTCGGTGATTTCCTCACCGTCGATGACCTGCAGGGCACGGTCGAGCACATCGGCGTGAAGAGCACGCGGCTGCGCAGCGTCAACGGCGAGCAGATCATCGTCGCCAACGGCGACATCCTCAAGGCGCGGGTGCGCAACTTCGGGCGCTTGCGCGAGCGGCGCGCGCTGCTGAAGCTCGACGTGCACTACGAGACCGAGGTGGCGGCGCTCGCCGCGGTGCCCGCGGTGGTGCGCGAGATCGTCGAGGGCACGCCGCACACGCGCTTTGACCGCTGCCACCTGCTCAGCGCCGGCGGGCCGGCGTTGTCGTTCGAGCTCGTGTACTACTGCACCAGTGCGGACTACAAGGTGTACGCCGATGCGCTGCAGAGCATCAACCTGCGCATCCTGGAGCGCTTCCGCGCCATGGACGTGAACTTCCTCGCGGCGATGCCGACCCCGGTGAAGATCCACGGCATCGTGCCGCTACCCGCAGCCCCGGCCGGGCAGGCCGGCTGAGCTAGCCGCCCGCGGCGAGCAGGCCGCTTAGGCCGCTGTCGAAGACTTCCCACGGCTGGGCCCCCTGGACCAGCGCCCCCTCCAGCACCCCGTCGCGCTGCGCGCGGCCGATGACGAAGGCCGGGGTGCCGTGGATGGCGAGGGCATCCGCGGTCGCGGCGTTGCGCGCGATGGCACCCTCGTAGCGCGCCGCCTGCGTGCAGGCGTGCAGGCGCGGCAGGTCGAGCCCGACCGCCTGGGCGCGCCGGTCGATGCCGGACGCCGACAGGGCGTCATCGCCGCTCAGGAGCGCGGCGTGCATCTCCCAGAACTTGCCCTGCTCGGCCGCGCAGTGGGCGGCCTCGGCCGCCGGCCGCGCCCCGGAATGAAAATCCAGCGGCAGGTCGCGCACGATGAAACGCACCTTGCCGGTGTCGATGTAGCGTGCCTTGAGCTGCGGGAAGGTCTGCGCCTGAAACTTGCGGCAGTACGGGCACTGGTAGTCGGTGAACTCGACGATGGTCAGGGGAGCATCGCTGCGACCGAGCGCATACTCGCGCGCATCGAGCTTGACGCGCACCGTCGGCGCGTCGCCGTCCGCATCGTCCGGCGCCGCCGCCGCGGGCAGCGTCGCGAGCAGCGTCACGAGGAGCAGCGTGCGCGCGGCGCGGCTCATCCGGACACCGCGCAGTCCTGCGTCTCGCGCGGGGCGGCCAGGGCACCGATCAGCTGCGTGACGTTGCCGAGCCCGTGCGCCCGCAGGTAGTCGGTGATGCCCGCGTTGATCTTCGGGCACACCAGCGGGTCGTAGAAGAGCGCCGTCCCGACCCCGACCGCGGTGGCGCCGGCCAGCAGGAACTCGAGGGCATCGTGCGCGCTCGCGATCCCGCCCTGGCCGATGATCGGGATGCCGTGCGGCCGCGCGACCTCGTACACCTGGTGGACCTTCAGGAGCGCGATCGGCTTGATGGCAGGCCCGGACAGCCCCCCTTGCACGTTGCCGATGATCGGGCGGCGGCTGGCGACGTCGATCGCCATGCCCATGACGGTGTTGATGACCGCGAGCGCATCGCTGCCCGCCTCGATGCAGCGCCGCGCGTTCTCGCGAATGTCGGTCTGGTTGGGGGACAGCTTGGTGATGAGGGGCTTGGCGGTGACGGCGCGGCAGGCGGCCACGACCTGCGCCGACATCTCCGGGTAGTTGCCGAAGGCGACGCCCCCCTCCTTGACGTTGGGGCAGGAGATGTTGATCTCGAAGGCATCGATCGGTGACTGGTCGAAGCGCCGCGTCACCGCGACGTACTCCTCGAGCGTCGAGCCACACACGTTGGCGATGAAGCGCGTCTCGGTGAAGTCCAGCGTCGGCAGGATCTCGCCCACCACGTGCTCGACGCCGGGGTTCTGCAGGCCGATCGCATTCAGCATGCCCGCCGGGGTCTCCCACAGCCGGTGCGGCGGGTTGCCGAGGCGCGGTGCGGCGGTGGTGCCCTTGAGCACGATCGCCCCGGCGTCGCGGTTGGAGAAGCCCGCCACGCGCGTGTACTCCTCGCCGAAGCCCACGCAGCCCGACAGCAGCACGAGGGGTGAGGCGAACGGCAGGCCGCAGAAGGACAACCCGAGCGGTCCTTGCGCCACCCGCGTCTGCGGCTCTGGTGTCTCGAGCGCCATTGCCCGCATTATCGCACACGCCCTCCGCTTCGCTTGGCGCGCCCATGTTCCACGTGGTGCTGTACCGGCCCGAGATTCCGCCCAATACCGGGAACGTGATCCGTCTCTGCGCGAACACGGGGAGCGCGCTGCACCTGGTGCGCCCGCTCGGCTTCGAGCTCACACGCCGCGCGGTGCGACGCGCCGCTCTCGACTACGCAGCGCTGGCGCGGGTCACGGTCCACGACAGTCTCGAGGCGTGCCGGGAGGCCCTGGCCGGGGCGCGGCTCTTCAGCATCGAGACCTCCGGCGGCCGGACGTACAGCGCGGCGGCGTTCGTGCCCGGCGACGCCCTGCTCTTCGGCGCGGAGACGCGCGGGCTGCCCGCCGAGGCGCTGGCGGCGGTGCCTTGCGAGCGCCAGCTGGTGATTCCGATGCGACCGGGTAACCGCAGCCTCAACCTCGCCAACGCAGTCTCGCTGGTGCTCTATGAGGCGTGGCGGCAGCAGGGCTTCTGCGGCGGATGCTGAGCGCGCACGGGCGAAACTTGACGCCCGCCGGCCCGCTTCCCAACATGCGGGCCGTGAGGGGGCGATGAACCAACATCACACACGCTGCGGGTCTTTGTGGCTGCTCGTGCTGTGCAGCGTCAGCCTGGGGGCCGCGGCGCAGACACCGCGGCCCGCGGAGGCCCTGACGCAGGCGCGCGCCGCGGCGCGCGCGGCGCTGGTGCGCGGGCCGGCGTCGATCCCGCTGCGCGAGCAGGCGACCCTGGCGCTGCCGGCCGGTTTCGGCTTCGTGCCGCGCGCGCCGGCGGCCGCGCTCATGCAGGCCTTCGGCAACCGGGTGGATGAGCGTTTCCTCGGGCTCGTCGTGCCCACGCAGGGGGAGGGGGCGTGGCTGGTGGATGTCGAGTACGAGCCCTCCGGCTACATCAAGGATGACGAGGCGCAGCACTGGGATGCGGACAAGCTCCTGCAGTCACTCAAGGAGGGTACCGAGGCGGGTAACCCCGAGCGGGCCCGGGCGGGCATCCCGCCGCTCGTGGTCACGCGCTGGGTCGAGCCGCCCGCGTACGAGGCCGCGAGCCACCGGCTGGTGTGGTCGGCCGAGGCCAGGCGCAAGGACGGGCCGGATCCGGACCCGACCATCAACTACAACACTTACGAGCTCGGGCGCGAGGGCTACCTGTCGCTGAACCTGTTGACCACGGCGGGCGCGGTGGAGCGCGACAAGCGCGCGGCGCGCGAGCTGCTGGCCGCGGTGGACTTCGCCCCCGGCAAGCGCTACGGCGATTTCAACGCCTCGACGGACAAGGTGGCCGCCTATGGCCTCGGCGCGCTCGTAGCCGGCGTCGCCGCCAAGAAACTCGGGCTCCTCGCCCTGCTGGCGGCGACCCTGGTCAAGTTTGCCAAGGTGATCGCGCTCGCGACCGCGGGCCTCGTCGCCGCGGCGAGCCGCTGGCTGCGCGGCCGCCGTGCCCCGGCGGGCTGAGTGATCAAGCTCCTGCTGCTGCTCTTCGGGGCGCTGAAGTTCGGCAAGCTGCTGCCGAGCATCGCCACCATGCTGCTGTCGGTGGCCGTGTACGCCTGGATCTTCGGCTGGGGGTTCGGCGTCGGCTTCGTGGCGCTGCTCCTGGTCCACGAGATGGGTCACTACCTCGCAGCGCGCCGGCGCGGACTGGCGGTGGGAGCCCCGACGTTCATCCCCTTCGTCGGCGCGTGGGTCGAACTCAAGGACCGGCCGCATGACGCCGAGACCGAAGCCTACGTGGGCCTGGCCGGGCCGCTGCTGGGCACGGTCGCTGCCCTGGGCTGCTTTTACCTGGCGCGCCACCTGGGCAGCACGCTGCTGCTGGCGCTGGCCTACTCCGGCTTCATGCTGAATCTCTTCAACCTCATCCCGCTGGCGCCGTTCGACGGCGGCCGGATCACCGCCGCCATCTCGCCGCGACTGTGGCTGCTCGGCGCGCCGCTGCTGGTGGCGCTGTTCTTTTACGCGCCGAGCCCGCTGCTGATCCTGATGGCCTTGCTGGCACTGCCGCATCTCGTCAAGGCGTGGCGCGGACTGCGCACCCCCGAGGAGCAGAGCTACTACACCGTGCCGCCCGAGTCGCGCCTGCTCTATTCGGCGGCGTATCTCGGGCTCGCCGCCTTCCTGGCGGTGATGTGTCAGCAGCTGCACGCCGAGCTGCCGCGGCTGCACTGAGCGCGGCGCAGCCGCTGCGGCTGCGTGGTTCAGACATCCGACAGGGTGGCAGATCTGGCGTGCCTGCTGTTAGTGTTGGGTTGAACGCACGGTGACGCGGCAGGGGGCAGCGGCGTGGCGACGACGGCAACGGCAGACCCGGTGGTGAAGTCGGCGGCGCGCTGGTTCTGGTGGATCGCGGGCCTGTCGCTGGTCAACCTGGTGCTGCTGCATTCCGGCAGCAACACGAACTTCGTCGTCGGGCTCGCCATGACGATGCTGGCGAGCGGCCTGTTCGCCGGCAACCCGCCCGTCGCCCTCGCTCTCGCCGCGCTGACGATCGGCTTCTACCTGCTGGTCGGCTTCTACGCCGAGCGGCAGAGACTCTGGGCGTTCTACCTGGGCCTCGCGCTCTACCTGCTCGACGGGCTGCTGTACCTGTATTTCCAGGACTGGATGCCGGTGGCGTTCCACGCCTTCGTCGCCTACTGCATCTGCCGCGGCATCCTCCGCATGCGCGCGCTCGCCCGCGACGCCGCCGCGGCACCGACCGCGGGTTAGCCGGCCCTAGCTGCGGCGCTCGTTCCAGGCCTGCGCGGCGGCGAGCGGCGTGTCGGCCTGCGGACCGTTCGCGCCGCACTGCAGGCATTCGACGTGGTAGGACGCATCCGGGTCGTCCTCTGCGCTCCAGCGCTCGACCAGCAGCTGGTCGCCGCGGCTCGCGCAGAACGGACAGGGCACCGGCTCGCGCACGTCGTCGATCACGTTGCCGTCCATGTCGGTGAAATGGTCAGGGTCGGGGGCACTCCTGGGGACCTCGCGCTGCGGCTCAGGGCCCGCCCGGACGCGCCGGCGGCTCCGGCGCCGCGGCCGGCGGCCGGCGGATGATGCTCGTCGCCATGCTGACGACGGAGGCCAGATCGGAGAGGTTGCCGGGCACCACCAGCGTGGTGCTCTCCTTGGCGAGCTTGCCGAACTGGCGCACGTACTCCTCGCCGACGCGCAGCTGCATGGCCTCGATGCCGCCGCGCTCGCTGAGCGCCCCGCCGACGCGGCGCAGCCCCTCCGCGGTGGCGGTGGCGACGGCGAGGATCGCGGCCGCCTGGCCGTCCGCCTCGTTGATCTGCTGCTGCTTGGACGCCTCCGAGGCCTTGATCACGCGCTGCTTGTCGCCCTCGGCCTGGTTGATCTTGGCGTCGCGCTCCCCCTCGGAGGTGAGCACGACCGCGCGCTTCTCGCGCTCGGCGCGCATCTGCTTCTCCATCGCCGACAGCACGTCCTTGGGCGGCTGGATGTTCTTGATCTCGTAGCGCATCACCTTCACGCCCCACGCCGCCGAGGCCTTGTCGAGCTCGGCCACCACGTTGGCGTTGATGATGGCGCGGGCCTCGAAGGTGCGATCGAGCTCGATCTTGCCGATCTCGCTGCGCAGCGTGGTCTGGGCCAGCTGCGCGATGGCGAAGGCGTAGTTGGTGATGCCATAGGAGGCGAGGTGCGGGTCGAGCACCTGCATGTACAGCACCGCATCCACCCCGACCTGTACGTTGTCGCGCGTGATGCAGATCTGCTCCGGGACATCGAGCGCCTGCTCCTTGAGGCTGTGGCGGTAGGCGACGCGCTCGACGAACGGGATGAGGATGTGGAACCCGGCCTGCAGCGTGCGACTGTACTTGCCGAGGTTCTCCACCACGTAGGCGCTCTGCTGCGGCACGACCGTCGCGGTGCGGAACACCAGGACCACGGCGATGATCGCCAGCGCGATGAAAACATAGGAGGTGTACATGGGCGTCACGTCTCGGGGCGCACGAGGAGGGTCAGGTTCTGCACGCCCACGATGCGCGCGCGGCTGCCGCCGGCTAGCGGGGCGTCGCCATCGTTGCGCACCGTCCAGGTCGTGCCGCGATATTCCGCCTGGCCACTCTCGCCGGGGGCGAGCGCGACCGGCAGGGTAAGCCAGCCGCCGACCGGCCCGGTCGCGAGCTGCGGCAGCGTGCGGTTGAAGCGCTGGTAGACGCGCGCGCGGAAGGTCACCATCGAGACCACCGCCAGCACGCCGAACAGCGCCCACGGCATCCAGGGGGCGAGCGGCATGGCGAGCGTCGCGAGGCCGGTGAGGAGCGCCGCGCAGCCGACGAACACCAGATAGAACTGAGCGTTGACGAAGGAGAGCTCGGCGCCGAGGAGTATCGCGCCGGCGATGATCCAGCCCCACCAGGTCATGCAGGCGGCCCCCTCTGCGGTTACGACGGCGGGCTTCCCGGCTCGCCGGGGCAGTATACAGCCGGTCGGCGTGCCGGCCGCGCTCGTGCAGTCAGCGCGGGCCCGGCGCGGAGACGCGGTCCGGATCGACCCCATGGGGCCATCCGGCGGTGGCCTCGAGCGCCCGGCGGATTTCTGCGCCCAGGGAACGGGAAGGCGCGCTCGCGCGTTGCAGTCCCGGCCGCGCCCGGGGTCTGATGGCCCTCGCCTGAGCCTGTCGCCCGGAGAGCCGATGAGCGTCTTTCTCGCCATCGCCGCGCTTCTCGCCTGCCTGATCGGCGCGGCGCCACGGCTCAGGCCTGACTCGTGTCGCGCCGTGCACTGGCGATGGCGTGCCGCCGGGTGTACGTTGCCCGGCCCGCCAACCTCCCCCGCCGCCATGACCCGCACACTCATCAGCTCAGGCTCCTCCTTCGAGCAGGAGATCGGCTACTCCCGCGCCGTCGCCCAGGGTGACTGGGTGTTCGTCTCGGGCACGACGGGGTTCGACTACACCACGATGACCCTCGATCCGGACATCCTCACGCAGACCGAGCAGTGCCTGCGCAACATCGAGGCAGCCCTCGCCGGCGCGGGGGCGAGCCTGCGCGATGTGGTGCGGGTGGTCTACGTGCTGCCGGACGCCAAGGAATTCCCGCGCTGCTGGCCGGTGCTGCGCCGCTACTTCGGGGAGGTGCGACCGGCGGCGATGATGATCCAGGCAGCGCTACTGGATCCGCGCATGCGCATCGAGATCGAGGTCACGGCCCTCAAGGGCGGGCACTAGTCGCATCCGCGCGCCGCTTGGGGGATCATCACCCGCCGGGGCGCCGCGGCGGCGCCTTGCGGGAGGTGCAATGAGAGAACGTACGGCAAGGATCGCAGCGCTGCTGCTGTGTCTGCTGGCCGGAGGCGCAGTGGCCGCGGCCGATGCGCCGGATGCGGCGGCCCGGGAGGCCGCGCTCGCCTGGCTGGCGCTCGTGGACAGTGGCCAGTATGCCGAGAGCTGGACGCAGGCCGCCTCGCTCTTCCGGCAGCGGGTTTCGCAGACGCAGTGGCAGTCGGCGGTGGAAGGCGCCCGCGCGCCCTTCGGACCGCTGCAGTCGCGGCACGTGCAGTCCGCGACCCACCGCCACGACCTGCCCGGTGCCCCCGACGGGGACTACGTCGTCATCCAGTTCGCGAGCGCGTTCAAGGGCAAGCCGAGCGCGCTGGAGACCGTCACCGCGATGCACGATGCCGACGGCCACTGGCGCATCGCCGGCTACTACATCAAATAGCGGCGCCGCGAGGAGAATTCATGCAGGACCCGATGGTCACGACCGCGCTCACCCTGCCGGGCTATCGCATCGTGCGCAACCTCGGCATCGTGCGCGGCATCATCGTCCGCTCACGCTCGCTCGTCGGCAATATCGCCGGGGGGCTGCAGAGCCTGTTCGGCGGCAACATCACCATCTACACCAACCTGTGCGAGCGGGCGCGCGCGGATACCTACCGGCTGATGTGCGAGCACGCCGCCGAGCGCGGCGCGAACGCCATCATCTCCATGCGCTACGACGCGACCGAGGTCATGGCCGGCCTCACCGAGGTGCTCTGCTACGGCACGGCGGTGTTCGTGGAGGCCGATCCGGCGGGCCGCTGACGGCGCATGCCACGATTCGCCGGACGCTGCCACTGCGGCAACATTGCCTTGCAGCTTGACTGGCCCGCCGCGGCGGCGGAGATCCCCGCGCGCGAGTGCGACTGCAGCTTCTGCCGCAAGCACGGCGGACTCTGGACCACGCACCCGCTGGCGGCGCTGCGCGTGCAGCTCACCGACCCCGCGCAGGTGCTGACGTACGAGTTCGGCACCCGTACCGCGCAGTTCCGCATCTGCGCGCGCTGCGGCGTCGTGCCGCTCGCGACCAGCCGCATCGCGGGGCGCCTGTATGCGGTGGTGAGCGTCAACGCGCTCGAGGGGCTCGATCCGGCGCGCGTGCGCCGCGTGCCGGTATCCTTCGAGGGGGAGAGCGAGGCGACGCGGCTCGCCCGGCGCGTCCGCTACTGGATACCGGACGTCGCCTGGCCGGAGTGAGCCGCGCGCCGCGGGGAGGGCGGGGCTCACTGGCAACGGTGCCCCGGGCCGTGCACCCCGAGCCGGGAGTCGGCCCGCTCACGGCTGTTCCGAGCGGATCGGCCGGCTCATCAGCTGGCGTACCGCCTCGCGGGCGGGCAGCCGCTCGTGCAGCACCTGATACACCATCTCGCACAGCGGCATCTCCACCTGAGCGCGCGCGGCCACGCCGCGGATCGCGCGCGCGCCGGTGTGACCCTCCACCGCCTGGCCGATGCGCGCCAGCGCCGCCGCGGGGGTGAGCCCCGCGGCGAGCAGGAGACCGAAGCGCCGGTTGCGCGACTGGTCGTCGGTGCAGGTGAGCACCAGGTCGCCCAGCCCGGCGAGCCCCATGAACGTATCGGCCTGCGCGCCCAGGGCGACGCCGAGCCGGGTCATCTCGGCGAGCCCGCGGGCGATGAGCGCCACGCGGGTGTTGGCCCCGAAGCCGAGGCCGTCCGACAGCCCTGCTCCGACCGCGAGCGCGTTCTTCACCGCGCCGCCGATCTCCACGCCGACGATGTCGGTCGAGGTGTAGGCGCGGAAGTTGGCCGAGGACACGGCCTGCGCGAGCTCGCGCGCGAAGTCAGCGTCGGGAGAGGCGACGGTCATGGCCGTCGGCAGCCCCGCGCCTACCTCGCGGGCGAAGGTGGGACCGGAGAGCACCGCGATGCGCTGCGCAGGCCCGAGTACCTCGCGCGCCACCTGGTGCGGCAGCTTGCCGCTGTCGAGCTCGAAGCCCTTGCTGGCCCAGGCGAGGCCCGTCGCGGCGTCCAGCCGACCGGCGAGCCGGGTCAGCAGCTCGCGCAGCGCGATGCTCGGCACGACCACCAGCACCCGCTGCGCGCCGGCCAGGGCGGCGCCGAGATCCGCGGTGACCTCGAGGGCCTGCGGGAAAGCGACCTCGGGCAGGTAGCGGGCGTTGCAGCGCTCGCGCGCCAGGACCGCGAGCGCCGCCGCGTCCCGCCCCCACAGCCGCACCGCGCGTCCGCCGCGCGCGAACTGCACCGCGAGCGCGGTGCCCCAGGAGCCGGCGCCGAGCACGGCGAGCGGGGATTCGGGGCGGGCGTGCACCAGGACCGCCCGTGGATCTTAGTTGGTGGACTGCGGGGGCTGCTGGTTCGCCGCGTACAGCGCGTCGAAGTTGACCGGGGGCAGCAGGAACTGCGGGAAACCACCCTGGCTCACCAGCTGCGACACGGCCGCCCGCGCGTAGGGGAACAGCACCCCCGGACAGTAGGTGCTGATCGCGCGCTTCACCTCCTCTTCCGAGAGGTTGCGGATGACGAACAGCCCCGCCTGCTTCACCTCGACCAGGAAGATCGTCGCCTCGCCGTATTTCGCCGACACCGTGACGGTGAGCACCACCTCGCGCACCTCGGGGCCGAGCGCGGTCGAGCCGGTCTGCAGGTCGAGGTTGATCTGCGGGCTCCAGTTGCCCTCCATGCGCGGCCCGTTCGGGGACTCGTACGAGCAGTCCTTGAGGTAGACGTTCTGCAGCGCGAGTACCGCCCCGTCAGCGGTGGCCGGTGCGCTGTCGGCGCCGGCGGTTTCGTTGACCATGTGATTCAGGCTCCCTTGATTATTGAAGCATCGCATCGAGTCGCCCCTGCGACTCGAGCGCCAGCAGCTCATCGCAGCCGCCGATCGGCTCGCCGCCGATGAAGATCTGCGGCACCGAGCCGCGGCCGCTCTTCTCGCGCATCTCCTGGTAGGCGCTCGGCACCACGTCGACGTCGATCTCCTCGAACGCCACCCCCTTGCGGGTGAGGAGCGCGCGCGCGCGGGCGCAGTAGCCGCACCAGTCGGTCGCGTACATGACCACCTTCTTGGCCATCAGCGCACCAGTGGCTGGTGGTCGGCGCGCCAGGCCGCCAGTCCGCCGCGCAGCGCCACGGCCTGCGTGAAGCCCTGGGCGTTCAGCTGGCGTACCGCCGCGCCGGTGAGCGACCCGGTATCGTCGTACACGATGACCGGCTTTTCCTTATATTTCTTCAGCGTGTCGGCCGCCTTCAGGATCTGCGCCCCGTCCATCTGCCGCGCACCCGCGACGTGTCCGAGGCGATACTGCTCGGCGGGCCGCAGGTCCAGCAGCAGCGCGCCCTGGCCCATGAGCCGGATCAGGTCCTGCGGCGACACCGACAGGCGGCTCTCGGCCCGGGTGCGCAGCTCGTACACCACCAGCAGCGCGGCGACCACCGCGGTGCCGGTGGTCAGCCAGGGGTGATGACTGAGGTACTCGAGGAACCGATCCATGGGCATGGGGCAGGGGGCGGAGCCAAAAAAGGGCGCGCATTATAGCGCCCCCCTCCTCGGACTCACGCTCGCGGCGCTCTGGAGCGTGAGCGGACTGGCCGCGCCCCGCCCGGAGGGGGACACGCGTAAGACCGAGGCGCAGCTCGAGGCGGTGAAGGCGCAGATCGAGCGCATCACGCGCGAGGTGAGCGCCGAGCAGGTCGAGCGCGACCGACTGACCCGCGAGCTCAGGAGCGCCGAGCTGTCGGTGGGGGAGGCACGGGCGGCGTGGCTCGAGGTGCGCCGCGCCCGGGCCGACGGGGCGGCCCGGCGCGCCGCCCTCGCCACCGAGCGTCGCGAGCGCGAGAAGGAGCTGGAAGACAACCGGGCGGCGCTCGCCGGGCAGATGCGCGCGGCCTATCTGATCGGCCGCCAGGAGCCGCTGAAGCTGCTGCTCAACCAGAAGGATCCGGCGCTCGCGGCGCGCATGTTCACCTACTACGGTTACTTCGGCCGCGCGCGCGCCGACCAGATCCAGCTGATCGAGCACGACGTGCAGCGCATCGCCGAGCTCGATACCGAGCTCGCCGCCGAGGACGCGCAGCTCGCCGACCTCGAGCAGCAGCAGCGCGCGCGGCTCGATGCCATCGAGCAGGCCCGCGAGCAGCGCTCGCACGTCCTGGCGAGCCTCGAGCAGAAATCTCACAGCCGCGCGCAGAGCCTGGAGCGGCTGCGCGCCCAGCAGTCCGGGCTCGAGCGGCTGCTGCGCGAGCTGCGCGAGGCGAGCGCGCGCTATCCGGTGGAGGGGAACGACGCCTTCACCCGCCTGCGCGGCAAGCTCAGCTGGCCGGTGGGCGGACACCTGGTGGCGCGCTACGGCGAGGCGCGCGCGGGCGGCGTGCGCTGGGACGGGGTGCTGGTCGCCACCGAGCGGGGCAGTCCGGTCAAGGCGGTGTGCCCGGGCCGGGTGATCTACGCCGACTGGCTGCCCGGTCTCGGCCTGCTCACCATCCTCGACCACGGCGATGGCTATCTGAGCCTCTACGGCCACAACGAGCGCCTCTACAAGTCGGTCGGCGAGGCGGTGGCCGCGGGGGACACCATCGCCGCCGCGGGCGACTCCGGCGGCAGCAGCCGCCCGGAGCTGTATTTCGAGATCCGCAAGGGCGGCAAGCCGGTCGATCCGCGCCCCTGGTTCAGGACCGCCGATCCCTGAGGGCGCCGCCCGTTCCCCGCGGGTGTGATTAAGTTCAATGTTTCATGCAGCGCCGCGGCGGTGCTCGGCGCAATTCGCCAACTCGCGCAAGGATCTTTGCGGCGCTTCACGCAAAGGTACTGACCGGGGTCAGTGCGGCCAAACCGAGTCTTCCAGAAGCAGTCCATGGCAGAGCCTGCGCCAAGCGAATCCGTACCCGGGCAGCCGGGTGTGCGCTTCGAGCCGTACGTGCGCCTCATCCGCTCGCTGCTGCCCCGCACCACCGCGGTGGCGATGTTCGGCACCGCCGGGGAGATCATCTGGTCGACCGAGACCCTGTCCGGTCCGGACCTAATCAACGTGGTGGACGATGCGCTCCTCGCCGCCAGCACCAACCCGGCCAGTCCGGGGCAGCTGCGCCTGCTCGAGGGCGGACTGCCGGTGCTGCTGTGCCCGCTGCGCGATGAGGCGCAGAAGCTGCTCGCCCTGCTGGCGGTGCTGACCCGTGCCGAGGAGCGCCGCGCGCCGGAATTCAACTTCGGCTACTCGCTCATCGCCCCGGCCCTCGAGTGCCTGCGCCGCGAGCTCATCGCGCAGACGACGATCGCCGAGCTCAACCAGACGGTCGGCGGCCTCGACAAGGACCTGACGCTGCTCCTCGCCCAGGGAGTGGCCGAGCCGCCCGCCGGTAGCGCCGATGGCGCGCACGAGCTGCAGATGCTGCTGCAGCAGACCATCGAGCACCTGCGCGCGGCGACCGGCGCGCTGCTGGTGCCGGAGAAGAACGTCACGCTGGTGCGCGCCGCGCCCGGCCGCACCCCCGATACCAACTTCCTGATGCGCGCGCACCGCCGCCTGCTGGTGCAGTCGCAGGCGCAGTCCGAGCTCATCGTGCTGAACGAGACTCAGTCGGCCGCCGCTCCCGATGCCTTCCCGTACCGGGTGCTGTGCGGCGCCCTGCGCTCGCGCGCCGGGCGGCACCTGGGGCTGCTCACGCTGGTGCGCGAGGCCAGCGCCGAGCCCTTCACCGAGCGCGATGCGCACATCGCCGCGATCCTGGCCCGTAAGGCGATCGGCGTCATCGAGTCCGCCTACGACGCCCTGAGCGGGCTCTATACCCGCGCCGCCTTCGAGCGGCGCGTGCGCGCCATGCTCGCCGAACGCAAGGTGGGGCAGGCCTGGAGCGTGCTCTACATCGACGTCGATCAGCTGCACGCCATCAACGAGAAATCCGGCATGCACGTCGGCGATGCCGTGCTCGGCCAGCTGGGCGGTTTCATCCGCCAGCGCCTGCCCCCCGGGGCCTTCGGCGCGCGCATCTCCGGGGACCGCTTCGTGGTCCTGCTGCCGGCGAGCGTGCGCGACGCGGAGACCTTCGCCGAGAGCCTGCGCGCGGGAGCGGAGCGGCTGGCGCCCGGGCAGGGCGAGCAGCGGCGCGCGCTGTCGGTCTCGATCGGCGTCGCGCTGCTGGACGCCAGCGCGCGCGAGTTCGAGCATGCGCTCGCCGCCGCCGAGACTGCCTGCAAGGCGGCCAAGGACCGCGGCCGCAACCGCGTCGAGGTCTACGAGCAGGCCGACGCCAGCATCGTGCGCCGCTTCGCCGACATCGGCGTCGCCGACGAGGTGCGCCAGGCCATCGAGCAGGGACGGCTGCACCTCGATGCACAGCTGATCCTGCCGCTCGCCGCCGCCGAGGGCGCGCGCCCGCACTACGAACTGCTGCTGCGCATGACCAACGAGCAGGGCAAGAGCGTCGGGCCCGACCGCTTCCTCTCCGCCGCCACCCGCTACCAGCTGATGCCGCTCATCGACCGCTGGGTGGTGAACCATGTGATCGATGCGCTCACCCCGCGCGCCGGGGTGCTCGAGGGCCGGGCGCTGGGGTTCGCGATCAATTTCTCCGGCCAGTCCCTCAACGACGACAGTTTCGGCGACCTGCTGCTCGAGCGCATCGGCGGCAGCGGCCTCGACCCGGAGCTGCTGTGCTTCGAACTGACCGAGAACGCGACGGTCGCGAATCTCGAGCGCGCCGAGGAGCTGATGCGCCGCCTGCGCCACCTTGGCTGCGGCGTCGCGCTGGATGACTTCGGCACCGGGCTGTCCTCGCTCTCCTGTCTGCGCCAGCTGCCGGTGACGATGCTCAAGATCGACGGCAGCTTCGTGCGCGACGTGCTCAAGGACCCACGCGCGGAATCCATGGTGCGCGCCATCGCGCAGCTGGCGCGCAGCATGTCGATCACCACGGTCGCCGAGTACATCGAGACCGAGGCGATCTCGCTGAAGATCGCCGAGCTGGGGGTCGACTACGGGCAGGGCTTCGCCATCGGCCGGCCGATCCCGCTCGCGGACCTGCTCACTGAGCTGCCGCTGCCCGAGGCCGCCCCGGCGCGGCGCAGCATGCGGGGCGCGGGCTGATGCTGGCGCGCTCGCGCACCTGGCTGGCACTGATCGCCGGGGCCATCCTCGGCTTCTGCGGCGCACTCACCGGCGGGGTGCTCGCCGACCGGCAGGCGGATGCGCCGCGGCCCCCGATCGCGGCGCTGCCCTGGCAGGAGGCGAGCCTGTTCGCCGAGGTTTACGCGCGCATCAAGCGCGACTACGTCGACGACGTCGACGACCACGCGCTCATGGAGAAGGCCGTGCGCGGCATGGTGGCCGCGCTCGATCCGCACTCCGCGTACCTGGACTCGGCCGAGTTCGACGAAATTCGCCTCTCGACCATGGGGTCGTATCCGGGGGTCGGCATCGAGGTCGCCGCCGGCAATGGCGCGGTGCGCATCCAGAAGACCATCGAGGGCTCACCGGCCCAGGAGGCGGGCCTCAGCGCCGGGGACGAGATCGTGCGCATCGACGGTGCGGAGATCGGCGCCGATCTCGCCGGTGCCATCGCGCGCATGCGCGGGGCCTCCGGAAGCCTCGTGCACCTGACGGTGCGGCGCGCGGCCACCCCCGGGCTCCTGGAGTACGCCCTGCGGCGCGCCCAGGTGGAGGTGCACAGCGTGAGCGCGCAGACCCTCGAGCCCGGCTACGGCTATCTGCGCATCTCCTCGTTCAGCGAGACCACCCCCGCGGACGTGAAGCGCGCGGTATTGAAGCTTAAACGTGACAATACAACCGGAATCAAGGGCTTGGTGCTCGACCTTCGCAACAATCCGGGTGGTGTGCTCGAGGCCGGGGTCGCCGTGGCGGATGACTTCCTCGACTCGGGCGTCATCGTCAGCGCCGACGGGCGCACGCCGGATGCGCGCTTCGTGATGGAGGCGACCCCCGGGGACCTCATCGACGGCGCCCCGCTCGTGGTGCTGGTCAATGCCGGCTCGGCCTCGGCCTCGGAGATCGTGGCGGGGGCGCTGAAGGACCACGGCCGCGCGCTGCTCATCGGCCGCCGCACCTACGGCAAGGGCTCGGTGCAGACCGTCATGCCCCTCATGCGCGGTGGGGCGGTAAAGCTCACCACCTCGCGCTACTTCACCCCCTCGGGGGCTTCGATCCACGGCAAGGGACTGCTGCCCGATGTGCCCGAGGAGGGCCCCGGCGCCGCCCCCGCGGAGATCCTGGGATCCGACGCGCCGCCGCTCACCGCGCGCGACGCGGACGTGCGCCTGGGACTGGACACCCTCAAGCACCGTGCAACCCTCGCGCTGCGCAGCGGCGCGCCACGCCCGCTGGTCCCGTAACGATCCCGTCCCCCGGCAGGCAGCGGGTATCCTCGCGGGATGCTCGCCGGCCTCCTCGACTTCGTGCTGCACCTCGATCGCCATCTGGTCGACTTGCTGGCGCGCTTCCACGCCTGGCTCTATCCGCTGCTCTTCGGGGTGATCTTCGCCGAGACCGGCTTCGTGGTGACTCCGTTTCTGCCGGGCGACTCGCTGCTGTTCGCGGTCGGGGCGCTGGCGGCGGTCGACGCCAGCGGCACCCTGCGCGCCCCGCTGCTCATCCTGCTGCTGGCGAGCGCGGCCGTCCTGGGGAATCTGGTGAACTATGGGGTCGGCCGCCTGCTCGGCCCGCCCGCCTTCTCCGGCCGCTATCGGCTGCTCAAGGTCGAGTACCTCGAGCGCACCGAGGCTTTCTTTCGCCGCCATGGTGCACTGGCGGTGCTGCTGTCGCGCTTCGTGCCGATCCTGCGGACCTGCGCACCCTTCGTCGCCGGGGTGGCGCGCATGCCGCTCGGGCGCTTCTTTCTCTACAACCTGGTGGGCGGCATCGCGTGGGTCATGCTCTTCGTCGGCGGGGGTTATCTCTTCGGCAACATCCCGCCGGTCAAGGCGCATTTCGGCCTCGTCACCGTCGCCATCATCGTGCTCTCGCTGGTGCCGGTCGCGCTCACGCTGCGCCGTGCCCGGTACGAGCCCTCAGGCGTAGTGGCGCGAGAGGGCGAGCAGGATGCCGACCAGCGCCCCCAGTAGCAGCGCCGCGTTCGGGATGACGGAGATGAGGAAGCCCGTGCCGCGCTGGTTGGCCGCGCGCACGTAGCCGCGGTAGTAGAGCGCGCGGCCGATGATGAACAGCGCCCCGAGCCCGGCGGCAATGGTGGGGTTCACGTACGCCGCGAACAGCAGCAGCGAGGGGACGAAGATGACGAGCTGCTCGAGCGTGTTCATCTGCACGCGGAAGATGCGGTCGAAGATCTCGTGGCCGCTGGTGGCGGGGGCCTTCACGCCGTACCTGCCGCGCGCGCGCCCGACCTCGTTGAGAAAAAAGAAGAACTCGACGAGCGCGAGCACGAGCACGAGGTGCACCAGCGTCATGGCAGCCTCCGAAGCGACGGCTCAGGATGGCACAATGCGCGCATGAGCGACAAGGAGCGCGGCTACGCGCACCGCGTCGACATCCTCGCGGATGCCACGCGTGTGTGGCGGGCTCTGACCGATTCCGCCCGGCTCGCGCACTGGTGCTCGCCGCGGGCCGAGATCCGCGCGCGCGCCGGCGGGCTGTTCCGCGCCAGCGTCGACCGTGTCACCGAGTTCGAGGCGCGCATCGATGTGTTCGAGCCGCAGCGGCGGCTGCGGCTCATGTACCTGCCCCATCCGACGCTGCGGGCGGCGCGCTCGGTGATGGTCGATGATTTCATCCTCGATCCGGTCGCGGGCGGTACGATCCTGCGACTGCTCGGCTCCGGCATTCCCGGTGGTGCCGAGTGGGACGCGCAGTACGCTCGGCTGCGGCTATCCTGGCAGCAGGCGCTGACGCGCCTCAAGGTGTTGGTCGAACGGGAGGAGTGAGCCATGAGTTTCATCTTGCGCGCGCTGATCACCGCGCTGGGGTTCTGGGTCGCGGCGCAGGTCGTTCCCGGCGTCTCCTTCGCCTCGCCGGCGACGCTGCTCCTGGCGGCGCTGCTGCTCGGGGTGGTCAACGCCATCGTCCGGCCCATTCTCTTCATCCTCACCCTGCCGGTGACGATCCTGACGCTCGGTATCTTCCTCTTGATACTGAACGCCGGCATGGTCGCGCTCGTCGCCTGGTTCGTGCCCGGGTTTCACCTCGCCGACTTCCGCGCCGCTTTTCTCACCTGGCTCATCGTGTGGGTGGTGGGCGTGCTCGGCTCGCACCTGATCGGCCGCCGCCCGGCGCCACGCTGACGTATCCAGGCCCTCGGGGCCCCCTCGGGCTGCAGGATGTCTGCGGTGGTGCGCTCCAACACGGCGGGCACCGAGAGGCGCCCCGGCCAGCGCTAGCGGTCCTCTGCAGGCGCAGGGCCCGCTCGCGCAGCGGTGACCGGGAGGGCTATGCTCCGTGTCCGAAGGCCCGCCAACAGGGCCGCGGCGTGGAAGGCAGCTATGCGCGTCGTGCTCTTGGGTTTGCTGATCGTGGTCCTGCTGCTGGTGGGCTTTGGCTGGCTCACCCTGAGCTGGGTCTACTCCGACGGCGAGCGTGCCGGCTACGTGCAGAAGTTCAGCCGCCGCGGCTGGTTGTGCAAGACCTGGGAAGGCGAGATGGCCATGGTGACGATCCCGGGCACGCTGTCGGAGAAGTTCCTGTTCACGGTGCGCGACCCGCGGGTGGCGCAGACCATCAATACCAACATCGGGCGGCGCATGGCGCTGCACTACGAGCAGCACAAGTGGGTACCCAGCTCCTGCTTCGGCGACACCGAGTACTTCGTCACCCGCGCCGTGCCCACCGGACCCTGACTCACCAGCCGCACTGCTCGCCCTGATTCTTCTGCCGCAGCCACTCGAGCAGCGGCTGAAAGTACTGCGTGAGGGCGGTGGCGTCGATCTGGCGCGTGCCGGTCAGCTGCTGCAGGGTGTCCTGCCAGGGCTGCGCGGCCCCGCTGGCGAGCATGGCGCGAAAGCGCCGGCCCGCCTCCGGGTTGCCGAACACGGAGCACTCGTACAGCGGTCCCTCGAACCCGGCCGCCTCGCACAGCGCCTTGTGGAACTGGAACTGCAGGATGTAGGAGAGGAAGTAGCGCAGGTACGGGGTGTTGTCCGGAATGTGGAACTTGGCGGCCGGATCAAAATCGGCCTCGCTGCGCGGCAGCGGCGGGGCGATGCCCTGGTAACGGCGCCGCAGCTCCCACCAGCTGGCGTTGTAGCGCTCTGGCGGGATGTCGCCTGCGAACACGCGCCAGCGCCACTGATCGATGAGCCGCCCGAACGGGAGGAAGGCGATCTTGTCGAGGGCCATCTTCATCTGCTGATCGATGAGTGCCTCGCGGCTCGGCGCTACGGCGCTGACGAGCCCGATGCGCGCCAGGTACTGGGGGGTCACCGACAGGTTCACCGTGTCACCGATCGCCTCGTGAAAGCCGTCGTTGGCACCGTCGCGGAACAGGTACGGCTGCGCCTGGTAGCTGAGGAAGTAATAGACGTGGCCGAGCTCGTGGTAGATGGTGTAGAGGTCCTCGTCGTTCGGCTCGAGGCAGACCTTGACCCGCACATCCCCGGGCGTGCCCATGTCCCAGGCGTTCGGGTGGCAGATCACCTCGCGGTCGCGCGGGCGCGTGAACATCGAGCGCTCCCAGAAGCTCGGGGGCAGCTGCGGGAAGCCGAGCGAGGTGTAGAAGCTCTCCGCCGAGCGCGCCATGCGCGTGGCGTCCCAGTGCTGCCGCACGAGCTGCGCGTCGGCGTTCTCGACCTTGGCCTGCGGGTAGGGCTTCAACAGGTCGGGGTAGAGCTTGCCCCAGCTCTGCGCCCACATGTTGCCGAGCAGGTGGGCGGGGATCGGCTGACCCGGCGGCACCTTGTCCGGCCCGTACTTGCGCGTCAGCTGCACGCGGGTGTAGCAATGCAGTGCAGCGTAGTGCGGCTTCACCTGCTGCCAGAGCCGCTCCGCCTCGCGATCGAACTGCTCCGGGGGCATGTCGTAGCCGGCCCGCCACAGCACGCCCAGGTCCCTGAAGCCGAGCTCGCGGGCCCCTTCGTTGGCCAGAGCGACGAACTCGACGTAGTCCGCGCGCATCGAGGCTCCGACGTCGTGCCAGCCCTTCCAGGCCTCGAGCAGCTCGCGATAGTTGCGGCTGCTGGCGAGGATCTTCGACAGCTCATCGAGATTCAGGCAGGGCCGCCCGCCAGCGGGGCAGTACTTGCCCGCGCCATACTTGGCGTCGAGCGCCGCCGCCAGCTCGGCGAGCCGGGCCCGCTTCTGCGGGTCCGCCGGTGCGGGCGCCGAGACGTTCAGGCGCAGCCTCATCAACGCGCGCGCGGTGGCGGCATCGAGCGGCTGCCCCGCGTAGCGCTTGCTCGCGCTGACGGCGGCGCCGAGGCGCGTCAGGTAGCGCTCGTTCGCCTGGGCGGCCAGTGCCTGGGTGTCGGGCGTGATGTACGTCTCGCTCACGAATCCCGCGGACTGGTTCTCCCGGTTCGCGGCCTCGAGTTCGGTGCTCACGCGGCCGACGAAGGCGGCGGCACTCTCCGGCGGTACCGCCGGGCGGGCGCCGCAACCCCCGAGCAGCGCCAGCGCGAGTGCCGCGAGGGGTGGGCGGGGCAGGGTCATAGGCGGCGCGGTTACTTGACGCCGGCCATCAGCCGCCGCGCGAGCGGGGTGAGGGCGAGCATGAGCAGCCCGCCGGCGAGGCCGTACCAGAAGATGCGCAGGAAGAGCCCGGGCAGGGTCTCGAGGTGGCTCGGATCGTACTCGCCGGCGAGCTGACCGGCGAAGTTGTTACCGAGCGCGAGCGACAGGAACCAGATGCCCATCACCTGTCCGACGAAGCGCGGCGGGGCGAGCTTGCTCATGTACGAGAGCCCCACCGGGGAGAGGCAAAGCTCGGCCGCGGTGTGCAGCAGATAGGTCGCGAGGAGCCAGGTCGGCAGCACCTTCTGACCGTGCAGCACGGGCTGACAGGCGAAGTACATGACCAGAAAGCCCAGGCCGAGGAAGATCAGGCCCAGCGCGAACTTGCCGGTCGCCGGCAGATCGAGCCCGCGCCGCCCGAGCGCGAGCCACAGCCCCGCGAACAGCGGCGCGAAGACGATGATGAAGAACGGATTCACCGCCTGCAGCGTGCCGGCGGCGATGTGCACGCCAAAGAGCGTGAGCTCGGTGTAGCGATCGGCAAAGAGATTGAGCGAAGTGCCGGTCTGCTCGTAGCCGGCCCAGAACAGCACCGAGGCGGCCACCAACGCGATCATCACCAGCACCCGCCTGCGCTCGAGAGGGCTCAGGCCGGCGAAGAGCAGCAGATAGAGGAAGTAGCCGACCCCCAAGGCGAGCATCGCCCAGTTGGCGACCCCGGAGAGCCGCACCGGGTCGAGGGGCAGCACGCGCGCGTAGGCGAGCGCACTGAGCAGCCCGAGCAGCGCCGCGAGCGCGATGACCGGCCACCACGAGCCCCGGCGCTCGGGCGCGAGTCCGGCACCGCCCAGATAGCGGCGCGTGGCGAGGAACTGGCCGAGTCCGAAGGCCATGCCGAGGGCCGGCAGCAGAAACCCCCAGCCCCAGCCGAAGTGCTGCTGCACCGGCGCCACCGCCAGCGGTCCGAGCGTGCCGCCGACGTTGATGCCCATGTAGAAGAAGGAGAAGCCGGCGTCGCGGCGCGAGCCGCCCTCGGGGTAGAGCGTGGCCACCAGCGCGCTCGCATTGGGCTTGAGCAGGCCGATGCCGACCACGATGACCAGCAGTCCGCAGTAGAAGACGGGGGTGTTGCCGAGCGCGAGCAGCGCGTTGCCGGCGATGATGAAGAGCGCCCCGCCCGCCACCGCACGCTGCGCGCCGATGAGCCGGTCCGCCATCCAGCCGCCCAGCAGGCTGAAGAGATACGTCCCCGCCACGTACAGGCCGTACAGCGCGGGCGCCGCGCGCGCGTCGAGCCCCATGCCGCCGGAGCTCACCGCGGCGGTCAGGAAGAAGATGAGGATGGCGCGCATGCCGTAATAGGTGAAGCGCTCCCACATCTCGGTCATGAAGAGCGTGGCCAGCCCGCGCGGCTGGCCGAAGAGGGTGGCGGAGGCGGCGGGGACGGCGGCGGAGGAAGGCATGTTGTTATGCGCGCGACACCGCCCGAGCGGCGCGGCGAGTCTGACGCATGAAGGGCCGCGGCGGCAACGCGCCCGCGCCGCCGGTCAGTCGGCTTTGACCGCCTCCGCGGCCCGCTGTCGCACCAGCAGCCGCGCCATGAGGATGCCCCCCTCGTAGAGCAGGTACATCGGGACGGCGAGCGAGCACTGGGAGATGGCGTCGGGCGGGGTGAGGAAGGCGGCGAGGATGAAGATGCCGATCAGCACGTAGCCGCGGTTTTTCTTCAGCTTTTCGATCCGCACCAGCCCCATGAGCACCAGCAGCACCACGGCCACCGGCACCTCGAAGGCGAGGCCGAAGCAGACGAACATGGTCAGCACGAAGTCGAGGTAATTGTTGATATCGGTCATCATCGCCACGCCCTTGGGCGTGGTGCGGGCGAAGAACTCGAACATCACCGGGAACACGAAGTAATAGGCGAAGGCGATGCCGACGTAGAACAGTACGATCGAGGACAGCAGCAGCGGCACCGCGAAGCGCCGCTCGTTGCGGTACAGGCCGGGCGCGACGAAGGACCACAGCTGGTAGATGACGTAGGGCATGGCCACCAGCAGCGCGGCGAAGAATGACAGCTTGAAGGGCGTGGTGAAGGGAGACATCACCCCGGTCGCGATCAGGTTGCTCCCCTGGGGGAGCTTGCTGAGCAGCGGCTGCGCCATGAAGCTGAACAGGTCATTCGAGTAGTACATGCACGGCACGAAGGCGATGCCGACCGCCACCAGCGCGCGCAGCAGCCGGTCGCGCAGCTCGAGCAGATGCGAGATCAGCGTGCCTTCGGCCAGCTTCTCAGGCTCGCCGCTCATCGGCGTTCGTGCTCGGTGTGGCCGTCACCGCCGCATCGGCCGGGGTGACATCCGTGGCGGGGACGGGGGGTGGGGCGGGCGGGGGCGGGGTGGTGTCGGCCCCGTACTCATCGGTCGGGTGCGCGTGTGAGAAGGTCGGCGGCGGGGCGGGCTCCGGCGCGGTGGGCGTGTGGCGGCGCGCCTCCTCCAGCTGCACCTCCTCCTCGAGCTGCTCGCGGAACTGGCGCGCCATGGCACGCGCCCGCCCGACCCAGCGCCCCAGCTCGGAGACGACCCTGGGCAGCTTTTCCGGTCCCAGCACGATCAGCGCCAGGACGAAGATGATCAGGACTTCGGAGAACCGTCCTTCGAACAGATCAGACGCTCCGCTCGCTCTTCGACTCGCTCTTCTTCGCCTCGGCGAACTCCGCGTCGGGGCTCTCGGAACGGATCTGCTTCGGCGGATTCGACTGCTCTTCCTCGCCCTCGCTCATCGCCTTCTTGAACCCGCGCACGGCGTGGCCCAGGTCCGAGCCTACGGTGCGCAGCTTCTTGGCGCCGAACACGACGAGCACGACCAGCAGGATCACCACCAGCTCGCGCATTCCTAAACCCATACAACGCCTCCACGTCAGCGATCCGGCGACGGTACGCGCCGCCCGGAAGACTCGAAATGATAGGTCAAATGAGTGCCCCGGACCCCACTAGTTCAGCGCCGATCCGGGACACGCGTCACGCTCAAGCCTCGAGCCAGAAGGTCACGGGGCCGTCGTTGAGCAGGGAGACCGCCATGTGGGCCCCGAATACGCCAGCGGAAACAGCGGGATAGACCGAACGCGCCTCGACGGTCAGCTGCTCAAAAAGTGACCGCGCCAGCTCGGGCGCCGCGGCGCGGCTGAACCCGGCACGCGTTCCTTGGTCCGTATCGGCCGCGAGGGTGAACTGCGGTACCAGCAGCAGGCCGCCGCCGCACTCACGCAGCGACCGGTTCATACGGCCCGCATCGTCCGCGAACAGCCGGTAGCTGAGCATCCGCTCGAGCAGCCGGGCGACGTGCGCGGATGTGTCCGCGCGCTCGATGCCGATCAGGGCCAGGAGTCCCGGGCCGATCTGCGCCACGCGCTCACCCGCCACCTCGACGTGCGCGTAGGTGACGCGCTGCAGGAGCGCGATCATGAGCGGCCGCCATCGAAGGTGGCCTGAGCCGGGCGCCGGGTGCGCCCGCGGCGCAGTCGGGCTCTGGGCCTATTGATCGGTGTTGAAGCAGTCCGCCGCGGCCTTCCAATCCCCATTCCGCTGCCTCTCCTACGCGACGAGATACTTGCCGGTGACCTTCGAAGGCGCCCCGTGCTCGTCGTTGGTCGTGAGCTCGAAGGTGCCGATGTCGAAGGCGACGTCGCGCGACTTTGCGACGACGATGCGGCTCGGCTCGAAGTGGAGCGAGAAACCCGGCCTCGCCATGAGGCTGGCCCAGGTCTCCTTAATTTTCGCTCTGCCGGTGACGATCGGCGCGTTGAACGGCAGCACGGAGGCGTCCTCCGCGTAGAAGGAGGCCGTCTTGGCCGGGCCCTTGCCAGCGATCGCCGGTGCCCACTGCCGGTCCAGGTCGCGCAGCCGCTGCTCTTCTGCGGGCCCGCCCGCTGCCGCGCTCTCGAGCGACGCCCACAGTGCGAGGCCGAGCAGCCCCCAGGGCAACAGACGCTCTCATGACCTCTCCTTCCCTCATCGTGCGAGGATGTGAATCGATGGACCGCGCACGATCTTAGCGCCGGCACCCGCGCCAGGCACTGACCACAACCCCCGGGCTCATGTCGTCGCCGCCGGACGCGGGCGGTCCGGCGGAGTGTGGCATTTGCGGTGGCGAGTCCGTAAGATTCGGGGCCGTTTTTGACGGGAGTTACACGCGTGAGACGGGCAGCGGTGATGCAGGTCGCGGTGACGGCCGCCCTGCTGTTGTGCGCCACCGGCGCCTCCGCCGCGGATGCCGCGCACGGCAAGCGCATCTCCTACACCTGCCTCGGCTGTCACGGCATCGATGGCTACAAGAATGCCTACCCGAGCTACAGCGTGCCGAAGCTCGAGGGGCAGCATCCGGAGTACCTGGGCGCGGCGCTCACCGGCTATCGGGACGGGGACCGCGCGCACCTGACGATGCACTCGCAGGCCTCCATCCTCTCGGATGCCGACATCGCCGACATCGCGGCCTACTTCGCGGGCAAGCCCCTCGCGCCCACCGGCCGCGCCCCCGCGGGCGTGCCCAAGGCGGCCGCGCTATGCACGTCCTGCCACGGTGCGGACGGCGTCGCCGTCGCGCCGCTCTATCCCTCGCTCGCCGGCCAGCACGAGGACTATCTCGTCCGTGCGCTCGAGGAGTACCAGCGAGGCGGGCGCAAGAACCCGATCATGAAGCAGTTCGCGGCCAACCTGTCCGCGGACGACATCGACACCATCGCGGCGTACTACGCCCACCAGAGCCCTGCGCTCAAGACCGAGGAGCGGCCGTACACCATCCTCGGCCTCGCCTCCGAGCACCGCTGAGCGCCTTAAGGTTCCCCTAAGCCGGGGCCCCTATCGTGCCTGGCATCGGCCCCCCACGGGGCATCTCTCCCATGGAACGGAGTTGTCGCGATGAGCCTGCCGAATCTGATCAAGAAACCGCTGGTCGCCGCCGTCGTCGGCGCGATCGCCGCCGCCGCCCCGCTCTCGGCCCTGTACCTGAGCGAGTCCGCCCACGCCGCGCCTGCCGCTGCCGCCGCCGTGCCCACCACCCCGGTCCCGGCCGCGGCCAACCCGGGCGCGCAGCTGCCGGATTTCAGCGCCATGGTGCAGCGCTACGGTCCGGCCGTGGTCAACATCGCCGTGGTCTCGCGCGGTACGCCCACGGTCAACTCCGGCGATGACTCGGACGATGACAACGGCAACGGCAACGACGCCAATCCCTTCGGGCCGAACAGCCCGTTCGCGCCCTTCTTCCGCGGCCTGCCCTTCCAGGCCCCGCCGCAGGGGCCGGTACGCGGCGAGGGCTCGGGCTTCATCGTCCGCAGCGACGGCGTCATCCTCACCAACGCACACGTGGTGAACGGCGCGAGTGAGGTGACGGTGCGCATGACGGACCGGCGCGAGTACACCGCCAAGGTGCTCGGCGTCGACACCAAGTCGGACATCGCGGTCATCAAGATCAACGGCAAGGACCTGCCGACCGTGAAGCTCGGCGACTCGCGCGGGCTGAAGGTGGGAGAGTGGGTGCTGGCGATCGGCGCGCCCTTCGGCTTCGAGAACAGTGCCACGGCGGGCATCGTCAGCGCCAAGGGCCGCACGCTGGATAGCGGCTACGTGCCTTTCATCCAGACCGACGTGCCGATCAACCCGGGTAACTCCGGCGGGCCGCTCTTTAACATGCACGGCGAGGTGGTCGGCATCAACTCGCAGATCTACAGCCGCTCGGGTGGCTACCAGGGCGTCTCCTTCTCCATCCCGATCGATGTCGCCCTGCAGGTCAGCCAGCAGCTGCAGACCACCGGCCACGTCACGCGCGGCAAGATCGGCGTGGTGATCCAGCCGGTTACCCAGGGCCTGGCGGACTCCTTCGGACTGCCGCAGCCCGAAGGCGCCCTGGTCTCGAGCGTCGAGAAGGGCGGGCCCGGCGAGCGCGCCGGCATCGAGCCGGGTGATGTGATCCTCAAGCTCAACGGGCAGGTGCTGCACGACTCGACCGAGCTGCCGGTGATGGTGGCGGGGATCGCGCCCGGGACCGCGGTGAACCTGGAGATCTGGCGCAACCACGCCGCGCGGACGCTGAGCGTCACGCTCGGGGCGCTCGAGGACAAACGCAGCGCCGCGAACCTCGGTGGCGCGCACTCGAGCAGCCAGCTCGGCCTGGCGGTGCGCCCGCTCTCACCCGACGAGCAGCGTCAGGCCAACATGAAGGGCGGGCTCGTCGTCGAGCGTGCCTCGGGGCCCGCCGCGGAGGCCGGCATCCAGCCGGGGGACGTGGTGCTCGCCGCCAACGGCACCAACGTGACGAGTGCCGATGAGCTCAAGAGCGCGGTGGAGAAGTCCAAGGGACACATCGCGCTCCTGATCCAGCGCGGCGAGGCGCGCATCTTCGTGCCGGTGCGCGTCGGCTGAGCAGGAATCAGCTCCAGCGAGGAAGGGCTCGCCCCCAGGCGGGCCCTTTTCTTGTCACGCGACTCAGCCGCCGTTGGTGACGAGCGTCGCCATCAGCTCGTTGAGCGGGAACGCGTCGAGCTCCGCCTCGCGCGCGAACAGCGCCTTGACGCGCTCCGCCTGGCGGGGCGAGTAATGCTCATCGACCGCCGCATGGAACTTCGCCACCAGCAGCGGGATGCCCTCGGCGCGGCGCAGCCGGTGGCCGAGCGGCACGTTCACCTCGATGCGGGCGCTGTGGCTGCCGTCCTTGAAGAACACCTGCAGGGCGTTGCCGATGTAGCGCTTGTCGGCCGCGTAGTACTCCTGCGTGAAGCGCGGGTTCTCGCGGACCTGCATCCGGGCGCGCAGGGCGTCCACGCGCGGATCCGCGGCAGTGAGATCCTCGTAGTCCTGCGCGGTGAGGCGTCCGAGGATGAGCGGCACCGCCACCATGTACTGCAGGCAATGATCGCGGTCCGCGGGGTTCGCCAGCGGGCCGGTCTTGTCGATGATGCGCACCGCCGGCTCCTGGGTCTCGATGACGATGCGCTCGATGTCGGCGAGCCGCGGCGCTACCGCGGGGTGCAGCGCGAGCGCCGCCTCCACGGCGGTCTGGGCGTGAAACTCGGCCGGGAATGAGATCTTGAACAGCACGTTCTCCATGACGTAGCTGCCGAAGGGCTGCGCGAGCTTGAGCGGCTCGCCGCGCAGCAGCACGTCCGAGAAGCCCCACTTCTGCGCGGACAGGGCCGAGGGGTAGCCCATCTC
>JAFAPI010000210.1 GCA_019247195.1 Gammaproteobacteria bacterium
CCCGTGCAGGCCGCCCCACGCGACGAAGGTCCAGTTGGCACCGTGCCAGAGCCCCCCGAGCAGCATCGTCGCCATCAGCGCGGCGTAGGTACGGCGCGCGCCGTGACGATTGCCGCCGAGCGGTATGTAGAGGTAGTCGCGCAGCCAGGAGGAGAGCGTGATGTGCCAGCGGCGCCAGAAATCGGAGAAGCCCACCGCCGCATAGGGGAAGCGGAAGTTGTCGGGCATGGCAAACCCCAGGCACAGGGCCGCGCCGATCGCCGTGGTCGAGTAGCCGGCGAAGTCGCAGAAGATCTGCCCGCTGAACGCGAGCGTCGCCGCCCACGCATCGAGCGCGCCGGGGATCTTGTCGCTGTCGTAGACGCGTTCGGCGACCTGCGACAGGAAGCTGTCAGCGAGCACGACCTTGTTGAACAGACCCAGTGTCATGAGCGCCAGGCCAAAGCGCAGCTGGTCGGCGCTGGCACGGCGCGGGATCGCGAACTGCGGTACGAGCTCGGTCGGACGCATGATCGGCCCCGCGACGAGGTGCGGGAAGAAGGTGACGAACAGCGCGTAGTCGAGCAGGTTTTGTGCCGGCGCCGCGCGTCGCAGGTACACGTCGAGCGTGTACGACATGGTGGCGAAGGTGTAGAAGGAGATGCCTACCGGCAGCACGATGTCGTAATGCGCCGGGTGGTAGGGGATGCCCAGGGCCGCGAGGAGCGCGGTGAAGTTGTCGAGCAGGAACTGACCGTATTTGAAGTAACCGAGCATGCCGAGGTTCGCGACCACGGACAGGAGCATCCAGGCGTGGCGCACGGCCTGGCGGCGCGCCTTGACCAGCCCCTGCGCGGCGTACCAGTCGATGACGGTCGAGGCCCATAGCAGCAGCACGAAGGGCGGATTCCACGCCGCGTAGAACAGGTAGCTGGCGAGCAGGAGGTTCACCTTCTTTACGGTCCAGGGCAGCGGCAGCGAGTGCAGCGCCAGCACGCACGCAAAGAACACCATGAAGGTGAGGGAATTGAAGACCACCACCGCGGCCGCGGCGAACGCCGCGCCCGCCCCCCGGGCTTGTTATTGATGGGGGCGGATGATGGACGGCGGGCGGCCGGAAGGCAACCGCCCGCCGCGCCTCAGCGCTGAGCCTGCATCCGACGCCGCATCTCCTCAGGTGAGACATCCTCGATGTGCGTGCCGAGGGTCCAGACATGACCGAACGGGTCGCGCAACGTGCCCATGCGATCGCCGTAAAACTGGTCGGCGACCGGGCGCTGTACCGAAGCGCCGGCCGCGACCGCGCGCGCGAACACGGCATCCACGTCCGGCACGTACAGCACCAGCGTCACGCCCGGACCCGACTCGCCCGGGGCGCGCCAGGGCGAGCCCGGGTTTTCATCCGCCAGCATCACCATCGAATCCCCGATGCGGATCTCGGCATGCATGACGGTGCCCTTCTCCCCGGGCATCCGCACGGTCTCGGTGGCGCCGAAGGCGCGCCGGTAGTAATCGATCGCCGCCGCGGCGCCCTTGATGATCAGGTAGGGGGTGACGCTGCGATAACCTTCGGGAATGGGCTTGGCGGGCACGGGCGCTCTCCGTTGGCTGGGGACCGCAGCTTACCCCTCTCGCCGCGTCGCGCCCGCGTGACGCGAAAAGTTAATGCAGTATCCAGCGCTCAGGAAGCGCCGGCGCTGGATGCAGCACCGGCCGATGCATAGCGGTAGCCGACGAGCAGCAACACCAGGAAGGGTGCGCCGAAGAGGAGCGTGGCGCGAAACTCGTGCGTGAACAGCGTGGTCAGCAGCACGGCGGCCATGAGGCCGGCTCCCAGCAGCGTCGTCCAGGGGAAACCCCGCATGCGGAAGTCCGCGCCCCCAAGCGGGTGGGCGCGGCGGAAGCGGTAGTGGGTGATGAAGATCATGAGCCAGGTGAACATCGCGCCGAAGGAAGAGACCGCGATCATCAGCGTGAAGGCCGAGCGGGGCGCGAGTACCGAGAGCGCGGCCGCCAGCGCGATGCCGGCGCTCGAGAGCAACAGCGCCCGCTGCGGCACGCCGCGCGCATTCAGCGCCCCGAAACGCCGCGGGGCATGGCCGGCGCGCGCCAGACTGAACATCATGCGGGTGCTGATGTAGAGCTGGCTGTTCATCGCCGACAGCGCCGCGACGAGGATGACGCCGTTGAAGATGCCGGCCGCCCCCGGAATCGCGAGCCGGCGCATGACCTTGACGAACGGACTCTCATCGAGCCCGGCCTGCGGCCAGGGCACGAGCGCCAGAATGAGGGCGAGGGTCAGCAGGTAGAGGACGATCAGCCGCACCAAGGTCGCACGAAAGGCACGACGCGCCGCCCGCCGCGGATCCACCGCCTCGCCGGCGGCGACGGCGATCATCTCGATGCTGAAGTAGCTGAAGATCGCCACGATCACCGCGGTCCAGGCGCCCCACGGGCCGTGCGGGGCAAAACCGCCGTAAGCGGTGTAGTTGCTCAGCCCTGTCCCTGGTCCCGCCCTCCCCCTCCACAGCAGGTAGCTCGCGAGCACGATGAACAGCGCGATCGCGAGCAGCTTCAGGGCGGAGAACACGTATTCGAGCGTGCCGAAAGCGCCGACGCTGCGCGCGTTGACCCCGATGAGGGCTGTGGCGAAACTCACGATCCATACCCAGCCGGGGACGTCCGGGAGCCAGAAGCGCATGTAGAGCGCGACGGCCGTCACCTCCGTGCCCACCGCGAGAACGATGCACGTCCAATAGGCGTAGCGCACCAGAAAGCCCGCCAGCGGACCCACGTAGCACTCGGCGTACGCGCCGAAGGAGCCCGCGGTCGGATGGGCGATGGTCATCTCGGCCAGACATCCCATCAGCAGCAGCGCGATCACTGCCCCGAGCGCGTAGGCCAGGAGCACCGCGGGTCCCGCCAGCGAGATGGCGAACCCGCTGCCGAGAAAGAGCCCGGTGCCGATTGCCCCGCCGAGCGCGATCATGGTCAGCCGTCCCGCGCTGAGCTCGCGGCGCAGACCCGCCTCTCGTGCGGCGATGGCACTGAATCCTTGGGCCCGGCCGTTAGGGATCGACATGCTGCAGGGTCGCTCCCAACAGGGGGCCGCGCAGTCTACACCGACAGCCCACGGTGCACTCGCCAGGGCATGGCCCGGTGGGAACAGCAGCCCCTGCCCGTGGCGCGCGACGCATCTTTACGGCCGGGCATCGACGCGTGAGGATGACGTTTCCTTACCTGCGGGGCCTTGTCATGCACCGTGCGCGCATTCCTGGCTGGCTGCCTGCGCTCTGGCTCGGCTGCCTTGTGCCGGCCCTCGGTCGGGCCGACGCGCAAGGACCCATCCAACACGAGTTTCGCCTCGCCCACTTCACCACCGAGACGGGCGTGGAGCTGCCCGAGGCGCGGATCGTCTACGGGACCTATGGGGCGCTGAACGCGGCCGGGGACAATGCGATCTTGCTGCCCTCCCATTACATGGCAGACCTGCACGGCTACGAGTGGCTGATTGGCCCCGGCAGGGCGCTCGATCCGCAGCGTTGGTACCTCGTCACCACCGAGCTGTTCGGCAATGGTCGCTCGTCCTCCCCGAGCAACACCCCCGAACCCTTGCACGGTCCGCGCTTCCCGGTGATGACCATCCGCGACAACGTGCAGGCGGTCCACCGGCTGCTCACTCAGGATCTGCACGTGCAGCACCTGCGCGCGGTCGTGGGCTTCTCCATGGGCGCACAGCAGGCGTTCCAGTGGGCGGTGAGCTACCCCGACTTCATGGATCGGGTGGTGGCCACCGCGGGCACGGCGAAGACGTACGGCCACGGGATCGTGCGCCTGGAGAGCGAGATCACCGCCCTCACCACCGACCCCGCCTTCCAGGGCGGGGACTACACGGCCCCCCCGCAACGGGGTATCGAGGCCTTCGCGATGGTGTGGTCGGCGTGGCTCTTCTCGCAGCAGTGGTGGCGCGAGGAGCTGTGGCGCGGAGCGGACATGGGTTCATCGCTGGAGGAGGTCCTGCAGCGACTGCGCACCGGCTTCATCCCCGGCGCCGACGCCAACGATCTGATCCTGCAGATGCGCACCTGGGAGCAGCATGACGTGAGCCGCACCGGCACCTTCAACGGCGACCTGCGCGCCGCGCTCGGCTCGATCCGGGCGCAAGTCCTCTACATGCCCTCCGAGACCGATTTGTACTTCCCGCTCAACGATGCCCGCTACGAGGCGCAGCTGATGCGCCACTGCCGCCTGGTCCCGATCCCCTCGCTGTGGGGACACCCGGCCGGTGCCGGCGCATCGCCTGCGGATGCGCGCTTCCTGAACGAGCACATCGGGCGCTTCATCGCCGGCGGCCACTGAGAAGTCGCGGCGCCGCTGCAGCGCACCGGGTCACAGAGTGCCGCGGCGCGCCCGGACCGCAGGCCGCAGTCCGTCCGCCCAGAGGGCTCGCACCGGCGCCCGGATCAGTCCCCGCGCTCACCCTCGTCTTCGGAAGGCAGGAGCAGGAAGCCGTGCATCACATTGTTCTTATCGATGTAGAACCCCGCGACCGCGCCCCAGTCG
>JAFAPI010000138.1 GCA_019247195.1 Gammaproteobacteria bacterium
CGAGCGCATCACCGCCCGCGCGGGCAAGCCCGAGAAGTTCAATCTGACCATCACGATCGCGCTGCTGTCGCTCGTGGCCGCGGCGCTGCAGGAGACGCCCGAGCTCGACTTCGAGGGCTTCGCCGCCGCGCACCCCTCACTCTTCGAGAAGGAGACGCTCGCGCGCTGGTACCGCCCCGCGCAGCTCGGCTCAGCGCTCGCGCGGCGCGCCTTCGTGCTGCCCGACCCGGCGCACGCTCAGTAAAGGAGCGCGCCGCGGCGCGCAACGAGCCACGCGTCCTCGTCGGCGCGGGCGAGTGCCTCCAGGTCCTGCGGCGTGGCGGCGGGGTCGTCCACCCACTGCCGCAGCAGCTCCCCGCCGCAGATGACGTCGATGGCGAGCCGCCCCTGCTCGTACTCGTACGGAAAGTCCCGCCACAGCGGGTAGTCGGGACGCAGCGTGCGCAGCGCCTTGAGCGCGAGCGCGAAGAGCCGCCAGGGCCTGAAGGCCGCCGGACGGTAGTCGGCCGGGTCCTCGACGTGCACCTGCACCCCGGCGCAGAGCTGGCCCGCGTGCTTGTGGAAGGTCGGTTCGAAGTAGCACGGCCGCAGCCGGCAGCCGGCCAGCCACTGCGGGGCGAGCGCCTGCATGCTCGCGAGCAGGCGCAGCGGCTCGAGGTCCGGGGCGCCGAAGAGCTCGAGCGGCCGCGTCGTGCCGCGGCCCTCGGAGAGGGTCGTGCCCTCGAGCATGACCGAGCCGGGGTAGCAGCGTGCCATCCACAGATTTGGTGCGTTCGGGCTCGGGTTCACCCAGGTCCGCTCGCCGAGCGGCCAGCCGTAGCCGGGTGCGGCCTCGGGCTGCCAGCCCTCGAGGCTCACCACCTGGCAGTCGACATCCAGCCGCAGGCTCGCGACGAACCAGCGCGCGAGCTCCCCGAGCGTCAGCCCGTGGCGCATCGGCAGCGGCCCCGCGCCGACGAAGCTCTCCCAGCCCGCCCGCAGCGTCAGGCCCTCGACCGCGCGGCCCACGGGGTTCGGGCGATCGAGCACCCACACGCTCTGCCCGGTCCCGGCCGCCGCCTCGAGCACGTAGCGCAGCGTGGTGATGAAGGTGTAGATGCGACAGCCGAGATCCTGCAGGTCGACGAGCAGCACGTCGAAGGACTCGAGCATGCGCGCGCTCGGCCGGCGCACGCGGCCATAGAGGCTGAACACCGGGATGCCGTGCAGCGGGTCGACGTAGTCGGGCGACTCGATCATGTTGTCCTGCTTGTCACCGCGCAGCCCGTGCTGCGGGCCGAGCGCGGCGCGCAGGGTGAGATCTGGCAGCGCCGCGAGCGCATCGAGCGAGTGGGTCAGCTCGCGGGTCAGGGACGCGGGGTGGCCGAGCAGTGCGATGCGCTTGCCGCGCAGCGGCGCGCGCAGCGCCGGTTCGGCGAGCAGCCGGTCGATCCCGAACCTCATGTCGCGTGCGCCTCGAGGACGAAGGTGCCCGGGTCGTGGAAGTCCGGTTGCGCGCGCCCGTGTGCGAGCGCCCAGTAGGAGAGCGCACCCGTGGCGCTCTCCAGTACCGCGCTGATCCCGAGGCGCAGCGCGCCGGGCGCGGCCGCCAGCGCCGACAGCGACAGCCGCGCCTCCAGGGTGAACTCGTGCGGCAGGCGTACCTCGCTCAAGCAGGGTGTCATGGGCGCCTCGCTGCGGCCGCTGCGGTAGGCCTCGAAGTGATAGGCCGCCCAGGCACCGCCCGGGGCGAAGTTGAGCTCCCAGTAGTGCGCGCCCGCCGCGCCGGTGAGGAAGAGCTCGAAGCAGGTGTGGCGCCAGAGCTCATCCGTGCGGGCCGCGGTCGTCTGCGGCAGGCGCACGCGCGAGAGGTCCCCGCGCAGCTCGTAGCGGCAGGTGAGGCGCGCGGCGGCACACTCGATCCGCGCCGCGAGCGTCACGCCCTCGGCGGCGGGGTGCGCCGGATGGGGGCACAGGAGCCACGCCCCGCTCAGCTCCCGAGCCACGCCGTGAGCGCCTCGTTCACCGCGCGCGGCTGCTCCAAGGTGCACAGGTGGCCGCACTCGGGCAGTACCGTGAGCCGCGCGCCGGCGATGCCGGCGGCCATCTCCTCGGCGCACGCGGGCGGGGTCAGGATGTCCTGCGCGCCGACCACGACGAGCGTCGGACAGCGCACCTGCGGCAGGGTCGGCCGCGAGTCCGGGCGCGTGAGGTTGGCCTGCTGCTGATTGAGAAAGCCCTCGAGGCCGACCTCCTCCGCCATCGCATGCAGCAGGGCGCGCAGCGCCGGGTCGCGCTGGTGGGGGGCGTGCAGCAGCCGCGGAATCTGCGACTCGATGACGGCGCCGAGCCCCTCGCGCCGCGACAGCTCCATCTGCGCGCGGCGCGCGGTCGCGGCCTCCGGGCTCTCCGGCCGCGCCTGGGTGTCGAGCAGCGCCAGGCGCGCGATGCGCGCGGGCGCCTGGCGCAGCATCTCGAAGGCGATGTAGCCGCCCATCGACAGGCCGGCGAGCGCGAAGCGCTCGGGCGCGGCCGCGAGGATGGCCTGCGCGAGTGCCGTCATCGTGTCCGCGCGCGTGTGCTGCGCGAGATGCACCGCGCCGCGCGCCCAGAGCGCATCGAGCTGCGGCGCGTACAGGCGGTACGAGTCGAGCAGGCCCGGCACGAGCACGAGGGGGAGCGGCGCGGTCACGGCGCCGCGAGCGTAACATGCGTCCATGCGCCTTCCTACGCGCGTCTGTCTGCTGTGGCTCGCGGTACCGCTCGCGGCGACGGCGGCGAGCGAGGCGCCGCTGGCGCCCGCGGCGGCGGCGCGCTTCGCCGACCTCGCGCTCGCCTGCCTGCACCAGGAGTATCCCAACCACCTCTCACACACGCTGAACGGGCCGGCGGACGCGCAGCCGCCGCACGCGCTGACCCCGGC
>JAFAPI010000113.1 GCA_019247195.1 Gammaproteobacteria bacterium
CTATCTCGACCTTCTCGCCCTCAATCGCGGCCAGGGCGTCCAGAAGGTAATTCACGTTGAACCCGATCTCGACTTCCTCACCGCGGTAATCCACCTCCACCTGGTCCTCGGCTTCTTCCTGCTCCGGATTGTGTGCTTGGATGGTCAGAAGGTTGGGGCGCGCCGTGAGGCGGATGCCCCGGTACTTCTCATTGGAAAGGATGGCCGTGCGCTGCAGTGCCTGCCGCAGACTTTCGCGCTCCGCGGACACCGTGCGGGGCGGGCTGCTCGGAATAACCCGCCCGTACTCCGGGAAACGGCCATCGATCAGCTTCGAAGTGAAGCGAATGTCGCCAATCTGGGCGCGAACGTGATTTGTCCCCACGGCGAGTTCGATGGTCCCGTCCGTTCCGAGGATCCGCTGCAGCTCGAGCACGCCCTTGCGGGGCACGATGACTTGGTGGGTCGCCCGGGCCTTGCCCTCGAGCGACATCTCGCACAGCGCGAGCCGGTGCCCGTCGGTGGCCACCGCGCGCAGCGATTTACCGTCGGTCTCGAGCAGCAGGCCATTCAGGTAGTAGCGCACGTCCTGCTGGGCCATCGAGAAGTGCGTCTTGTCGATCAGGCGATGAAAGTCCCCCTGCGGGAGGGTGAGGGTCTGCTGGGCATTGATCTCCTCGATCAGCGGAAACTCCGCCGCCGGCAGACTCGAGAGCGTGAAGCGGCTGCGGCCGGCCCGCAGCGCGACGCGCTCGCCCTCGGTGCTCAGCGTCACGCTGGTCTTCTCCGGAAGCGAGCGGATGATGTCGAGGAGCTTGCGGCCCGGTACCGTGATATCTCCCGGCTGCTGCACGTTCACCGCGGTGGTCGCGACCAGTTCCACCTCCAGGTCCGTGCCCGTGACGCTCAGGCGACCGTCGCGCGCGGCGAGCAGGACGTTGGCGAGGACGGGCATCGTCTGGCGGCGCTCCACTACGCCGATCACGCTCTGCAGGGGGCTCAGGAGATCTTCACGCGGGGCGGTGAGCTTCATGTCGTTCTGCTCTCTTGGCTTGAAATCTTATTGATCGAAGAAGTTAGTTGTTACGGCAGTAGAGCGTGTGAGTCACGGTTATAACTTAGAAAATCCTTTATAATCATTTAGTTAAGTCGCACTTAGCTCGGAGTTAACCCTGGCAGCACCTGCCCACCGCCTGTGCGCGAGCTGTGCATAACATTATCCCCAATGTGCTGCACAAGTAATCCACAGGCCTCGAGCCCTCAGCCGGCCAGGGTTCTCAACAGGTTCGAGTAGTCCTCTTTCATGCGCTGCTCGAGGTCGCGCAGATCCTTGATGCGCTTGCACGCGTGCAGCACGGTAGTGTGGTCGCGACCGCCGAATGCATCGCCGATCTCCGGCAGGCTGTGCGTCGTGAGCTCCTTGGCGAGCGCCATCGCGACCTGCCGCGGCCGCGCGACCGAGCGGCTGCGACGCTTGGAGAGCAGGTCGGCGAGCCGCACCTTGTAGTAGTCCGCGACGGTCTTCTGGATGTTCTCGATGGTGACGAGCTTTGCCTGCAGCGACAGGAGATCCCGCAGCGCCTCCTTGGTGAACTCGAGGGTGATCGGCCGTCCCGTGAAGCGCGAGTTGGCGATCACGCGGCGCAGGGCCCCCTCGAGCTCGCGCACGTTGGAGCGGATGCGCTTGGCGATGAAGAACGCCACTTCCTCCGGCAGCGCCACCCCGCCGGCCTGCGCCTTGGTCATGAGGATGGCCACGCAGGTCTCGAGCTCGGGCGGCTCGATCGCCACGGTGAGTCCCCAGCCGAACCGCGACTTGAGGCGCTCCTCGAGACCCTCGACCTCCTTGGGATAGCGGTCGCAGGTGAGGATCACCTGATGCTGACCCTCGAGCAGCTCGTTGAAGGTATGGAAGAACTCTTCCTGCGAGCGCTCCTTGCCGGCGAAGAACTGGATGTCATCGATCATCAGCGCATCGAGCGAGCGGTACGCGGTCTTGAACTCGTTCATCTGGTTGTGCTGCAGCGCCCGCACCATGTCACCGACGAAGCGCTCGGAGTGCACGTAGGCGATGCGCGCCTCGGGGTCGCGCTCCTTGATCAGGTGCGCGATCGAGTGCATCAGGTGCGTCTTGCCCAGGCCGACGCCGCCGTAGAGGAACAGCGGGTTATAAGCGCGCCCCGGATTTTCCGCGACCTGCAGCGCGGCGGCCTTGGCGAGCTGATTGCTCTTGCCCTCGACGAAGCTCGCGAAGGTGAAGTCCGGGTTGATGCGCGCCCCGACCACCAGGCCCTCGCGCCGCCCGCGCAGCGGCGCGAGTGCGGCCGGCGCTCCGCGCAGCGGCGCGCTGCGCGAACCGACCTCGACGGTCACGATCGGCGCATCGCCGGTGCTGCCGTCACGCAGCAGCTCGCCGATGCGCGGCAGCAGGTTGGCGTTGATCCAGTCGACGACGAAGCGGTTGGGCGCGAGCAGCTTGAGCGCACCGTTCCCCTCCATCGCCTGCAGCGGTCGCACCCACGTATTGAATTGCTGCTCCGGAAGCTCCGTCTCCAACGCGCCCATGCAGCGAGTCCAAAGCGACGCTTCCACCGCGCGGGTACCTTTCGCGAGTGCTGGTGAACGAAGAGGAAAAGGGTGCGGAGTCTATACCGATCGCGCAGCGCGCTGAAGGCTTGCGCGGCCGCCGCGCTTATTGACACCTTGGCGCTCAACGGCTTAGCCTTGCCGCCCTTTTTTGACGGCGGCGGATCGTTCACGGAGCCTGCATGAAGCGGACCTATCAACCGAGCAAAGTGCGCCGCAAGCGCACCCATGGCTTCCGGGCCCGCATGGCGACCAAGAACGGCCGCAAGGTGCTCGCGCGGCGCCGCGCCAAGGGCCGGCGCAAGCTGATACCCTGAGCACGGGGTGCGCCCCGCGGGCGCGGGGCCGCACGCTCACCACCAGGTCGACCGCCGGCAGCGCGCGCTGGTGCAGGCGGAAGGACTCGCGGATGAGACGTCGCAGGCGGTTGCGGCCCACCGCGCCGCCGGCGGCACGCACGGCGACCGCGAGCCCGAGCCGCGGCACCCCCGCCTGGTTCGCGCAGGCGGTCACGGCGAAGAAGCTGTCCGCCAGGCGCCGGCCGCCGGCATGGGCCGCGTCGAAATCGCGCTTGTGCCGCAGACGCAGCCGCGCCGGCAGTGTGAGCCGCCCTGGCATGCAGGCCTTGAGGAGGATTTCAGAAGCGGACTGCGTGCCCGCACCCGCGGGCCGCACCTGCGGCTCAGGGTATCAGCTTGCGCCGGCCCTTGGCGCGGCGGCGCGCCAGCACCTTGCGGCCGTTCTTGGTCGCCATGCGGGCCCGGAAGCCGTGGGTGCGCTTGCGGCGCACTTTGCTCGGTTGGTAGGTCCGCTTCATGCAGGCTCCGTGAACGATCCGCTGCCGGTCAAAAAAGGGCGGCAAGGCTAAGCCGTTGAGCGCCAAGGTGTCAATAAGCGCGGCGGCCGCGCAAGCCTTCAGCGCGCTGCGCGATCGGTATAGA
>JAFAPI010000160.1 GCA_019247195.1 Gammaproteobacteria bacterium
CCGTTTAACGCTAGAGTGAAAGCGTAACAAAAAGACCCAGGGGCGTCTCGGACTTCGCCCGAGAGCACGACAGGACTGTCCAACACACGGGAGACGGGGCATGTCTGCACGCGCTGCGGGCAGTTTTCTCGACAGGTCACGGATCATCGCGAAGCCTGGGTTCAATCGGTGGCTCGTCCCGCCAGCCGCGCTCGCGATCCATCTGTGCATAGGCATGGCCTATGGCTTCTCGGTCTTCTGGCTGCCGCTGTCGAGGGCCGTCGGCATTACCAAGCCCGTGCCGTGCGCTGCCGGGGCCCGATTATTCTTCGACTACCTCACGAGTGTTCACTGCGACTGGAAGGTCGCGCAGCTGCAGACGTGGATGTTCGGCTTGTTCTTCGTGTTCCTTGGCTCGTCGGCGGCGCTCTGGGGGGGCTGGCTTGAGCGGGTGGGTCCGCGCAAAGCGGGAGTCGTCGCGGCCTTTTGCTGGTGCGGCGGACTCGTCCTGTCGGCGGTGGGCGTCGCGCAGCATCAGCTGTGGCTCCTCTGGCTCGGTTCGGGGGTGATCGGGGGGATCGGGCTCGGATTGGGGTACATTTCACCCGTCTCGACGCTCATCAAGTGGTTCCCGGACCGGCGGGGCATGGCCACCGGGCTTGCGATCATGGGATTCGGCGGCGGGGCAATGATTGGCGCGCCACTTGCCGACCGGCTCATGCGCCACTTTGCGACGCCGACCTCCGTCGGCGTCACGGCAACCCTGCTGGTGCTGGCGGTGCTCTATTTCCTGTTCATGATGGGAGGCGCCTTGGCATATCGCTTGCCACCCCACGACTGGCGTCCCCGGGGTTGGGAGCCGGAAGCGACCGCTGAGCCGCTTGTGACCCGCGGGCAGGTCCATCTCGACGTCGCCTGGCGAACCCCGCAATTCTGGCTCGTCTGGGCGGTCCTCATGCTGAATGTCGCCGCGGGTATCGGCATCCTGAGTATGGCCTCGCCGCTGCTGCAGGAGGTATTCGGCGGGCGGTTGATCCACGTTCGTGCCGCTTATGACCAGTTGGATACCGAGCAGCTGGCGCGCGTTGCGACGATCGCCGCAGCCTTCACCGGCCTGCTGTCACTTTTCAACATCGCGGGCCGGATCTTCTGGGCGTCACTGTCGGATCGCATCGGCCGCAAGCTCACCTACAGCCTCTTCTTTGTAGTGGGGATGGGCCTCTACGCCTCGATCCCCTGGACTGTAGCGACCGGCAATCTGTCGCTCTTCGTTCTGTTTTTCGGCGTCATTCTGTCGATGTATGGCGGGGGGTTCGCGACGATCCCGGCCTATCTCTCCGACCTGTTCGGCACCAAGATGGTCGGTGCGATCCATGGCCGGCTGCTCACTGCCTGGTCGACGGCCGGGGTGCTGGGGCCGCTGCTGGTGGGTTACCTGCGGCAGTACCAGCTCGACCGAGGCGTGCCTAAGGCTGCGGTCTACACCATCACCATGTATCTCCTCGCCGGACTACTGGCCCTCGGGCTCATCTGCAATTTGTTGGTGCGACCGACTCCGGCGAAATACTTCATGTCCGCGCAGCAACTCGACTTGATGGCAGACGCCGAGCCGCGCCCGGCGAACACGTCAAGTGGGCAGGCACAGGTGCGCTCCTCACCGGCGTTGCTGATCGCAGCGTGGCTGGCGGTCGGAATTCCGATGGCGTGGGGCGTATGGGTCACGTTGCAGAAAGCAGCGCTCCTTTTCCAGAACTAAGAAGCCGCCTGACTCCGAAATAAGAGAAGGGCACCGAAGTGCCCTTCCCGCTCGCTGCCCCGATAAGAAACGGGGAATCGATTACGCTTGACCGCCCTTCTGGCCGGCCTTGCGAGCGCGATCCGGATCGTTGGCGAAGTTGCCGGGGTTTTCCGAACGGCCGCCCTGACGCTGTCCTGATCCTGACTCGCGTCCTGATCCTGACTCACGTCCTGACTCTCGCCCGGAACCCGATCCGGCCTCCCGGCCGGAGCCCGACTCGCGACCCGAACCCGACTCACGACCCGAGCCCGACTCACGACCCGACCCCGACTCACGACCCGAACCCGACTCACGACCGGAACCCGACTCACGACCGCCCTGGCCCTGACCACCTTGGCTTTGTCCGCCCTGGCCCTGGCCCTGCTGGCCGGCTCGTTGCTGCTCCCGCTGGCGATCGCGCTCATTTCTCTGCTCGCCGCCTTGGTTATTGCTAGGCATTACCGATCTCCTCCTGTAACTACAACCATGTTCACCGTAACGCCTTGAGAGTGCTCACGCAGTCCCCGATGCGGAATTGCGGCTGTAGGCCGCTGGCCATCGTCGGCTGAGCGGCACCGTCAGCCGATGCCTACAGACGCTAAGCCACCTTTGTGACTGCACGGGCCACGCCGCAGTACCAAACTGCGCCCCCAGCTAGGGAGAGGGGTCAGCATGGACAAGCGGATTTTGGCAGGCATTCTCGCCGGCTATTTTCTGGGCCCCGCTTGGAGCGCCGATGGGGACACCACGGCGACCGGCGGCGACAACGCACGCCCGACTCAGGTCGTCGATGACTCGCCGATAACCGCTGCCATCGCGCATCGCCTCGCCGAGGAGAACGACGAGTCACTCGTCGGACTGCACGTAGATACCGACCCCCAGGGTACGGTGTGGCTGAGCGGTCGCACCTATTCGCAGGCCGCCGCCGACCACGCCGTCGCGATCGCTCGCGGCACACAAGGGGTTGCGCAGGTCAAGAGCCGTATCGTCGTAACGCCCGAGGCGTCCGCGACTCGCCAGTAACACGTCGCTGAAGATAAAGAGAGGCCGGGCCCGAGGGCTCCGGCCTCTTTTCGTTGTGGTCCCGCCAGTTCCTGCAGCCTCAGGGCTGCCGGCGGGGAACTAGGGTTGGCCCTGCCCGCCGCCAGCACCGTAGATGTTGCCGGTCGTGAAGCTCGCATCGTCTGCGGCCAGCTGCACGTAGATCGAAGCGAGTTCTGCCGGCTGCCCCGGGCGCCCGAAGACCGATGTGCTGCCGAAGTTCTGATATTTCGTCTCGCTCGCTCCACCGCTGATCTGGAGCGGCGTCCAGACAGGCCCCGGTGCGACGCCGTTGACGCGGATGCCGCGCGGCCCCAGTTGCTTGGCGAGCGACTTGACGTAGTTCATGGTCGCCGCCTTGGTCTGGGCGTAGTCGTAGAGGTCGGGCGACGGATCGTAGGCCTGCTCGGACGTGGTGCCGATGATCACAGCGCCCGGCTTCAGGTTCGGCAACGCAGCCTTGATGATCCAGAAGGGCGCGTAGATGTTGGTTTTCATCGTCGCGTCAAAGTCCTCGGTGGACAGCTCGAGGATCGAACCCCGCGCCTGCTGCCGACCGGCATTGCAGACGATGATGTCGAGCCCGCCCAGGCGCTGCTGTGCCTCCGTCACCAAGCGCTTGCAGAACGCCTCATCCCGCAGATCGCCCGGTATCGCCACGCCATTGCGTCCGGCCTGCTTGATCAGCTGAATGACCTCGCGCGCATCCGGCTCCTCTGCCGGCAGGTAGTTGATTGCCACGTCTGCGCCTTCGCGTGCGTAGGCGATCGCTGCCGCGCGTCCCATGCCCGAGTCACCGCCGGTGATCAGCGCCTTGCGCCCGGCGAGCCGTCCCGAGCCTTTGTAGCTCGTCTCACCGTGATCAGGTTTGGGATCCATGTCGCGCGCCAGGCCCGGCCAGGGCTGCGTCTGCTTCCGAAACGGCGGCTTCGGATACTTGTTCACCGGGTTCTGCACCGGGCCTGCGCCACCCGGGGAGGACTGCGCCTGAGCGGTGGGTATCGCTGTCATCGCAACCCCCATGCCGACCATGGCCAGCGCGTCCCGGCGTGAAAAGTTGTGATCGCGTTCATTCATCTCCTCGCCTCCGGATTCCTGCCTGCGCGACGCCCGGGCGTCGCCGACACAAGCTGACACAGCCGCGTAATGGCCGCTGTCAACAGGTTGGCGTGAGCTGACGTCCGACCAGACCGACGAATCCCTTGAGCTGAAGCCCACGCCGTCGCGGGTGCCCCTGACTGAAGCTCGGCCGAGCACGCTTTTCCGGAGCGCCGTCGATCGCCTCGGAGCGTCGGATGAATCTATTGCAACATTCCGCGCACCGAGGTGATGCGCTGTGTATTGAATCCCAGCCAGTGCATCCGGCCGACGAAGCGCGCGTGCTCGACCTTGATGCAACGGTCCATGATCACGGTCAGCCCAGCCTGGGTCGCGATCCGCGCGCCGGCCTCGTTAACCACGTTGAACTGACACCACAGACACTTGGCGCGTCGCTCGACCGCCTCCTCGGCGATGCCCGGCAGCGCGTCCGGCGTCCGAAAAACGTTCACGACGTCGATTGCGACCGGCACGTCCCGCAGACTGGGGTAACTGCGCTCCCCGAGTATCTCTGCCTCGCGCGGATTGACGGGGATGACGCGATAGCCGTGCCGTTGCAGGTAGAAACCGACGAAATGGCTGGCCCGCAGCGGGTTTCCGGACAGTCCCACGATGGCGACGGTCTTACTGTCGAGCAGTATCCGCTGCATCATCCGGGGGTCCTGGAAGCGGGCCAGATCCACCTCAACCCCCAGCGGCGCCGCACGCCCTAGCGCGCGCGAAGCCCTGCTCCAGATCCCAGATCAGGTCCGCGGCATCCTCGATGCCGACGGAGAGACGGATCGTCCCCGGGCCCACCCCGGCGGCCTTCAGCTCCTGCTCATCCAGCTGCCGATGGGTGGTGCTCGCTGGGTGGATGACCAGACTCTTGGCGTCGCCTACGTTCGCGAGGTGGGACCAGAGCGTGACCCCGCGGATGAAATCCTCGCCCGCCGCGCGTCCGCCGCGGATGTCGAACGAGAACACCGCTCCCGCACCCCGCGGCAGGTACTTGTCCACCAGCGGGCGATAGCGGCTGCCCGCGAGCCCGGCATAGCGCACGTTCGCGGCGAGGTCATGCGTAGCCAGGTGGTTGGCGATGGCGAGCGCATTCTCGACATGGCGCGTCATGCGCAACGAGAGCGTCTCCAGCCCCTGCAGGAAGAGGAAGGCGTTGAAGGGGCTGAGACACGCACCGAGGTCGCGCAAGGTCTCGGCGCGCAGCTTCATGAGGTAGCCGTAGGTCCCGAAGGTCTCGTGGAATTGCAGGCCGTGATAGGCCGGCGAGGGGTCGGCAATCACCGGGAAGCGCCCGTTCGACCAGTTGAACTGCCCGGACTCGACGACCACACCGCCGATACTGGTCCCGTGGCCGCCGAGGTATTTGGTGGCCGAGTGCAGCACGATGTCCGCGCCCCACTCAATCGGCCGGCACAGATACGGCGTGGCAAAGGTGTTGTCGACCAGCAGCGGCAGGTGGTGCTCGTGGGCAATGCGCGCCACCGCTTCCAGGTCGAGCACGTTGCCGCCTGGGTTGCCGATCGTCTCCGCGAAGAAAGCCTTGGTGTTGGCGCGGATCGCCGCGCGCCATGCGTCCAGATCATCCGGGTCCACCCAGGTCAGCTCGACGCTGAGTTTGCGCAGGACGTGTTTGAACTGGTTGACCGTACCCCCGTAGAGCGAAGCGGAGGAGACCACGTGGTCACCCGGCGCCAGCAGGGTGAAGAGCGCGGCCGCCTGGGCGGCAAGCCCGCTAGCGAAAGCGACCGCTCCGCAGCCCCCCTCGAGACTTGCGATGCGTTCCTCGAATGCGGCTACGGTGGGATTGACGATCCGCGAATAGGTGTTCCCGTACTCCTGCAGGTTGAAGTACGCAGCCGCGGCGGCCGGATCCTCAAACACATAGCTCGTGGTCTGGAAGATCGGGACCGCGCGCGCGCCGGTATTGGGGTCGGGACGCTGCCCAGCGTGGACTTGGCGGGTGTTGAAGCCAAAATCACGGGCCGCATCCACTGCTCTCTCCCACTGCCGGGGGTGGGATCATAGGCCCTCGCCCCCCCGCCTCCAATCGCCGCCGCGAACCGGCCGGTGCGGCGCGCCGGCCGGATGGCTCGGTTGTCCGCCTGCCGCGCTGAGTGTACGCTCGCCTGCTCTGCAAGGCTTAGGGTCCGAAGAGACTCCCCCAACACTCCGAGGAGACAAACATGGCTCAGTCAGGCGTCAACAACGGTGTCAACGTCGATGCACTGCTCGCCGCCCGAGAAGCGTTGCGCAACGCGCCGGCCGCCGCCAACTTCACCTGGCGCGCCACCTGCAAATGGAAAAATGGCACCCACGCTCAGTCGAACGTGCGTGGCTTTTTTGGCCTCGGCGAGGAGCAGGCGCACAAGACCGAGTTCTCCTTCGAGACCGACCACCCCGAGATTTTCGCCTCCGAGGACCACGGGGCCACCCCCGTCGAGTTGGTGCTGGTGGGTCTCGCGAGCTGCCTGACCGCAGGTGTCGCCGCGGTGGCGCAGAACCGCGGTATCCAGCTCCGGTCGGTCGAAGCGAAGCTCGAAGGCAAGATGAATCTCTATGGGATCCTCGGCATCGACAGCGACGTGCGCAACGGCTACGACGACATCAAGGTCACCTTCCACATCGACGCCGACGCGTCGAAGAAGGAGATCGAGGCGCTGGTGGCGCAGTCGCAGAAGCGCTCGGCCGTGTACGACATCGTAACGAACCCGACCAACGTCACCGTCGAGGTCGCCTGACCGGATCTGCCCGGCGGGGTCCTTATCGACTACCTCACCACCGTCGTCGTCGGTGCCGGCCATGCCGGGCTCGTGGCGAGCCGCGCCCTCAGCCAACACGCGATAGACCACGTCGTACTCGAGCGCGGCGAGATCGCCAACTCCTGGCGCAATGAGCGCTGGGATTCGTTGCGGCTGCTGACGCCGAACTGGCTGAGCTGCCTCCCCGGTGCCCCGTATGCCGGGACGGACCCCGATGGCTACATGACCATGCCGCAGGTGGTCGAGCTTATCACCCGTGTCGCGCGGGCGAGCTCGGCGCCGGTACGCACCCGGACCCCGGTCAGATCGGTCACGCGCGCGGACGGCGGCTACGTCGTCGCCACGGATTCCGCGCCGATCCGCTGCCGCACCGTAGTGCTCGCCGGCGGCGCGGCGAACCTGCCGTGCGTGCCCGCGCTCCACGAGGCCCTGCCGCCGGATATCGCATCGATCACCGCCTTCGATTACCGCAACCCCGAGTCCCTGCCGCGGGGGGGCGTGCTGGTCGTCGGCGCCTCCGCCACGGGGGTGCAGCTGGCGGATGAGATTCAGCGCTCGGGGCGGCCGGTGATCCTCGCGGTGGGGGAGCACGTGCGTCTGCCCCGCACCTATCGCGGCCGCGACGCGCTCTGGTGGATGGAGTCCGCGGGCATCTGGAGCCAGCGCTACGATGAGATCGAGGATCTCGAGCGCGCCCGTCGCCTGCCCTCGCCGCAGCTGGTGGGCACTCCCGAGCGAGCCACACTCGACCTGAATGCCTTGATGCAGTCAGGTGTCGAAATCGTCGGCCGGCTGGCCGCGATCCGCGACGGGCGCGCACTCTTCTCCGGAGGGCTGCGCAGCCTCTTTGCCCTCGCCGACCTTAAGCTCGAACGCTTGCTGGATACCTTCGATGCTTGGGCGGCCCAGAATGCGCCGGATGGCGTGCGGGCTCCGGAGCGTTTCGAACCGACCCGGGCGCCCCCGGCGCCGCGGCTGTCGCTCGATCTGCGCAGCGGCGAGATCCGCACCATCCTCTGGGCGACCGGCTTTCGGCCGGATTACAGTTGGCTGCAGGTACCGGTGCTGAATCGCAAGGGCGAGCTGCGCCATGACGGCGGCGTAGTCACCGACGCGCCCGGTCTCTATGTGCTGGGTTTGCCGGTGTTAAGACGCCGCAAGTCGACCTTCATCCACGGCGCGCACGAGGACGCCGTGGAGGTCGTGGCGCATCTGGCGCATTACCTGCGGCGAGCGGACCGCCGCGGCTGAAGCACGCGGCGGCCACTGGAGATTTGGAGCGGGAAACGAGACTCGAACTCGCGACCCCGACCTTGGCAAGGTCGTGCTCTACCAACTGAGCTATTCCCGCACCGGGAGGCCAAGAGCGCGGGATTCTAGGTCCCTGCCCCCATAAGTCAAGGCAGATCCAGGGCCTCCCGCCGATTTGGCCTGTGGAGAAGATCTAACCTTTACAAGATCTTACCCTTATTCTTCGCACTGACTTCTCGAAGCGCCGCGCCCAGGCGGCCGAGCATCGTCCGGGCGAATGCGTACCAGGCACCCAGCGCGATCACCCCGACGAGGATGCCGATGCCGCCGAAGAGCACCCGCCCGAGGAGCACGTGACCATGGCCCGTCGCGGTCACGCCCACGAAGCTCGCGCTGGAGCTGAACTCCCGCGGTCCGGGCGCGAGCCCGACCCAGCCAAATACCGCCGCGAATACCGAGAAGAATGCGGCGATGAGGAGTCGCGCGCGCAGTGAGTGTGGGTCGCGCTGACTCATCATCAAGAGACCTGCCAGCGAGAACAGCCCACCCGCGCTGAGCACCACCCAGGTGGGGGCTGCGGCGTGCGGATTGAGCCGCGTGGCGTGCAGCCCGACACCCATGATGAGGAGCCCGACGATCACGAAAAGCGCGCACATCCAGGGCGGTGCCGGCGCTGCCGGGGTCGGGACGGGATCAGTCATCCGATGACGGTAAAGTAGCGGCGACGGGGGCACTGTGCCGCAGATCACGGAGTTACCGCGCCGTCTTAGCGGCGCAGCTCCGGCCAGGCGGCCCGCAGGTAGACCACCATCGATATCAAGGTCGCCGCCGCGGCGATCTCGGTGAGGATCACGCCGGGCCAATAGGTCGGCAACAGCCCCAAGAGCGGCCGGCGATATAACATCATCGACAGACCGGTGATCTGCAGAATGGTCTTGTACTTTCCGAGCTGGGAGACGGCCACCGCCCGCCGGGCGCCGATCTCTGCCATCCATTCGCGCAAAGCCGAGATGGTGATCTCGCGCCCGATGATCACCGCCGCGGTCAGCACGATCAGGGCGCGGGGGTCCTTGCTCACCAAGAGCACCAGCGCCGTCGCCACCACCAGCTTGTCGGCCACCGGGTCCAAGAAAGCGCCGAGCCGCGAGATCTGATTCCAGCGCCGCGCAAAGTACCCATCGAGCGAGTCCGTGACGCCGGCCGCCGCGAACAGCAGTCCCGCGGCCGGGTCGGCCCACGGGTAAGGCATGTAAAAGAGCAGCACGATGAGCGGGATCGCGGCAATGCGCGCCCAGGTGAGGGTGTTGGGCAGGTTCCAGTTCATCGTCGCCGCTCAGGAGCCCGGGTGCAGGTGATCATAGAGAGTCCGCGCGAGCGTCGCGCCGATTCCCGCCACCTGGGTCAGATCGGCGATGCCGGCCCGCATCACCCCCTGCAGACCGCCAAAATGCTTCAGCAGCGCACGCCGCTTGGCCGGGCCCAGTCCCGGGACCACCTCGAGCACCGACTGGTTGTAGCGCCGCGCACGCTTACGGCGATGTCCGGTGATCGCGAAACGGTGCGCCTCGTCGCGGATGCGCTGGATGAGCCGCGAAGCGGGCCCGTGCGGCTCCGGAACGATCGCGCCCTGCGCGCCGTAGACGAACAGTCGCTCCTGGCCGGCCCGCCGCTCGGGGCCTTTGGCCACCCCGACCAAGGTGAGGTCCGCGAAGCCGAGCGGCTCGAGCACCGCGTGCACCTCGCTGATCTGGCCGATGCCCCCGTCGATCAGCAGCACATCCGGAGCCGGGACCTCGCCCTCGCGGATGCGCTTGTAGCGGCGCTCGAGCGCCTGGCGCAGCGCGCCGTAGTCATCGCCCGGAGTCACGCCGTGGATGTTGAAACGGCGGTACTCCTTCTTCAGGGGTCCTTCGGCGCTGAAGACCACACAGCTCGCCACCGTCCCCTCCCCGCCGGTGTGGCTGATGTCAAAGCATTCGAGTCGCTGCGGCGCCTCCGGCAGATCGAGCTCACGCGCCAGGTCCGCGAGCATTTCATCCATCCCCTGCCGCTGCTGAAAGCGCATGCGCAGCGCCTGCGTGGCGTTGTCGCGGGCGAGCTCGATCCAACGCAGTGCC
>JAFAPI010000218.1 GCA_019247195.1 Gammaproteobacteria bacterium
CGTCGAGCGGGGTACGCCTGGCTTCTCCGCGCCGGAGATCGAGCACAAGTTCTCCCTGCGCGCCTCGGTGACCTCCGCGCTGTTCTTCGACAACGTGGTCGTGCCCGACGCGCGCGTGCTGCCGGGGGTGAGCGGCCTCAAGGGGCCGCTGTCCTGCCTGACGCAGGCCCGCTTCGGCATCGCCTGGGGCGTCATCGGCGCGGCTCAGGCCTGCCTGGCGCAGATGCTCGACTACACCGCGAGTCGCACCCTCTTCGGCCGGCCGCTCGCTCAGAATCAGACCATCCAGCTGCGCCTCGCCGACATGGCGCGCCGCATCACCACCGCGCAGCTGCTCGCCCTGCAGCTGGGACGACTGAAGGACGCGGGGCAGATGCAGCCCGCGCACGTCTCGCTAGCGAAGTGGAACAATTGCCGCATGGCGCTCGATGTGGCGCGCGATGCGCGCGACATGCTCGGCGGCGCGGGAATCAGCGCCGAGTACGTGCCGATCCGGCACATGCTCAACCTGGAGAGCGTCATCACCTACGAGGGGACGGAGACCATCCACCAGCTGACGATCGGGCGGCAGCTGACCGGACTTAACGCCTTCTGAGGCGGGGCGTGGCGCCTCGGGGGGCGCGACGCCGAGAAGGAGGAGCGCGGCAAGCGCCAGCGCATTCAGCCACGCCTGTCGAGATCGATCCGGCTTGCATCCCATCCGCGGCGCTCCACCTTCAAGGCTGCCACCATTGCAGCGCGACGGAGGGGTGCCCTCCGGGGCGCAAAAGTGGCGCGCTGCGGGCAGACTCTGGCGCCGTGTGGCGCGCTTTCACGGCGCCGGGGCAGGCGGTAGCCTTGGCGCGCATGAAGCGCCTGATCGCGATCGTCGAGGACGAGCCGGCCATCCGGGACAACTACGCGGCGGCCTTCAGCCGCGAGGGCTTCGCGGTGCGGACCTATCCGGATCGCAAGCAGGCGCTGGCAGCCTGTGCGGCGCGGCTGCCCGACCTGGCGGTCATCGACATCTCGCTCGGCGATGAGCCCGAGGGCGGCTTCGAGCTGGTGCGTGAGCTGCGGGCCCGCGCCCCGGAGCTGCCCATCATCTTCCTCACCGCGCGCGACAGCGAACTCGATGCGGTGTCCGGGCTGCGCCTCGGCGCGGATGACTTCCTCACCAAGGACCTGAGCCTGCCGCACCTGCTCGCGCGCGTGCACGCGCTCTTCCGCCGCGTGGATGCGCTGCGCCGCCCCGCCGCGGTGGAGCAGGTGCTGCGCCGCGGCGCGCTGACGCTCGACACCGAGCGCATGCAGGTGAGCTGGGACGGCCAGATCGTGCTGCTGTCGCTCACCGAGTTCTGGATCGTCCATGCCCTCGCCCGCCACCCCGGCCACGTGCGCAACCGCCAGCAGCTCATGGACGCCGCCAACGTGGTGCTCGATGACAACACCATCACCTCGCACGTGAAGCGCATCCGCCGCAAGTTTCAGCAGCTCGCGCCACAGTTCGATGCGCTGCAGACGGTGTACGGCATGGGCTATCGCTGGGTGGAGTAAGCCGCGCCTCACGCATGTCGCTGCGCCTGAAGCTGCTGCTGCTCGGCCTTGCGACGCTGGTGCTGCCCTGGGCCGGCTGCCGTTACGCGCGCGAGATGGAGGGCGCGCTGCGCGGCGGCGAGACCAGCTCGCTCGAGGCGCTCGCCCAGACCCTCGCCACCTCGCTGCAGGGGCGGCGCGACCTGTTGTACCGCGAGCCCGGTCCCCTGCCGGCGGAGGACCCCGCAGCGGAGCCGCACTCGCCGCCTGATCCGGCGTTCTTTCGTCCGACTCCCTATGACCTCGCCCCGGTGAGCCTCGCCGCCGCCCCGCTCCTGGACGGTTATGCGGAGGACTGGCCGCGCGAGCAGTCGCCCGCGTTGCCTTTTGTGCTCGACGCGACGCATCGCTTCACGCTGCGCAGCGGCGTGCACGAGCGGATGCTCTACCTGCTGCTCGAGGTGCAGGACGCGCACCTGGTTTACGACGCTCCGGGCGCCAACCCGCTCGATGCGACCGCGCTCGGCGACCGCGTCTGGCTCGGCTTCGAGGACCCGCAGGGGGCGCAGCAGCAGGTGTTCATCGGCACCGGCGGCCCGGGGGCGGTGAGCGCGCGGCGTATCGAGACGGGTGAGTACGGCCAGCGCCGCGTACGCCTCGAGCCGCGCATCCGCGGGGGGTGGCAGCCCACACCCGAGGGCTACCGCCTCGAGCTGCGCGTGCCGCTCTCGATGCTGGGGAGCAGCTTCGGCGTGCTGATCGACGATCGGGACGCGCGCGGCGCGACCCCGGTCAGCTACGGCACGCTGCGCCCCGACGATCTGCATACCATGGGGCGTCTCATCACTCCGGCGCCGGAGCTGGCGCATTATCTCGGTCAGTTCCTGCAGCCGGGGCTGCAGCTCGCGGTCAGCACCCCCGACGGCCGGCTGCTCGCGCGCGCCGATGCCCTCGCCGTGCCGAGTCCGTTGCAGGCCGCACCGTCGTTGCCGACGCGCCTCTACCGCCGTTTCATCGATCGCCCGCAACGGCCCGGGCCATTGCGGGTGGTGAGCCCTATCTACGATGCGGACCGGCAGCTCCTGATCGCACAGCTCGCGATCGTGCAGACCCCCGACCGCTGGCTCGCGCTGCGCGACCGGGCGCTCACGCACATGCTGAATTTCACCCTGCTCACGAGCGCCTTGGTGGTCGGGGCGATGCTCGTGTTCGCCGCCTGGCTCGCCCGGCGCCTGGCGCGGCTGCGGCGTGCCAGCGAGGCGGCCCTTGCCCTGCCGGGCCGGGCATCGGCGGTGGCCTTCCCGGAGCGCGACGCGCGCGATGAGCTCGGCGCCGTGGCGCGCAGCTTCGCGACCCTGCTGGCGCGCCTGGACGAGTACACCGGCTACCTGCGCACCTTGGCCGGCAAGCTCGCGCACGAGATCCGCACCCCCCTCACGATCGTGCGCTCCTCACTCGATAACCTCGACGCGGAGACACTCACGCCGGCCGCCCGGGCCTACGTGGCGCGGGCGCGCGAGGGAAGCGAGCGGCTGGGTGCCATCCTGGTGGCGATGGGTGCCGCCCATCGCGTCGAGGAGGCGATCGGGTCGGCGGAGCGCATCGACTTCGATCTCCTGCCGGTGCTGAGTGCCGCGCTCGAGGGCTACCGCATCGCCTTCCCCGCACGCCAATTCGAGCTCGAGGCGGGACCGGGACCGCTCGCCCTGCGGGGCGCCCCGGACCTGATCGTGCAGCTGCTCGACAAGCTCATCGACAATGCCGTCGATTTCACCGCCGCCGGCGCGCGCATCACCGTACGCGTCCGCGAGGAGCCGGCGGCCCTGGTGCTCGAGGTCGAGAATCCAGGCGCGCCCCTGCCGCCGCACCGCGAGGGCAGGCTCTTCGAGTCCCTGTGGCAGTCGCGCACCGGGCTCGACAGTCGCCCCCACTTCGGCCTGGGTCTCTACATCGTGCGGCTGATCGCCGAGTTCCACGGCGGCGAGGCGCGGGCGATGAACCGGGCGGACGGGAACGGGGTTCGTTTCAGCGTGCGCCTGGGGCGCTGAACGCTGGCGTTATGTCGCGTCGCTTCTCCTCCCTCGTCGGAACTGCGACGCCTGTCTCTAAAGTACGACATCCCCATACTCGCTGGAATGAGTACAATTAGATCCCAAGCTACCGTCCGCTTTAGAGTTTTTGATGCTCGCTGAAGCGCAATCCGGACGGTGATGCGCCGAAGCCATAGATGTCGGAGGACAACAGAAGAAACTTGGGGATCGACGCGGGCACGGGTA
>JAFAPI010000224.1 GCA_019247195.1 Gammaproteobacteria bacterium
TTCGAGCACATGCTGCGCAACGCCGTCGTGCACGGCATCGAGAAGCCCGACGAGCGCCTGAAGCGCGGCAAGTCCGACACCGGCAAGATCGTCCTCGAGCTGCACCGCGAGGGCGCCGAGGTGATGGTGCGGCTCACCGACGATGGCGGCGGCATGAACCTCAAGGCGATCCGCGAGAAGGCCGAGACGCTCGGCCTGATCAGCGCCGGACAGGCGCTGAGTGACGAGGACGCGATGCAGCTGATCCTCGAGCCGGGCTTCTCCACCGCCGGTGCGATCACCCAGCAGGCCGGCCGCGGCGTCGGCATGGACGTCGTCGCCACCGAGATCAAGCGCCTCGGCGGCGCGCTGCACATGGAGACCCGGGCCGGCGAGGGGACGATCTTCACCATCCGCCTGCCGCTCACCCTCGCCATCAGCCACGCTCTCGTGGTGCGCACCGACGAGGAGTACTACGCGCTGCCCCTGCCCTCGGTCGAGGGCGTGCTGCGGCTCTCCAAGGCGGAGGTGCTCGCGCACCTCGGGCGCGATGCGCCCGCGTTCGAGTACGGCGGCCAGAAGTACCGCTTCCAGCACCTGCACTCCTTCGTCGGCCTGACCCCGACCGAGCTGCCCGGCCAGGACCTCACCATCCCGGTGGTGCTGGTGCGCGCCGGCGAGCACTCCACCGGCCTGGTGGCCGATGAGCTGGTCGGCAGCCGCGAGATCGTCGTCAAGTCGGTCGGCCCGCAGATCTCCTCGATCCGGGGCATCTCCGGGGCGACGATCCTCGGCGACGGCCGCATCGTCATCATCCTCGACATCGGCGCGCTGGTGCGCGCCGAGTGGCGCACGCGCGCGCAGCCGGCCCCGGTGCCGCGCGAGCGCGGCGACCGGCGTACCTTCGCCCTGGTGGTCGATGACTCGATCACCGTGCGGCGGGTCACGCAGCGCCTCCTCGAGCGCAACGGCATGCGCGTCATCACCGCGCGCGATGGGATGGACGCGGTGGCGCTGCTGCAGGACAACGTGCCGGACGTGATCCTGCTCGACATCGAGATGCCCCGCATGGACGGCTACGAGGTCGCCGCGCACGTGCGCAACGACCCGCGCCTGAAGGACGTGCCGATCATCATGGTGACCTCGCGGGTGGGCGAGAAGCACCGCGCGCGCGCCATCGAGCTCGGCGTGGACGACTACCTCGGCAAGCCCTACCAGGAGGCGCAGCTGCTCGATGCGATCGCGCCGCTGGTCGAGCGGCGCCGGGCGCAGGCCCGCTACGCGGGCGCGCAGGCAGGCTGAGATGCCCGAGCGCGTCGCCGAGATCTACAGTCTCCTCATCCCCCTGGTGGACGGCCGTCTCATCATCCCGCGCGCCTGCGTGGCCGAGGTGATCGGGTTCCAGACCCCCTCCGAGATGACCGGGGCGCCGCCGTGGTACATCGGCACCGTGCCCTGGAACGGCAAGACAGTGCCGCTGGTGTCCTTCGAGGGTGCGTGCGGGCAGATGATCCCGCCGGCCTCGGGGCGCACGCGCATCGTCATCCTGCACGCCCTCGGCACGCAGATCGAGGGCGGCTACTTCGCGCTCGTCAGCCAGGGCTTCCCCCAGCTGGTGCGGGTGAGCTCGGATGTCGTGCGCCCGGACAACTCGCGGGTCTTCCCCGACCGTGCCCCGATCATCTGTCAGATCCGCATGGTCAACGAGACACCGCTGGTGCCGGACCTGCAGCGCCTCGAAGAGATGATCGCCGAAGAGACCAGCATCACCACCGCGGCCTGAAGGCCGCCCTTACGCACACAGCCAGCCGTAGCGCACTGGCCCGCGGCGCGCCTGCCCCGCGGGCTTGCGGAACCTGAGGACCATCTGGTCGGTGTGGTGGCGGATGGCCGGATCGAAGATTCGCAGCGTGTGGGCATCGGCCGGGTTGCGCAGCAGCGCGCTCTCGGCCTCGAGAGTAAATCCCGCCGCCTCGAGCTCGCGGCGCACCTGCGCCGGGTCGATGCGGTGCAGCCGCTCGATCTCCGCAGGGCCGGCGCCGGCCGCGGCGACGTGATCGATGACGATCAGCACGCCGCCGGGCCTGAGCGCGGCGAACAGCGCCCGGTTGACCGTCGCGACGTCGGTGGGGGCCATGAACGCCACGTGCAGGTCGTGATAGCCCTGCACCAGCCATATGGCATCGAGCGGCTCGGGGGCCTTGAAGGCCGCGCCGGGCGTCACCAGCAGCCGCACGTTCGGGTAGTGCGGGTCGGACTTCACCGCCAGCGCGCCGGCGACCTCGTCGGGTGCGCAGTGCTCGAGCTGCTCGCTCGGCAGGAAGGCGTACACCCGGCCCCGCTCGCCGACCACGCGGCTGAAGATGCGCGTGAAGTAGGCGTTGCCGGCCATGTAGTCCGCGACCCGGTCCCCGGGCCGCAGCCCCGCGAACTCCATCAGCTCGGCGGGCTTGCGCAGCGCATCGAGCGCCCGCTGCTCCGCGGGGCGCTGCGGATCCTCCAGCGCGGCACGGAGGTCTGAGGCGGCGCTGGCACAGGCCGCGCCGAGTGCGAGGCACAGGAGACACAGGCGGCAGACGAGGCGCATGAGTCGCATGGCGGTTCCTCCTAAGTGACCGCCCGGGAGCCTACGAGTTAAGGTGCGCTTCAAGTCAAGCAGGCGGCCGTTCCCGGCCGCGGGAGCGCACATGGAGCTCACCATCGGACGGCTGGCGCGGCTCACCGGGGTCCCGGCCTCGGCGCTGCGCTACTACGAGCGCGCCGGGCTCATGCCGCGACCCGCCCGGCAGTCCGGGCAGCGGCGCTACGCGGCCAATGCACCCGGACGCGTGCGCATGATCCAGCTGGCCCGCGATGCCGGGTTCAGCATCAAGGAGACGCGCCTCTTCCTGTCGGGGTTCTCGGAGACCGTGAGTCCGGCGGCGCGCTGGCGTGCGCTCGCGGAGCGCAAGCTCGCCGAGCTCGAGGCGCAGCAGGCGCGCATCGCCAGCATGCAGGCGCTGCTCAGGAGCGGCTTTCACTGCCGCTGCCTGCGCATCGAGGACTGCGAGCGCGCGCTGCTGCAGCATCTCAGCCGGCAGTCAGGCTGACTGCACCTCCGGTGGATCCGGAATCTCCCGCGGACCCGTAACACCAGTTAGTCGTCCGGTCTACGCATGCGCCCACCGGCGGGACTGCCGCGCGTCAGCCCGTACTGCAGCGGTTCTATAGGTTGGTCGGGATAGGTGGCGGGCCTGAGCTGCAGTGCCTGTCCGAAGACAGGATCACACTTCGCTGCGGACTATCATCGATATATTGGGTCAAGTACTCTGGGCTGACGTATTTGGGATCGTGTAGCTGTTGAAGCGAACCTATGCTCGCGGGACGCACCAACATCGCCAGCATTATCGGTCTGTCATCTGGTCGTAGCAGGTGGACGCCAGCAGCGGGTTTTGCAGTGAGGAGGGTAGACTCATGATTGCTGTACGTCGTCCGTAGAGCCGGCGGGAGCGAGTCGTGTTCGATTATTTCAGCATCCTAGTCTCAATCATCCTCGGACTCGCGCTCACCCATCTCTTGAGGGGCCTAGGCAAGCAGATCCAGATGAGCCGACAGATCCGCGTTTACTGGGTCCATATTCTTTGGACGATCAACGTGGTTTTTCAGGTATTGGTGCTCTGGTGGGGAATGTTTTGGTGGAAATACCTCTCCACGTGGCCTATCTCCTGGTTCGTATTCTTGTCGACTTATGCTGTAGTCCTCTTTCTCTGGTCCTACATGCTGTATCCCGCCGAAGTGCCAGAGGGCATCGATTTCGAGGTGTTCTTCTATCGCAACCGCCGTTGGTTCTTTGGGTTGTTGATTGCGTCCTTCTTGATGGACATTCCAGAGACGATGGGAAAGCAGCTCTATCACCTACGGCCCATGCCGGCCTTTTACCCCTACCTGGTCGCAGTGTTGTTGCTAATCGGAGTGGTTGGCATGGTAAGTTCAAACCGAAGGCTTCATGCCGTTATGGCGACCTTATGGTTTGCAATTTTGGCTTCATACGTATCGCTCTCCGTGATCGCCCATATTGGGCCGCAACAGTGATGCACGCGATGGATCAGCTCGCATGGCGCGGACGGCACCCTTGAGCGTGTGTCTGACCTCTTGATGGCCTACCTCTGATAAAGGGCAACGCTCGCCATTCCTGCGGTCACGTAAATTTCAGCGCCTGCTCGACCGCATCAGACAGCAGCTGTCACAGTGTCAGGGGGCTTGTTCCTGCTCTACGGAGGCATAGTCCCGGAGCCAACGTGGGGTCCAATCCTTGGCGTTGCTTCGACGGGCATGCTCGGCGGGGGTGCTGCTCGTGGTACACGGTTGGAGGGGGCAGAGCTGTTTCTGCGAACTCGTGATAACAGGCAGCATCGCCGGCCCCTCAACTGATCCGTTAAATGGCGCTGGGAGAGATTGCGCTTCGCCGCCCGGGCCTCCCCGGGCTACAGATCCCCGAACTCCCGCTGCAGCAGCGCGAGCGCCGCGAACGCCGCGGTCTCGGTGCGCAGGATGCGCGGCCCCAGGCTCACCGCGCGGAAGCCCGCGGCGAGACAGCGCCGCGCCTCCTCCTCCGCGAGCCCCCCTTCCGGGCCGATGAGCACCGTGACATCCGCGGTGCCCGGTGGCAGGTCCGGGATGCGCAGCGGCGCACCCGGCGCGAGCAGGAGTCGCGTGGTGGGCGCGGGGAGGGCGCGCAGCAGGTCCGCCAGCGTGCACGGCGGCTCGAGCGTCGGCAGGCGGTTGCGGCCGCACTGCTCGCAGGCGGCGATGATCACGGCGCGCCAGTGGCGCAGCTTGCGCGCCGCCTGCTCGCCCGACAGCCGCACCACGCTGCGCGTGCTCAGCACCGGCACGAGGCTCGTCACCCCGAGCTCGGTCGCTTTCTGGATGACGAGGTCCATGCGCTCGGCACGCGACACCCCCTGCGCGAGCGTGAGGCGCAGCGACGACTCGCGCGCGGGGGCGCGCGCCTCGCCGAGCTGCACCTCGAGGGTGCCGGCCCGCACGCCCACGATCGCCGCGCCGAACTCGCCCCCCTCGCCGTTGAAGAGCGTGAGCGGGTCGCCCGCCTTCAGGCGCAGAACGCGCAGCGCGTGCCCCGCCGCGCCGCCGGCGAGCCGCAGCGTCGACCCGGGCGCGAGGGGCGCCTCGACGTAGAGCCGGCTCACGCGCACGTCGCGCGCTCGATGGCCTCGGTGGCCACCGCCACCATGAGATCGATCTCCTCGGGGGTGACCACGTACGGCGGCATGAAGTAGACGACCTCGCCGATCGGCCGCAGCAGCACCCCACGCCCGAGGGCATGGCGGTAGATCGTGCGGCCGCGCCGCTCGGCGAAGGGATAAGGCTCGCGCGTGGCGCGGTCGCGCACCAGCTCGACGGCGAGGATCATCCCGCGCTGGCGCACCTCGGCCACGTGGGGGTGCGCAGCGAGCGGAGCGGCGCGCTCGCCGAGGCGCGCGGCGAGCCCGCGGTTGCGCGCGAGCACGTCCTCGTCGCGAAACAGGGCGAGGCCGGCGCGCGCGGCGGCACAGGCGAGCGGATTGCCGGTGAAGCTGTGCGAGTGCAGGAAGGCGCTGAGCTTCGCGTAGTCGTCGTAGAAGGCCTGGTAGATCGCCTCGGTGGCGAGCACGGTCGAGAGCGGCAGGTAGCCCGCGGTCAGACCCTTCGACAGGCAGAGCAGGTCGGGGGCGATGCCCGCCTGCTCGCAGGCGAAGAGCGTGCCGGTGCGCCCGAAGCCGACGGCGATCTCATCCGCGATCAGGTGCACGCCGTGCCGGTCGCAGGCATCGCGCAGCAGCTGCAGGTAGAGGGGATCGTACATGCGCATCCCGGCCGCGCACTGCACGAGGGGCTCGACGATGACGGCACAGGTCTCCGCCGCGTGGCGCTCGAGGGCAGCCTCCAGGTGCACGAACTGCCGCCGCGCGTGCTCCGCCGGGGTCACGCCCGGCTCGCGCGGGTAGGCGTCGGGGGAGGGCACGGTGATCACGTCCATGAGCAGCGGACGGTAGATCTCCTTGTAGAGGGCGACATTGCCGACCGCGAGCGCCCCGAGCGTCTCGCCGTGGTAACTGTTGGCGAGGGTGATGAAGCGGTGCTTGCCGCCCCGGCCGGTGTTGCGCCAGTAGTGGAAGCTCATCTTGAGCGCCACTTCCACGGCCGAGGAGCCGTTGTCGGCGTAGAAGCAGCGCGTCAGCCCCGCCGGGGCGAGCGCGCACAGCTCCTCGGACAGGGCGATCACCGGCTCGTGGGTGAAGCCGGCGAGGATCACCTGCTCGAGCGACTCGAGCTGGTCGCGTACCGCGGCGTTGATGCGCGGGTGCGCGTGGCCGAACAGGTTCACCCACCAGGAGCTGACCGCATCGAGGTAGCGGCGACCGTCGAAGTCCTCGAGCCAGGCGCCCGCGCCGCGGCGGATGGGGATGGGCGGCAGGTCCTCGTGGTCCTTCATCTGCGTGCAGGGATGCCACACGTGCGCGAGGTCGCGCGCGATGAAGTCCGCGTTGCGGGAACTCATGCAGGCATTGTGTCAGAATCGATCCTGATGGCCACCCCGCCGGGCCTGCCCGCACTCGACGCCGCGACCGGCCTGCTGACGCACGTGCGCCAGGTGCTGTCGCCGCACTGCGATGCGCGCCCGGGCGACCTGCCGCCCGAGCTCATCGTCATCCACGGCATCAGCCTGCCACCGGGGGAGTTCGGCGGCCCGTGGATCGACCGCCTGTTCACCGGCTCGCTGCCGGCCGAGGCGCACCCGTTCTTCCGCGACCTCGCCGGCCGGCGCCTCTCGGCGCACGCCCTGATCCGCCGCGACGGGGAGATCGTCCAGTACGTGCCCTTCCACGCACGCGCCTGGCACGCCGGCACCTCGAGCTATCGGGGCCGCGAGCGCTGCAACGATTTCTCGATCGGCATCGAGCTCGAGGGCACGGACGAGACCCCCTACACCGAGCCCCAGTACGCAGCGCTCACCGGGCTCATCCAGGCGCTGCTCGCGGCGTATCCGTCGCTCTCCGCCGAGCGCATCGCCGGCCACTACGAGATCGCCCCGGGGCGCAAGAGCGATCCGGGGCCGGCCTTCGACTGGGCGCGCCTGCGCGGCGCGCTGGCGCGCTAGGCCGGGGCCGGCACCGAGTTGAGCTCTTCCATCGCGGCCGCGGCCGCATCCTGCAGCTGGAAGAGCGGCAGCTGCGTGTCCTTGAACGCCTGCAGCACCGCGGCGCTGCCGTTGGTGATGGCCGTATCCGCGGCCGCCTGGGCGAGCGCCGCGTTGTGCGCGTTGCGGTTGCGCGCCGCGTTCGCCTCGAGGCGCAGCTTGCCGAGCGTCGATGCGTAGGCGTCGGCGGCCTTCTCGAACGCGCGCAGCTTGTCCTTCAGCTGCGGGAAGTAGAGCTTGCCGAGCGTCATCATCATCGGCTGCGGCGAGGGGGTCTCGGCGATCGTGGGGTCGCCGACGCGACTGAGCTCGAGCGCGAGCCAATCGTGCGTGCGGCAGGCCATGAGCATCATCTCCTCAAGCTTGGTGCGCCGGAGCGCCGTGCGCTCGCGCGCGCTCCACTCGCGCAGCGACACGGCGCTCTTAACCTCCTCGGACACCTTCGTGCTCTGGCGCAGGCCCTCGAGGATCTCCTGGCGCGCGGCGCGCTGCGCCGCGACCTCGCCGCGCTTGGCCATGTAGCTGCCGATCAGGCTGCCGAGGGCGGTGCCGATGAAACTGAGCGCCAGCAGCGCGATGAAGTAGGCCAGCTGCTGGTAGGCATTCTGCGCCGCGACGGCCCGGGCGAGGGCTTCGAGCTGGGTGTGGTCCATGACGGCCCCTGGCGGTGGGAAGGTGCCCGATGTTAGCCGGCCGCGCTCGCCGCAGCCACGCGGCTCAGCGCTTGCGGTCGTGCCGCCAGAGCACCTCGGCGCCGCGCTCCTGTCGGGCGAGCACGCGCGCGATCACGAACAGCAGGTCCGACAGGCGGTTCAGGTACTTCGAGACCTCCGCCGCGACCGGCTCGGCGCGGGCCAGCGTCCACAGGCGCCGCTCGGCGCGCCGCGCGATCGCACGCGCGAGGTGACAGGCGGCCGCCGCCGGCCCCCCGCCGGGCAGGATGAACTCCTTCAGCGGCGGCAGGGCCTCGTTGAACTCATCGAGCAGGCGCTCGAGCTCGCTGACCTGCGCCTCCTTGATGAGGCGGTGGCCCGGGATGCACAGCTCGCCGCCGAGGTCGAAGAGCTCGTGCTGCACGCTCTCGAGCGCCGCCTGCACAGCCGGCGGCACGCCCGGGATCGCGAGCAGCACGCCGAGCGCGCTGTTGAGCTCGTCCACCGTGCCGTACGCCTCGACGCGGGCACTGTCCTTGGGGACGCGGCTGCCGTCACCGAGGCCGGTGGTGCCGTCATCGCCGGTGCGCGTGTAGATCTTGCTCAGGCGGTTCCCCATGGTCGTATCCTAAGCGAATATGCCCTCGAGGGAACTCACCGCCGCCGTCGAGGCCGCCGCCGCCGCGGCCGAGGTGATCCGGCCCTTCTACCGCAGCGCGCTCGCGGTGCGCACCAAGGCGGACGACTCGCCGGTCACCGACGCGGACGTGCGCGCGGAGCAGGTGATCCGCGCCGCCCTCGAGCGGCACTGCCCGGGCTACGGGTTCTATGGCGAGGAGACCGGCCAGCATGCGATGCAGCAGTCGCACGTGTGGCTGGTCGATCCGATCGACGGCACCAAGGGTTTCATCCGCGGCACGCCGTACTTCTCCACGCAGATCGCGCTGCTGCGCGATGGCGCGCTGGTGCTCGGGGTGTCGAGCGCCCCGGCGGTGGAGGAGCTGGCCTACGCGGAGAGCGGCAGCGGCGCCTTCCTCAACGGCGAGCGCGTGCAGGTGAGCGCGGTGGCCGAGCTGTCGCAGGCACACGTCTCGACCGGCAACCTCAAGTCCCTCGCCGCCTCGGCCCGCTGGGGGCGCCTCGCGGCCCTGATCGGGCGCGTGGCGCGCATCCGCGGCTACGGCGACTTCGTGCACTACCACCTGCTCGCGCGCGGCGCGCTCGAGGCGGTCATCGAGAGCGACGTCAACATCCTCGACATCGCCGCCCTCGCGGTCATCGTGCGCGAGGCCGGCGGTCTCTGCACCGATCTGGAGGGGGAGGCGGTCGGCCTCGGGACCCACAGCGTGCTGGCGAGCAACGTCGCGCTGCACGCGCAGCTCCTCGCTGCGCTCAGGCCGTGACGAACACCCGCCGGCCGTCCCGGGTGAGCTCGAGCATCGGGGTCACGTAGAGCTCACTCAGCGTCGCCGCCGTGAGCGCGCTCGCCACCGGGCCGAGCGTCCAGCGGCCATCGCCGAAGAGCAGCAGCACCCGGTCGGCGAAGCGCGCGGCGAGGGTCGGATCGTGCAGCGTGGTGATGACCGTGCGGCCGGCGCGCGCGAGCCCGCGGAAAAGGCTCAGCACCGCGAGCTGATGGTGCGGGTCGAGGTGGTTGGTGGGCTCATCGAGGAGGAAGGTGTGCGGCGCCTGGGCGAGGAGCGCCGCGACGGCGACGCGCCGCTGCTCCCCGCCCGAGAGGGTGTCGGTGCGCCGCGTGGCGCAGCCCTCGAGATCGACCTGGCGCAGCGCCTCGCGCGCCAGGCGCTCATCCTCCGCCGACTCCCACTGCCACAGCGCCAGGTGTGGGTGGCGCCCGATCAGCACCGTCTCGAGCGCGCTCGTGACGAAGGCATCCTCGAGATCCTGGGGCAGGAGCCCGACACGCAGCGCCACCGCGCGCCGCGCGAGCGCGGTGATGGGTCGGCCATCGAGCACGACCTCACCCCCGGCCGGTGCACGCAGTCCGGCGAGGGTGTGGAGCGTCAGGGTCTTGCCCGAGCCGTTGCGACCCAGGATCGCGACCAGCTCGCCGGGCGAGAACTCGACGGCGAGATCCTGCACGAGGGTGCGCGCTCCGGCGGTGACCGTGAGCCCGCGGGCGCAGAGGCCCCCACCCGCGCGCGCTACGGCCGCGTCCACCGGATCTCCAGCGCGGTCTCCGGTCCGACGATGACGCGGGCGAGGCTGCGCGGCATCTCCCACTCACTTGGTGACACGGGGCGGCGCCCCGCCATGATCTCGGTCTGCCGC
>JAFAPI010000134.1 GCA_019247195.1 Gammaproteobacteria bacterium
GGAGTGGGTCGATTACAACGGGCACCTGCGCGATGCGTTCTACGTGCTCATCGCCAGCCTCGCGACCGATGCGTTAATGGACCAGGTCGGGCTGGACGCCGCCTACCGGGCCCGCAGCGGCGGCACCCTCTACACGCTCGAGCTGCACGTGCACTATCTGCGCGAGATCAAAGGCGCTGAGCAGGTTAGCGTCGAGCTGCGCGTGCTGGCAGTCGATGCCAAGCGGCTGCTCATTCTGCTCGAGCTGCGCCGCGCCTCCGATGCGCAGCTGTGCGCGGCGGTCGAGTTGCTCCTGCTGCATGTAGTGCAGGACGCATCGGGTGTGCATGGCGCCACGCTGCCCGAGGCGGTGGGCGCAGCGCTCGCGGCCCTGCAGTCGCGTACCGAGACGCTCCCGGATGAGGCACCGAGTTCCCGCCGCATCGAGCTGCGTCGCGCCCCGACACCGGCATGAGCCGCCCCGCGCTGCAAAGGCTGCTCGCACCGCGCAGCATCGCGCTGATTGGCGGTGCCTGGGCAGACGCGGTCCAGGCGGCGAGTGCGGTCATTGGTTTCCGTGGCGAACTGTGGCGGGTGCATCCACGGCGCGCCGACGCGGGCGAGCCGGGCTATTACCGCGACGTCGACGGACTGCCGGCAGCCCCGGACGCGGCCTTCATTGCCGCGCCGAACCGCGAAGTCCCCGCCATCGTCTCCGCGCTCGCACGGCGCGGCGCCGGTGGCTTCGTCTGCTTCGCGGCCGGCTTCTCCGAGACAGCCACGGCCGAAGGGACCGAGCTCACGCAGCGGCTGCTCGATGCCGCCCAGCACCTGCCGTTCTTCGGTCCGAACTGCTATGGCTTCATCAATTTCTTCGATGCCGTCGCGCTGTGGCCTGATCAGCTGGTACGCCAGCAGCCCCGACGGGGCATCGCCCTCATCTGCCAGAGCGGAACGCTCGCGCTCAACGTGCTCTTCAACGACCGCTCCTTGCCGCTCGGCTACGTGCTTACCGTCGGCAATCAGACTCGGCTCGCGGCCGAGGATCTGCTCGATGCGCTCGCCGACGATGAGCGAGTGAGCAGCTTCGGGCTGTATCTGGAGGGGGTGCGGAACATGCGCCGCTTCGCCGCGGCTGCGGAGAAGGCACGTCGTGCCGGCAAGCCCATCGCCCTGCTCAAGGCCGGGCGCACGGCGGCAGCGGCGGCGACGGTGCACAGTCACACCGGCGCGCTCGCCGGCGCCGACACGGCCTTCGACGCCTTCTGCGAGCAGGCCGGCATCGCCCGCTGCGAGACGCTCAGCACGCTGTGCGAGACCCTGAAGATCTTTCACGTGCGCGGCCCGCTCCCGGGCCGCCGACTTCTCGCGATGGGAGCCTCAGGCGGCGACATGGCCCTCGCCGCCGACTCGGCGCGCCAGCTCGGGCTGCAGTTCCCAACCGTGCCGACCCCGGTGAAGCAGGCCCTGCAGGAATTGCTCACCTCGCGAGTGCACATCGCCAACCCGTTCGATTTCCATACCCACATCTGGTTCGACGCCGCACGACAGCAGCGGCTGTTCGAGATCGTCCGCGACGCCGGCTACGATGCGGTCGCCTTCATGATCGACTTCCCGCCAGCCAGTGCCGCCGACCGCTCGGCGTATGCCAATATTGTCGAGCGGTTCTGCACGGCTTTTGAGGGTGCTGCGACCCGGGCAGCCGTGGTGTCTTCGTTACCGGAATCGCTGCCCGCGGCGGTGCGCGAGCGCTGTCTGGACGCCGGCGTGGCGCCGCTGCAGGGACAACGTGAGGCACTCGAAGCGCTCGACCTTGCCGGGGCCGTCGGGGAGACCTGGCAGTCGCAGCGCCCCGTCCCGCAGCTGCGCCTATCGCGCGCCGGCGGCGGACCGGTCCACAGCCTGGCGGAGCACGAGGCGAAGAGTGCCCTCGCCGCCTTCGGCGTCCCGGTCCCGCGGGCCGCGGTGGTGGACGCTGCGGACGTGGGGCGGGCCGCGAGTGCGCTAGGATTTCCGGTGGCGCTGAAGGCTACCGCTGCCGGACTGGAGCACAAGTCCGAGGTCGGGGGCGTCATCCTCAACGTCCGCGACGAGGCGCAGGCCGAGGCGGGCGCGCGCCGGCTCGCGGCACTGTCCTCACAGGTGCTGGTCGAAGAGATGGTGAGCGATGCGGTGGCGGAGATCCTCGTGGGGATCACCGTCGATCCCCAATTCGGCCAGCTGCTGGTGCTCGGCGCCGGCGGGGTGTTCACGGAACTCGTTCGCGACAGCACCGCGCTGCTGCCGCCCTTTGATGCGCCCGCCATAGCGGCGGCACTACGGCGACTGCGCATCTGGCGGGTACTGGAGGGCTTCCGCGGCGCACCCGCTGCCGACGTGGAGGCGCTGATCGCGTGCGTGCAGTCCTGCACCCGTTTCGGGGAGAGCCACGCGCAGCGTCTGGTGGAACTGGATCTGAACCCCGTCATCGTGCGCCCGCGTGGCCGCGGGGCTGTCGCGGTCGATGCCCTGGTCCGGATGGTGGAGGGTTGATCATGAGCGAAGGCATTCTCACTGCGCGGCACGACGCGGTTCTTGAGGTAACGATTGACCGGCCCAAGGCCAACGCCATCAACCTGGCGGCGAGCCGGCGTCTCAACGAGGTCTTCAGCGCGTTCCGCGACGACCCCACGCTGCGGGTCGCCATCGTGACCGGGGCCGGTGAGCGCTTCTTCAGTCCGGGTTGGGACCTGAAGGGCGCGGCTGCGGGCGAGAAGAGCGATGAGGACTGGGGCGTCGGCGGCTTCGGCGGTCTGAATTACCCCCGCAATCTCGACAAGCCGCTGATCGCGGCGGTGAATGGCATCGCCTGCGGCGGTGGCTTCGAGATCGTGCTGGGCACCGACATCATCGTCATGGAGGAACACGCGCGCTTCGCGCTGCCGGAGATCAACGTCGGCGTGCTCGCCGATGCCGGGACCATCAAGCTGCGACGCCGCATCCCCTACCACGTGGCGGTAGAGTTCCTCATGACGGGACGCTGGATGGACGCGGCGGAAGCCAAGCACTGGGGGCTCGCCAACCACGTCGTCCCCAAGGGTCAGGGACTGGCCAAGGCACGGGAGATCGCCGCGCAGCTGGCGGCGGGCCCGCCGCTGCTGTTTCCGGCCATCAAGCAGCTGCTGCGCCACACCGAAGCGCTGGCCGAGCACCCCGCGTTCGAGGTGCACGACGCCCTGGATGCGGTGCAGAAGGTGATCCGCTCCGAGGACCTCAAGGAGGGCGCGACCGCCTTTGCGGAGAAGCGCAAGCCGCGCTGGCAGGGACGGTAGCGCCGGCCTCAGCCGCCGAGCGGGCGCAACAGTGCCCGCGAGATGATGTGGCGCTGCACCTCGCTGGTGCCGTCCCAGATGCGCTCGATGCGCGCGTCGCGCCAGATGCGCTCCAGCGGCAACTCGCTCATCAGCCCCATGCCGCCGTGGATCTGCAGCGCCTCATCGGCGACCATCGCCAGCATCTCCGTCGACTTTAGCTTGGCGATCGCCATGTCCATGTCGCTGGCGGTCTTCTGCTCGAGCTTCCAGGCGGCCTCGAGGGTCAGGAGCTCGGCAGCGCGCAACTCCATGGCCATGTCGGCGAGCTTGAAGGCGACGCCCTGAAATTTGCCGATCGGCTGCCCGAACTGTACGCGGTCCACCGCCCACTGCTTGGCGGCATCGAGGGCGCGCTCGGCGCGGCCGAGGCAGTTGGCCGCGACCTGCAGCCGCGTCGCGCCGAGCCACGTATTGGCCACCTCGAAGCCCCGGTGCAGCTCGCCGAGGATCGCGGCCTTGGGGACGCGGCAGCCGTTGAACTCAAGGATGCTGTTGTTGTAGCCGCGATGGGAGACGTTGCGATAGCCGGGGCGCACCGTGAAACCGGGGGTACCCTTGTCGATCAGGAAGGCGGTGATCAGCCGGCGTGGACCCCGGGCCGACGCCTCCTCGCCACTCGCGGCAAAGAGGATGACGAAATCCGCGTGATCGGCATGACTGATGAAGTGCTTGGTCCCGTTGATGACGAATTCATCGCCGCGCGCGACGGCAGTGGTCTTCATGCCCCGCAGGTCCGAGCCCGCCCCCGGCTCGGTCATCGCCAGGCAGTCGATGCGCTCCCCCCGCACCGCGGGCAGCAGGTAGCGCTCACGCTGCTCCCCGACGCAGGCCAACAGGATGTTCGACGGTCGCGCCACGCAGGAGTACTGCAGTGCATAGCCGGTGTAGCCCAGCTCCTTCTCATACAACACCCAGCTCACCGCATCGAGCCCCGCGCCGCCGACCGCGGTGGGCATATTGGCGGCGTACAGACCGGCGGCGATCGCCTTGGTCTTGAGCTCCCGATACAGCTCGGGTCGCAGCACCCCGGTGTCTTCGACCTCGCGCTCGTGCGGCACCAACTCGTTGCGCACGAAGTCGCGGGTCGCCTTGACGATCATCTCCTGCTCTTCGTTCAGGCCAAAGTCCATCACCGCACCCTCACGCACTCGCCTTGCCGCGGCGCACAGCCGGCAGCGCGGCGCCATTACTTGCCCAGTCGTGCAGCAGCTGCAGCTGCAACGCGAGCTGGCTCACCTGCCGCTCCGCCGTCCAGTCCGGACGGGCCGCCACCGTGCTCGCGGTGATGCCGTTGATGAAGGTGATCACCGAGCGCAGCACCTGCTGTTGCACCGAGGCAGGCCAGCTTGACCAGTCCGCCCAGCCCCGTGCCAGACAGCGCTCGAACAGCCGCAGGTACTCGCGGTGCAGCCAGGCGTTGATGCGCTTCAGGCGCCGGTCGGCCGGCACCTGCCCCCAGAAGGCCATCCAGAATGCGCACTCGATGTACCGTGTCTCGTCCACGGGCAGGGCCTCGGTGAGTAGCGTCAGCAGGTCGGCCGCGGCGCCATCGGGCGCCGGCGACAAGCGCTCCTCGATGCGTCGCAGGATGAGCCGCAGCGCGGCAATGACGATGTCCTGCTTGGTATCGAAGTAGTGAGCAATCATGCCGGTCGTGTAGCCGGCGTCGCGCGCGATCCGCGCCACGGTCGCCTGGTCGAAGCCGTGCTGGGCGACGACGCGACAGGCCGCCAGCGCGATCTCATTGCGACGCTCCGCATGATCGACGATCTTGGGCATCACCGCTCCACGTGCGCGGCGGCGAAGGCCGCTGCGCCGGCCGGCGCCGGCAGGCGTTCGTGCGCGAGCTGCAGAGCGGCAAGTGCGCTCTGCACCTGCTCCTCCATGGGTGTGACGCGGGTCGGAGAGGTGTGCACGTGCAGATACAGCTGGCCGGCGCTCGCCACCAGCCCGTCATCGTTCGCGCGCCGCAGCTCGTGCCAGAGCCGAACGCGCTTGGCGTCGACCGCCAGCACGCGCGTGTCCACGTACAGAGACTCCAGGGCGTGCGCCTCGGCATGGTGGCGGATGTGCGACTCCGCCGTGAACAGCGAGCGAGCCCCGGCGCGGTAGTCGTCATCGACTCCCGCGGCGCGCAGCAGCACGTCGGTCGCGTCACCGAACACCTGCAGATACCGCGAGTCGGTCATGTGTCCGTTGTAATCGATCCACTCCGGCCGTACCTGCACCGGGTAGCGCGCCGCCCCGTCGGCCCGGGCGGGCGCGGCCGCCCGTCCCGCGTCCACGTACAGACGCTCCTCGAGGGCCCGCAGCGTGGCGCCGGCTCCGATGTTGTAGGGCTTCAGCACCTGCTGGATGGCCACCAGGCAGTCATCGCGCAGCCGCTCGAGCTCGCGGATCGAGCGCCCGCCCGCCTGCGCCTGCGTGCCCGCGACCATCTTGTCGATCAAGCTCTCGGTGAGCTCCGGCGCCTCGAGATGAGTCCACGGCCACTTCAGGCACGGCCCGAACTGCCGCAGCATGTGTCGCATGCCGGCCTCCCCGCCCGCGAGGTGATAGATGAGGTTGGTACCCATTGCCGCCCAGCGCAGGCCCGGACCGTACACGATGGAGTCATCGAGCTCGCCCGTCGTGGCAACGTCATCGTTCACCATGTGCAGGATCTCGCGCCACAGCGCCTCCTGCAGCCGGTCGGTGAGGTGGCCCGGCACCTCGCGCCGCACCGTCAGCGGGTGCATGCCGATGTAGGCGTAGAAGCGAGCGGCGGCTGCGAGGGTGCCGGGGGCCGTCTGACGACCCCCCACCAGTTCCACGAGCGGCAAGAGGTAGACCGGGTTGAACGGGTGCGCGACCAGGAATCGCTCCGGGGCCTGCATGTCACGCTGCAGGTCACTCGGCATGAGCCCGGAGGTGCTCGAGGCGATGAGTACATCCGCCGCCGCGGCCCGGCTCACGTCAGACAGGACCCGCTGCTTGAGTTCCAGCTGCTCGGGGATGTTCTCCTGAATGAAGTCGACCTGCCCCGCCATGGCGCGCAGGTCGGTGGTGAAGGACAGTTTTCCCTTCGTCGGCAGCGGGGCGAACGTGAGCCGCGCCAGCGCGGTTTCGGCATTCGCCACGGCACCGCGGATCCACGCCTCCATTTCCGGCTTGACGTCGGCCGCGATGACGTCGATCCCGAAATGCAGCGCGCGTGCTGCCCAGCCGCCGCCGATGACTCCGGTGCCGAGCAGACCGAGCGTCTTAACCTCGCGCATGAGACCCTTCCTGATGGTCGGCCCGCCGACGGCGCGGGCAAGGTTTTTTAATGTCTCCATGATAATATAATAACCGCACGCGCCGCGCACCGGGGTCGGGCAAGACCCTTGAGGCGGTGCGTGCGCCTGCCGCAAAATCGCCCTCCCTCGGAATGTCTCGAAAGCGGGGAGCGGCGATGGGATTACTGGATGGCGTATTGGGCGGAGCGGTCGGCGCCGAGGTCGCCACCGTGGTCAATTCCCTCATCCAACAACATGGGGGCGTGCAGGGCATCGTGACGCAGCTCGAACAACAGGGCTTGGGCAACACGGTGCGGTCGTGGATCTCAAGCGGACCGAACCAGGCGATTTCGCCCGACCAGGTTCACCAGGTGTTCGGCAATGCGCTGGGTCCGCTGGCCGCGAAGCTGGGCATCAGCCCGCAGGAGCTCGCCCAGCGGGTATCACAGGTACTGCCGGCGACGATCGACCGCATGACACCCGGCGGGACGGTGCCCAAGGCGAGTTGAGACGGGGCCGCTAGGCGCGCCGGCGCCGCAGCGCCGCGCAGAAGCGCCGCAACCGCACGCAGGCTTCATCCAACGTCGCCTCATCGGTGGCGAAGCACACGCGCACGCAGTGCGCAGTGGCGGCCCCGAACGCCGCACCGTCCATCACCGCGACCGCCTCCGCCGCGTACAGCTCACGCACGAAGGCCGCACCGGACAGGCCGGTGCCAGAGACGTCGAGAAGCATGAACATGCCCGCTTCGGGGCGCAGCGCGTTCACGCCGCTGATGCCGCGCACACCCACGGCGAAACGCTCCTCGCGCATCCGGCAGTACTCGCGAATGCGCGCCTCAGCCTGCGGCGCCAGCTCGAGCGCGGTGAGTGCCGCCTGCTGAACAAATCCCGGCAGTCCGAAAAGCATGCACATGGCGAGCCGCTCCGCATGCCCGGCGAGAGCGCGGGGGCCGACCAGCCATCCGGCGCGCCAGCCGGTCATCGCGTGCGACTTGGACAGGCTGCCAATGGTGACCACCTGCTCGGGAAGTTGCGCCGCAAGGCTCGGGACACGACCGTCCGGCGCAAGGCCGGCGTACACCTCGTCGGACACCAGCCACAGGTCATGACGCCGCGCGAGCGCGCCGATGCACGCCAGCTCGGCATCGTTGAGGATCACCCCGCTGGGATTGTTCGGCGTGGCCCAGAAGATCGCCCGGGTGCGGGAGCTGATCAGCGGCGCGAGGGCCTCGAGATCGGGACGGCAGGCGGGACTGGCCGGCGCGCGCACCAGGCGCGCACCCGAGACCTCGACCGTCGCGGGGTAGGTCGGATACAGCGGCTCGAAGGTCACCACCTCATCGCCCGGGCCGGCGAGACACATCGAGGCGACGAACAGGGCGTTCTGTGCGCCGCTGAAATACACGACGTTGTCGGGGCCGACCGGCTGCCCGGTGCGCCGCGCGTGCGCGGCCGCGATGGCCTCGCGCAGCGCCGTACGGCCCGCCGCGGGAACATAGTGCGTGTCGCCGGCGTGCAGGGCTGCAACCGCGCGAGCCGTCACCTCCGCCGGTGTCGCGAGGTCAGGATCGCCGACGCTGAGGATGATGACATCCCCGCCGCGTTCGCGCGCCGCCACCGCCTCGTAATGCACGCGCCAGGCGTCAGCGCCCTCGCCGCTCACGCGCATCACCAGATCGGCGAACTTCACGTCCGTACTGTGCGTGGCCGGTGTTAACATTTCAAGCGCATGGGCGCGGCTGCCTGGACCATTGGTCACTTCATCGTCGAGACGCTCGCCGCCAACGGCATCGACACCGTTTTTGGCATTCCGGGCGTACACAACATCGAGCTGTATCGCGGCTTAGAGGGCGCACGGCTGCGTCACGTCCTGGCGCGTCACGAGCAGAATGCCGGTTTTGCAAGCGACGGCTACGCGCGCGCCTCGGGCCGTTGCGCCGCGGCTTTCGTCATCTCCGGGCCGGGCGTGACTAACGTACTGACCGCGGTCGCGCAGGCGTACTCCGACTCGGTTCCGCTGCTGGTAATCGCCAGCAGCCCGGCACGCCCCTCGCTCGGGCAGGGTTGGGGGGTGTTGCACGAGTTGCGCGACCAGCGGGCCCTGGCGGCGCAGGCATTCGGCTTCGCCGGCAGTGCGCGCGAAGCGTGCGAGCTTCCAGGTCAGCTGCGCGCAGCTTTCGCTTCGCTGCGCGCGGCGCGACCGCGACCCGCGTACGTGGAGGTTCCGCTCGATCTGCTCGGCACGGAAACCACACTGCGCGCGGAGCGCTACCCGGCGCCACCCTCTCCACCGGCGCCCCCGGGTCCGGCTGTCGCGCTCGCCCGCGAGTGGCTGCGCGTTGCCGAGCGCCCGGCGCTGATCATCGGCGGCGGCGCCCGCTCGGCCGGTGCCGCCGCGCGCACGCTGGTCGAGGCCCTGGACGGATACCTGGTCAGCACGGTGGCCGCCAAGGGCAGCGTCGCCGAGAGTCATCCGGCAAACCTGGGCACAAGTCTTCCCTACCGGCCGACGCAGGAGTTACTCGCGGACGCCGATGTCGTCATCGCCGCCGGCACTGAGCTGTCCGAGAGTGACCTGTACACCACGACGCGACTGCCGCTGCGCGGACGCCTGATCCGCATCGACGTCGATCCCGGCAAGTTGAACGATCACTATGCGGCGGCGCTGCCCATCGAGGCGGACGCCGCGGCCACCCTCACGGCGCTGGCGGCGGAGCTGCCTCGCCGCACGGGCTGGCGGACGCACTACGGTGATGCGGCCGCGCACCGCGCGCGCATCGACGCCGGGTTCGACGCTGAGACGCACGGTCGACTGCGGGCGCTGCGTGCGGTGCGCGCGGCGCTGCCGGCCGATGCCGTCATCTTCAGCGACATGACCCAGATCGCCTACCTCGGCAACTATGCCTTCCCGGCAGAACGCCCCGGGCTGTGGCATCACCCTTCCGGTTACGGCACGCTCGGCTACGCGCTTCCTGCCGCGCTGGGAGCGAAGGTGGCCCAGCCTGAGCGGCCAGTGCTGGCCCTCGCCGGAGATTTCGGCGCCCAGTTCACGCTGGCGGAACTCATGACCGCCGTGGAGCTTGATGTGTCGCTTCCCGTAATCGTCTGGAACAACGAGGCGCTGGGTCAGATCCGTGATGACATGGAGGCGGCCGGCATTGCCCCGATCGGAGTCCAGGGTCGGAACCCCGACTTTGTGGCTCTCGCGGCCGCATACGGGGCGGCCGCCGCGCGGGTGCACTCTCCGCAGGAGCTGACCCGCTCCGTGCGCGACGCACTCGGGCGCGCGGGGCCCACGCTGGTGGAGGCGGTGGCTGCCGACTTCCGTCGCTCGTGAGCGTCATGCCTGCCCGGCGGGCGGGGCTCCTGCAGACCTCGCTGCGCTCGCGCATCCGCCTCGCCTTCGCTGTCATCTACCTCGTGTGGGGGGTCACCTACGCGGTCAATCGCATCATGGCGCTCAACTTGCCGCCCTTGCTTGCCGCGGGCTCGCGCTTTCTCTTCGCCGGCGGTGTGCTACTGCTGGTGGCTCGGGCGCGCGGCCTGGCGCTGCCGAGTACGGGGCGGGACTGGGCCCTGCTGACACTGGCGGCGCTCCTGGGTATCACGGTCAGCAACGGCCTGGCGGTTCTGTCGTTGCAGCACCTCGCCTCCAATCAGGCTGCCCTGATCGGCTCGAGCTCCGCATTCTGGATCGCCTGGCTCGGCATGTACGGACGGCGCGGGACAGCGGTGAATGTGCGGACGTGGTCCGGGCTGGCTCTCGGTTTCCTTGGCGTCGCCGTGCTGCTGTCCGCGCATGGTTTTGGCTCCCAGGCGCAGCTGGGCTGGCAGGCGACCGTACTCGGCAGTGCGCTGTGCTGGGCGCTGGCGAGCATGCTCATTCGAGCCTCGCATTCGCACACCGACCCGCTGGCGCTGACCGCCTGTTACCTGCTGATCGGAGGCGCCGTACTGAGCGGGCTCGGTCTGCTACATGGCGATGCCGCGCGCTGGACCTGGTCGGTGCCCGGGGTCGGCGCGGTCCTCTTCCTGGCGGTCTTCAGCTCGACCTTCGGATTCGTCTCATACACGTTCCTGCTGCGCCACGAGACGCCATCGCGCATCGGTACGTACGCCTACGTGAACCCGATGGTGGCGGTCTTCACGGGGTGGGTGCTGCTGGGTGAGCGGCTCGACCGCTGGCAAGTGCTCGGTTCGCTCATCATCTTCGCGGCGGTATTTCTGGTACGCAGTCTGAGGCTGCTGCCGCGCGGCAGCGCGGTACCGGATCGTCGTGACAGCTGAGGGCGCCGGGGTGGCCCGGCGGCCCGCTGGAGCTCAGGACGCGGCAGTTCAGATCGGTAAGTAATGCACCGTGATGCCGCGAACTCGAGAAGGGGAATGGCGCTGGCGGTCGCCCCAGGTCCGCGAGCGCCGGAGGACGGCTACCCCTGACCGGTGACGAGCCCTAGCGGGGGCCTGCGCACCACAGACGGCCCTTCGGGCAGAAACGCCCACAGCGCCGCGGGATGGCCGTGGGGGCCTGCTGCCGGGGCGTTCCATGCGGTAGCCTGCGCCCTCGCCCATAGAAGCACACCGAACGAAAGGGCCTCGTATGAATCGTCGTGTCTTCCTCAAAGGAGCCACCGCCGTGCCGCTGGCCTACGCCGCTGAATTGCCGGCGGCGGCGGGTTACGACCCCACCGAGCAGTCGATCGGCACGCTGCAGGGTCTGCTGGAGCGCCGCACCCTGACCGCCGAGTCGCTGGTAAACGCCTACCTCGCCCGCATCGCCCGCTTCGACCAGGCGGGCCCCGCGTACCGGTCCGTGCTCGCGCTCAATGCGCGCGCGCTGCAGGACGCACGGGCGCGGGACGGGGAGCGCCGCGCGGGGAAGGTGCGTGGGCCGCTGCATGGCATCCCCGTCCTGCTGAAGGACAATATCGAGTCATCCGATCCGGTGGCGACCACGGCCGGCTCACTCGCCCTGGCCCGTTCACAGCGGCCGACGGATGCCCCGTTGGCCGCGCGGCTGCGCGCCGCAGGCGCCGTCGTGCTCGGCAAGACGAACCTCAGTGAGTGGGCGAACTTCCGCTCGACGCATTCGCAAAGTGGCTGGAGTGGGGTCGGCGGCCAGACCCGCAATGCCTACGACCCCACCCGCAACCCGTCCGGCTCCAGCGCCGGGTCTGCCGTGGCCGCTGCGGCCAGCTTCTGTGCGGCGGCGGTCGGCACCGAGACCAACGGCTCTATCCTTTCGCCGTCCTCGCTGAACGGCTTGGTGGGACTGAAGCCCACGGTCGGTCTCATCAGCGGCACCGGCGTAGTGCCGATCTCGCCGCGTCAGGACACCGCCGGCCCGATGTGTCGCAGCGTCGCCGACGCCGCGCTGCTCGTCGGCGTGATGGCGGAGCGCCCCCTCGGCTACGGCAGCCATGGCTCAGAGCTGGAGGCTTTCCGGCTACAGGGTGTGCGGATCGGCGCGATGCCGGTGCCGAAGTCCGCTCATCCGGACACCGCGCAGGTTTACCGCGATGCCCGCTCGGTGCTGGAGCGCGAGGGGGCGGTACTCATCGATCTGAAGGTCCCGGCCATCTTCGATGAAGCGGACGAACCGGAATTCGAGGCGCTGCTCTTTGAGTTCAAGGACGCGATCAACGCCTATCTGGGCACCCTCGACCCGGCGCAGGTCACCTGCCGCACGCTGGAGGATCTGATCCGCTTCAACAACGAGCACGCCGCCGCTGAACTTGCGGTGTTCGGCCAGGAGATTTTCGAGATGGCGCAGGCGCACGGCGCCCTGACCGACCCGGCGTACCTTAAGGCGCGCGCCACGCTGCAGCGCGCCTGTGATACGGAAGGATTGGCGGCATTGCTGGGCCAGCAGGACATCGAGTTGCTGCTGTCGCCAAGCAACGGGCCCGCCGAGCGGCTCGACCCCGTCTGGGGAGACCGACACGACGGCGGTTTCTCGGAGATCGCCTCCGCCGCCGCCGTCGCGGGCTATCCCAGTCTCACCGTGCCCGCCGGCAGCATTCGCGGCCTGCCGATCGGCATCACTCTCGTGGGACGCCGCAACCAGGACGGGCTGCTGCTGCAGGTCGCGTACGCCTTCGAACGGGCTGCACAGGCGCGGGTGCCGCCGCGGCTGAGTGCCTGAAGGCGCTCAGCCCCCCGCACCCGTCAGGCTCAGAATCGCCAGCGCCAGTACGGTCAGGGCCATGACCGCCGTCGCGATCCACCCCAGCCAGCACAGGCTGCGCGGCAGGGTGGCATTGCCCATTACGCGCCGCTGGGTAGACAGCCGCATCATGGCGATCATGACCGGCACGGCCACGATCCCATTGAGCACCGCGCTCCAGTACAGCGCGCGGATCGGGTTGACCGCGGTGAAGTTGAGCGCTACCCCGAGCAGTGTCGCCGCGGCGACCGCCACGTAGAACGGACGCGCCTGACCGGGCAGGTGTCGCAGGCCCACGCGCCAAGAGCGCAGTTCGCCGAGCGCATAGGCCGCGGAGCCGGCGAGCACCGGTACGGTCAGCAGGCCGGTACCCACGATCCCCAGCGCGAACACGACGAAGGCGAAGCGGCCTGCCACCGCACGCAGCGCCTCGGCGGCTTTGGCGGCGGTGTCGATGTCGAGAATGCCGTGGGCGTGGAGGTTTACGGCCGCGGTGATGACGATGCAAACCGCGATGAGGTTAGACAGTCCCATGCCCACGACCGTGTCGTAACGGATGCGTGTGAATTCTTCGGATCGAGGCCGTACCGGGTGCAACTGGCGCTCCTCGACCTCCTGCTGCGACTGCCAGAAAAAGAGGTAGGGGCTGATCGTCGTGCCCAGCACCGCCACGATGGCCATGGCGTAGGTAACGGTGGGTTGCGGATGGGGCAGCACCGCCGCCCGCAGCGCCACCCGCCACGGGACGCTGACCACGCACACGCAGGCGACATAGCTCAGCAGTGACAGGCACAGCCATTTGAGCACCGCGGCGTAGCGCGCGTAGCGCATGAAGACTTCCATGAAAGCCGAGGCCACGCCCGCCACGAGCACATACAGCAGCACATAGCCCCCGCACAGCAGTTGCACCGCAGCACCGATCGCACCCAGATCCGCGCCGAGGTTGATGATGTTGGCGAGGGCAAGCAGCGCGACGATGCCGTAGGCAAGAGGGGCGGGCGCGTGGCAACGCAAGTTGCCCGCCACGCCACGCCGCGTGACGAAGCCCATCCGCGCACTGATCTCCTGGATGGCGACCATGAGCGGCAGGCTGAAAACGAGCGTCCACAGCAGCGCAAAGCCGAATTGCGCACCGGCCTGCGAATAGGTGGCGATGCCGCTCGGGTCGTCATCCGAGGCGCCCGCGATCAGGCCGGGGCCGAGCAGGCCGCGGCGGGGCTTGGTTAGGCGACCCACGTGCAGCCAACAGGCGACGCAGGGTATGTTGGTCTCGGCGCACGCCTACGTGGCGCCGACGATGTGCTGACAGGGGCAGCGGTGGGGCTCCGGCTGCGGACACGACCACGCTCGCAGACACTGAGCAACAGTTGCAAACACGCAAGGAGAACCCATGCACAGACCAAGGGAGTATCGCGCAGCGCTCGTGTTCGCCGCGGCGATCGCCGCATCGGCAATGCTGCCGGGCTGCGTCGTCGAGCGTACCCACGAGGTTCACGATGTGGACCACGTCCCCGCCCCGGCCCATCACTGGGACGACCGCGAGGATCTGGCCTATCGGCGTTATCTCGAGGAACGGCACGAGGCCTACGTCGAGTTCCAGCGTCAGAATGCCGAGGAGCAGCGCGCGTACTGGGATTGGCGCGCACGCCACCCTGATTAAGGGATCGGCTACGTAGTGCCACCCCGGCGCCGGGCGCGCCGGGGTGGCTGATTTGCGTGGATGAACCTGCGGGCGTGCGCCGGAAGGACGCGGCGCTCAATCGGCGAGAGACTGTACGCGCACCATGCCGGTCTGCGCGTCCGTCGAGAAGACCTGTCGCAGCGCGACCTTACCCTGGAAGTCCTCGCCCTCCACCATGGAATTCTGACTGGCGACCGCGAGTCCGCGCGCGTAGTCGATCGCGTCCTGCCACAGGGTGAACTCGGCGAGGAACCAGTTCATCCCTTTCTGCGTCACGCCCCAGCGATCGCCGGTACGGCGCACCGTCACACACGGTATATCCATCGGGCTCCTCCTTCGTCCTGCGGCCGCTCCCTGCGGGGCGCTGTATGGTGACGCCATCGGCTGCGCTTCCCTATCGGTGCGGCATAGCCCGCGCTGTCGGCTCGCACCTACAGCCTCAGCCCATCACCACGCGGATGGTGTGCTGCACCCGATCATCGAGCAAGCGGATACGGATCGGTGGCCGCAGGATGGTCAGATGGTCGAGCTCGGCGTGACTCACCCCGGCGCTCGCACCGAACGGATTGGTGACCATGATGTGGTACTGCGTGTGACCGTACCAGAAGTTCACGTCGAAGCGCCGCCACGCGCGCGGTACGCAGGGGCTGATCGTGATCTCCTCCCCCTGCATCCGCAGGCCGAGGATCGCCTCGAGGCCTGCGCGGTACAGCCACCCCGCAGCGCCGGTATACCATGACCAGCCGCCGCGCCCGGCCGGCCCGGGCGCAGCGTAGATGTCCGCCGCGACCGCGTACGGCTCGAGCTTGTAACGCTCGAGATTCGCGACACTCGTGCTGTGCTGGATGGGGCTGAAGAAATCGAATAACTCCTTGGCGCGATCCCCGTCGCCGAGCTTGGCAAACGCCAGGAGCGACCAGATCGCCCCGTGAGTGTACTGGCCGCCGTTCTCGCGGATACCGGGCGGATACGCCTGGATGTACCCGGGGCTGGGCTCGGAGTTCTGAAACGGCGGCGTGAAGAGCAGCAGTTGCCGCTCCTCGCGGCGTACCAGATGCTCATATACCGCCGCCATCGCGTGCGCCGCCCGGGCAGGATTGGCCGCCCCCGACAGTACCGCCCAGGCCTGAGCGATCCCATCGATACGGCATTCGTCGCTGCGCGCCGAGCCGAGCGCTGAGCCATCGTCGAAGTAGCCGCGGCGGTACCAGTCCCCATCCCAACCGGCATCCTCGAGCGCGGCGCGCAGCGACTTGTGGTGGGCCTGCCAGCGCGTGACGCGTTCACGGTCACCGCGCGAGCGGGCCAGTGCGCTGAAGGCGGACAGGGTTGCGCACAGGAACCACCCGAGCCAGACACTCTCGCCACGACCTTTGGCACCGACCTCGTTAAAGCCGTCGTTCCAGTCGCCGCCGCCGATAAGTGGCAGGCCGTGCGCCCCCACCGCGAGACTCGTGTCGAGAGCACGAGCACAATGCTCGTACACTGAATCCGTCTGCGCCGATACCTGGGGCGTGAAGTAGATGTCGCTCGACTCGGCGGGCAGCGGATCGCCGGTGAGATACGGCACCTGCTCATCCAGCACGGCGGCATCGCCCGTCGACGACACATAGTGCGCCATGCAGTAGGCGAGCCAGACCCGATCGTCGCTGATCCGGGTGCGAATCCCCTGCCCGTTCTCGGGCATCCACCAATGCTGCACGTCACCTTCGGCGAACTGCCGTCCGGCTGCGCGCACCAGATGCTCGCGCGCGATCTGCGGTGCAAGGAAGGTCAGCGCCAATACGTCCTGCAGCTGATCGCGGAAGCCGTAGGCGCCACTGGACTGGTAGAAGGCGGTGCGCGCCCAGACCCGACAGGACAGCACCTGGTAGGGCAGCCAGCGGTTAAGCAACAGGTCGAAGGCGCGATCCGGGGTCTTGACCTGCAGCTTGAGGAGCATGTCGTCCCAGTTGCTGCGCAACTCCGCGAACACCTGATCGAGCGCCAGGTTGCGCGCCGCCTGAACCTCGGTGGCTGCGCTCGCGGCATCCTCCGCCTGGCCGAGGAAGCACACGAGCTCGCGCGTGGCGCCGGCGGGCAGATCGACGAACGCGCGCAGCGCGGCACAGGGATCCAGCCCCGCCCCGGAGCGCCCGGAGAGCGGGATTCCGGTGCGCAGCGCGAGCGGAGCTTCGCGCCGGCCGTCCACGCCGAGGAATTCGCGACGGTCACAGGTGAACTCACTCTGTGCACCGGCCAGGTCCAGAAACGCTACCCGCGCACCAAAGCGCGCATTCCATGGATTGCGGGCGAGTAACGCCCCGGTCAGCGGGCACGGCTCGGTGAGCACGAACTGGGCCGCCCCGGCGCGGGAGGTGCCGAGCACCCACTCGACGAAGGCGCACACGCTCAGCTGGCGGGCGCGACTGCTCTCGTTGCGCAGGGTGAGCTGCATCACCTTGACCGCGCGGCCGGGCGGCACAAACTGCAGCAGCTGCGCGGCGATGCCGTGACTCGTGTAGCTGAAACGCGAGTAGCCCTGGCCGTGCCGGGCCAGGTACACGCCGGCGGCTTCGCGCACCGGCGCGGCCGTCGCGGTCCAGATGTGACCGCTCTCCTCGTCCTTCAGGTAGAGCGTCTCCCCCGCGGGATCACCCACGGCGTCGTTGGACCAGGGAGTGAGGGCATTCTCGCGGCTGTTGCGCGACCAGGTGTAGCCCGCGCCGGTCGCCGACACCTGGAAGCCAAACTCACGCCGCCCGATGACGTTGAGCCAGGGCATCGGGGTGTACACCCCCGGGCGCAGCACGATGAGGTATTCGCGGCCATCCTCGGCAAACCCCCCGACTCCGTTGTCGAGTTCCAGGGGTGGCAGGGCCACCTCCGCCGCGGCGGCCGGGGCGGCGCTGCGCCGCAGAACCGGCGCGGCGGTCTCGGCCGCGGGGTCTTCGAGCCGGTCCAGCTGTTCGGTCAGCGTACCGCGGCGGCTGACGAAGGAGGCGCGCGCGGCGGCCCACAGGGCCGAACGGCTGTCGGGTGAGAGCAGGTCGGCGCGCACCACGTAGACGCTGCCCCGCGCGGCCTGGGCTCCGCGCTGCAGGCGCTGCAGCGTGGCGCGCGTCAGGCCCTCGAGCCCGGTCTGCAGATCCTGCACATAAGAGCTGGCCGAGGCGTTGACGATCACCAGGTCGAGGGGCAGGTTCTTCAGGGTCAGGTACTCGTGGGCGCGCAGGAGCTGGCGCACCAGCGCGATGTGCTCGACGTCGTCGATCTCGACCAGCACGATCGGCAGGTCGCCCGAGACCCCGAGCGCCCACAGCGCCGCGACGCCGGCGCGGTTACGCCGCAGGAGATCCGCGCTCGGTCGCAGCGCGGGATTGAGGTAGAACAGGTGCGCCGCCAGGCGCTGGAAGGCGCTCGCCTCATCCGGGTCGAGCCCGAGGTGGTGCAGCAGCACGCGGGCACTGGTCCAGGCCAGCGTCGAGGCCCGGTCGAAAGCCGCCGGTTCGCGGCACTTGTCCGCGATCCGCAGCGCCTCCGCCCGGGTCGCGGCCACCACCGTCCAGAAGGTCAGTCGCGCCGTCGCGCCCGGGGGCACGCGCACGCGGTAGCGCAGGCTGAAGATCGGGTCGAGCACGATGCCGGTGCGTCCACTGAGACGCTCGTTGGTGTGCAAGGCGCGCGGCACGCCAATACGGCCATCCCGGCCGACGAACCGCAGCCGATCGGTCTCGAACTCGACCTCACCGCTGCGCTCGCCCTCGATGACCGCCAGGTGTGCAGCCCATGCTGCCGCCTCCCCGTGGCTGCGGGGCCGTCGACCTGCCAGCAGCGCCTCGAGCCCCGGCTCGTATTCGGTCTGCACGAACAGATTGGAGAACGCGCGGTGGGCGCGGTCGGCCGCGGCGCTGGCGAGCACCGGCTCGAGATAGGAGGTCACCTCGATGTCGCGGTTGCGATTGCTCTGATTGGAGAGCGAGACGCGGCGGGCCTCGGCGTCATGCTCCGAGGACACCAGTACCTGCAGGCGCGTGGTCCAGGGCCCGTCCCGCCGCATCAGCTCGACCCGGTCTTCGGTGAAGGTGATGCGATAGCTGTCCGGCCGCACGGTGCTCGGTTGATAGCCCGCCGACCAGACCAGCCCGCTCTCGCGGTCGCGCAGGAAAAATGCCTGGCCGCTGTCATCGCAGGTGCTGTCCTCGCGCCAGCGCGTGACGGCGAGGTCGCGCCAGCGGCTGCAGCCGGCCCCGTTGGCGGCCACCATGACGGCGTACGCGCCGTTGCTCAGTAGCTGGGTGTGCGGCGTGCGCGGCCGCCAGGTCTGCAGACGCCGGCGCCCGGCGAGCACCGGCAGACGCGCCTCCCGCACCTCCTCCGCCAGCCCCTCCGGCGGGGCCTCCACCGAGCGCGGCGGGCGCTCCTGCAGCAACAGCTCGGTGGCGCGGGTCGTGGCCTCGGTATGAAAGTACTGCTGTATCAGCCCGCCCGAGAGCGCGTTCACGATGGCCACGATGGTCATGCCCTGGTGATGCGCCATGTAGGCGCGAACCACCGCGACCTTCTCTCCTTCGGCGAGGCGCGCCGCCGTGAAGTCCAGGGCCTCGTAGAAGCCGAAGTGGCCGAGGGCTCCCCAGCGCAGCAGCTCGCGGTAGTTGGCGGCCGCAGCGCCCGGCTCGATCATGGCGGCAAGCCCGGTCGCATAGGGGGCGACGACCAGATCATTGGCGAGGCCACGCTTGAGTCCCAGGGTCGGCACACCGAAGGGCGAGTACTGGTAGGTCTGGTCGAGGTCGCGGGTGTTGTAGGCCGACTCGGAGATGCCCCACGGCACGTGGCGCGCGCGGCCATAGTCGCGCTGTGCCTGCACCGCCACGTGCAGGGCGCGATCGAGCAAGCTGCCGTCGGGCACGCGCAGAAACAGCGCAGGCATCAGGTACTCGAACATCGAGCCCGACCACGACAACAGCGCGGTCGTGTCACCGACCGCGATCGATCGGCGGTCCAGGCGGAACCAGTGCCGCGCGGGCACATCGCGCTTGGCGATGGCGATGAAGCTCGCCAGCCGGGCCTCGGACGCCAGCAGATCGTAGTCGCCGCCGTCGAGTCGGTTCTCCCCCACATTGAACCCGATCGACAGCAGCATGCGGTGTGGCTTGAGCAGGAAGCTGAAGTCCATGTCGTAGGCCATCTGCCGCGCACGGGCGGCGAGCTCACTGAGACGGCGCTGCACCTGCAGCACCGGGGCCTGTCGCTCCGCGTTGGTCTGCTGCGCCAGCGAGTTCACGGTGTCGCCGGCGGAGGCATCCGGCCCGCCGAGCACCTCAAAGTCCCGCAGGTGGCTGCGCAGGCCGCGCAGGGCGGCGGATTGCCACTCTTCCGCCAAGGCCGCATCGTCGATCGGACCTTGCGCGGCCAGGGCGCGCAGCGCCCCCGGTCCCTCGCCGCCCTCCCCGGCCGCCGCCGCGAGCTTGCGTTGCAGCTCCCGTGCGGCCGGGGTCGGGTCAGCGAGCGCCAGAGCGTCCTCGACGCCGAGCACTCGCTGGCGCGACCACAGGCCCCGCTCCGCCCACGCCTCCAGCCCGTTTGCCACCGTGAGCAGCGCACCGGCGAGGTTGCCGCTGTCGACGGTCGAGACGTAGTTGGGCAGCAGCGGTTGCCCGGTGCGCGTGTCATACCAGTTGAGCCAGTGACCGCGGAAACGCTCGAGCTTGTCGAGCGCGCCGAAGGTCGCCTCGAGGCGGTCCAGCCAGTCGAGCAGGCCCAGCCAGCCGAATTCAAGCGCGCACAGGGAGGACAGGAGATACATGCCGATGTTGGTCGGGGAGGTACGCTGGGCCAGCACCGGGACGGGTGTCTCCTGGTAATTGTCGGGTGGGAGGAAGTGGTCGGCGGCGGTAACAAACTCCTCGAAGTAGCGCCAGGTGCGGCGGGCGGTCTGCCGCAGCTGGGCGGCATCCGCTACGGGCAGGGGCGCCTCCACGCGCCGCTCGCGTGGCACGCTGCCCACTCGCGCAACGAGCGGCGCGCCGAACCACAAGGCGATCCAGGGGCCAGCCACCCACCAGTCCGCCGAGGCCCGCCATGCGACCAGCGCGGCGGCCCCCGCCGCCAGCGCCAGTCCGCCCCGCATACGGGCGACGTAGCTGGCGAGGTCGAGACGACTCGTGCGGCGTGCGTGCGCAGCAGTGGTCCAATCGAGGAGGCGCTGCCGGGTGACGCACAGGCGCAGCAGCGTGCGCACCACGGCATCGGCCATCCACCACGCCCGGTCCGCCAGCAGCACCAGGGTGAGGGCCCAGCGCAGACAGGCTATCCACAGGTCATGCCGCAGCGCCTGGCGCTCGCTCTCCAGACGCAGGTGGCGCGGCCGGTCACGTACCGTGAGCAGCACCGGCAGCAGCGAAGGGACGCCGAGCAAGGTCACGATCAGCGCGGTCCACCAGCCCGCGCGCCATTGAGGTAGCAGCCAGCCCGCCACGAGCGCGGCCACGGTCGCGATCGGCACCAGGGTGCGCCGCAGGTTGTCGGCGAGCTTCCACAATCCAAGGCCGGAAATCGCGCATTGCATTCGCAGTTCGCGCGGCCACAACAACCGCGGCCGCAGCCAGCGCAAGAGCTGCCAATCGCCACGCGCCCAGCGGTGCTCGCGCGACGACACCACATCGTAGCGGTCCGGCGAAGGCTCGACGACCTCGACGTCCGAGACCACCGCGGCGCGCGCGAACAATCCCTCGAGCAGATCGTGACTGAGCACCGTGTTGTCCGTGATGCGCCCCGCCAGGGAGCGCTCGAAGGCGTCGATGTCGTACAGGCCCTTGCCGGTAAAGGAACCCTCGCCGAACAGGTCCTGATACAGATCCGACACGGCGAACGCATAGGGATCCAGGCCGGGCGTGCCCGACAGCACGGTCTGCACGAGCGTCGTGCCGCCGCTCGGCAGCGCCGGTGTCACGCGCGGCTGCAGGATGCCGTAGCCGCGCACGACTCGTTGCCGCGCCGCATCGAAGCGCGGCTGATTGAGCGGATGCGACATCTTGGCGATGAGCTTTTCGGCCGCACCGTGCGGCAGTTGCGTGTCGGCATCGAGCACCAGCACGTAGCGGACCGCGGCGGGCAACGCGGCGCGCTCGTGGCTGCCCAGTACGAAGGTCGTGTCCTGGGCCCCGCGCAATAGGCGATTCAGCTCGTGCAGCTTGCCGCGCTTGCGCTCCCAGCCCATCCAGCATTGCTGTGCCTCGTTCCAGCGCCGCGCACGGTGCAGCCACAGAAAACGCGGGCCGGCGCCGCCCGGGCCGTAGCGCTCGTTGAGCGTCGCGATGCCGCGCTGCCCTGCCACGATCAGCTCCTCGTCCTCCGGTCGCACCGGTACGTCCGCGTCACGGCCGTCCGCCACCAGAGCGAAGTACAGTTCGCCGCGTGCACTCGCGAGGTATTGTGTCTCCAGGCTGGCGACCGCCTCGTCGATGTCGGCACGTGAGTTGAGCAGTACCGGCACGGCCACCAGGGTGCGGTACTGCTCCGGTATGACTCCGCCGAGATCGAGCGCGGGCAGTACCTGCGGCTTCAGCAGCCGATTGATCAGATTGTTGAGCGTGGCGATGATGGCCTCGCTGGCGGGAAAGGCGAGCAGCGCCAACAACAGGACCATCGCCCAGGGCGGGACGCCACGCAGCGCGCTGCCGACCCCGAAAAGCAGCGCCGCCTCGCTCAACGCCAGCAGCAGCAGGTAACCGCCGATACCGGCGCCGCGCAGTAGCCGCTCGGCGGTGAGCCGCAGCGGCCGGTGGTAGTGCACGCTGCGCTCGAGGGCGGCTCGGCCCGGACCGATCAGGTAGTAACCGGGATCGCGCGCGGCGCTGTCCTGGCCATACGCGGCAGCGGCGGCCTGCAGCGCACGCTGCGCGATCTGCGTCTCGCGCTGTCCCGAATCGCGCGCGATCTCCTCGATGGCATTGCGATAGCGGTTGCGGGTCGGAAAATCGAGGCAGGTAAAGTCACTCTGCTCGGCGAGCACGGCGTCCACGACGCTCAGCTGTTCCACGATGTCGGTCCAGTCGAGGGCGGAGAGCTGCACCAGGCTGGTGACGATGTTGCGTACCGTCACATTGGCCGCGCTCTGGCGCTGTAGTTCCTCGCGGATGACCACGTCCGGCGAGGCCCCCTCCCCCTGCAGCAGCTCTTCCACGTAGCGCAGCGCCGGCATCAGGTTCGGATCGCAATCACGTAGCCGCTGCACCAGTTGCACGGCGAGCGTGCGCGGCAGCGGCCGCTGGCGATAGGCAGCGAGCACGCGCTCCGGCGGCTCAGGCGGGTGGGCCGGGGTTCCCAGCAGCCGGTCGGCCAGCGCGTCGGCCTCACCCCGCAGCGCGCGGCCGCTGACGATGCGATCGGCGCAGCGGCGCAGGTTCTCGATCAGCACCACGCGCAGCATGCTGGCGAGCGCCCACAGCTCGCCGATCGTCAGCGTCTCGACGCGCTGATAGGCGCCCACGAAACGCATCAGCATCTGCGCCTCGAAGTGGCTGTCGGTGTGGGCGACGAAGGCCCAGGCGATGCCGGTGATGCGCGGCAGCCCCGCGAGTTCCCCGGCGGCAAGCTTGGGGAGCTGGCGGTAGTAGCCCGAGGGCAGGTCGTCGCGAATCAGCTGCAGCTGTCGTTCGACCACGTAGTAATTGTCGACGAACCACTCGGCGGCCGGCGTGACGCTGCGGCGACTCGAAGTGGTGTGTGCGATGCTCTCGTAGTGGCGGCGCAGTACCCGCGCGTTCTGCCGCGAACGCTGCAACAGGCTGCGGCCGGAGCGCGCGGAGGGCAGGAGCGGCTGCGACTGGGCGAGCACTGCGGCAAATTGCTCGAGCCGCTCGACGCTCATCAGCTCGCCGCGGATCGGTGCCGGCTCGCCGCTCAGGGGCGGATCAAACCACCGACGCGGCCGCCTTTCCTGCAGCGCGATGTCGTTCATCGTCGGGGCCGCGGGCTAGCGAGGAGGGTCCGGCGCGCGCGCCGTCGCGGGCAGACGGCGGGGAGGCGTGAGCTCTCTCGACTCCGGTCCCGGGTGTAGCTCACGGTGCCGCATCGCTGCTAAGTCTACGGCGCCGACTGCTCGCGCTGTGTAGGACTCGACCGCCATGCCATGCCGGAGCAGAACTCCCGGCGCGATGTTGCAAGTTGGTGAAGCCGACGCGCGCCTACGGAGCCAAAGCTGCCGCCTCAGGTAGTGTGGCGCGCGAGTGAAGCGCAACCCGACGGCACGGCTTGATACGCAGCTGCTCACGCGACTGCAGCGCGCTGCCTTCGGCTATTTCGAGCGCTACACGCACCCGGTCAGCGGTCTGGTCGCCGACACTTCGCGGCCCGGGGCGCCCTGCAGCATCGCGGCCCTGGGCTTCGCCTTGTCGTGTTATGTGGTCGCCGTGGAGCGCGGCTGGTGTCCGCGCGCGCGGGCGGTGCGGCAGGTGCTGCGTGCGCTGCGAACGCTGTGGCATGCCCCGCAGAGCGCCGCGCGCGATGCGACGGGCTATCGAGGATTCTTCTACCACTTCCTCGACATGCGCAGCGGCCGGCGCGTCTGGAACTGCGAGCTGTCGCTGATCGACACGACG
>JAFAPI010000140.1 GCA_019247195.1 Gammaproteobacteria bacterium
GCAACCTCACCGGCCAGGTGCGCAACATCGCCGAAGTGGCGACGGCCATTGCGCGCGGTGACCTGTCGCGCAAGATCACCGTCGACGTGCGCGGCGAGATCCTGCAGCTGAAGGAAACCGTCAACACGATGGTCGATCAGCTGAACAGCTTCGCCGCGGAGGTGACCCGCGTGGCGCGCGAGGTGGGCACCGAGGGCAAACTCGGTGGTCAGGCCATCGTGCCGGGCGTCGGCGGCACCTGGAAGGACCTGACCGACAACGTCAACTCCATGGCGCGCAACCTCACCGGCCAGGTGCGCAACATCGCCGAGGTCTCCACCGCCATCGCCCGCGGCGACCTGTCGCGCAAGATCACCGTGGACGTGAAGGGCGAGATCCTGCAGCTGAAGGAGACCATCAACACGATGGTCGACCAGCTGAATGGCTTCGCCGCCGAAGTGACCCGGCTGGCGCGCGAGGTGGGCACCGAGGGCAAGCTCGGCGGCCAGGCAGTGGTGCCCGGTGTCGCCGGGACCTGGAAGGACCTGACCGACAACGTCAACGTGATGGCCAACAACCTCACCAACCAGGTGCGCGGCATCGTCAAGGTGGTGACGGCCGTGGCCAACGGTGACCTGCGGCAGCGACTGACCGTGGAGTCGAAGGGCGAGGTGAACGCACTCGGCGACACGATCAACAGCATGACCGACACGCTGGCGATCTTCGCCGACCAGGTGACGAGCGTGGCCCGCGAGGTGGGCGTGGAGGGTCGCCTCGGCGGGCAGGCGCACGTGCCCGGCGCGGCCGGCACCTGGAAGGACCTGACGGCCAACGTGAACCTGCTGGCGGCCAATCTCACCAACCAGGTGCGCGCCATCGCCGAGGTGGCTACCGCGGTGACCAAGGGCGACCTGACGCGTTCGATCCAGGTGGAAGCGCGCGGCGAGGTGTCTGAGCTCAAGGACAACATCAACGCCATGATCGGCAACCTGCGCGCCACCACCGAGCGCAACAACGAGCAGGACTGGCTCAAGACCAATCTCGCCAAGTTCAGCCGCATGATGCAGGGGCAGCGCGATCTGGTCACCGTCGGCAAGCTGCTGCTCTCCGAGCTCGCCCCGCTGGTCAATGCCCAGCAGGGCGTCATGTACGTCATGGAGGGCGAGCACCTCAAGGAGCTGGCGAGCTACGCCGATGAGTCGGCGGAGGGCCGCGAGCCGCGCCGCTACGCGCTCGGCGCCGGCCTGGTCGGGCAGGCCGCGGCCGACCGCCAGCGCCTGCTGATCACCGAGATCCCGGACGATCGCATCCGCGTGCACGGCGGGCTGCTCAGCGCCCGGCCGCGCAGCGTCATCGTGCTGCCCGTGCTCTACGAGGGGCACGTCAAGGCGGTGCTGGAGCTCGGCTCGCTCGGCACCTTCACCGCCGCGCACCTCGCCTTCCTCGAGCAGCTGACCGGCAGCATCATCGGCGTGGTGCTCAACACCATCGAGGCCACGATGCGCACCGAGGGTCTGCTCAAGCAGTCGCAGCAGCTGGCCGGCGAGCTCCAGGCGCAGCAGACCGAGCTGCAGCAGACCAACGAGGAGCTCGCCAACAAGGCGAAGCTGCTCGCCGAGCAGAACGTGGAGGTGGAGCGCAAGAACCAGGAAATCGAGACCGCGCGCCGCGCGCTGGAGGAGAAGGCCACCGAGCTCGCGCTCACCTCGCGCTACAAGTCCGAGTTCCTCGCCAACATGTCGCACGAGCTGCGCACGCCGCTCAACAGCATTCTGATCCTCGGCCAGCAGCTGGCCGAAAACGCCGACCGCAACCTCTCCAGCCGGCAGGTGGAGTTCGCCAAGACCATCCACGGTGCGGGCACCGACCTGCTCAACCTGATCAGCGACATCCTCGACCTGTCGAAGATCGAGTCCGGCACGGTCACCGTCGAGTGCGAGGAGCTGCTGTTCACGCACCTGCGCGAGACGGTCGAGCGCAACTTCCGCCACGAGGCGGAGGCGCGCAAGCTGTCCTTCACCACTGACTTCGATACGCGCATGGGTCGCAGCATCGCCACCGACTCCAAGCGCCTGCTGCAGGTACTGAAGAATCTGCTGTCGAACGCGCTCAAGTTCACCGAGCGCGGCGGGGTGCGGCTGCACGTGGGCATCGCCACCGGCGGCTGGTCACCGGAGCATCCGGTGCTCTCGCAGGTGCCCTCGGTGGTGGAGTTCTCGGTGAGCGACACCGGCATCGGTATCCCGCCGGAGAAGCAGAAGATCATCTTCGAGGCCTTCCAGCAGGCCGATGCGGGCACGGCGCGCAAGTACGGCGGCACCGGGCTCGGGCTGGCGATCAGTCGCGAGCTCGCGCACCTGCTGGGCGGTGAGATCCGCCTCAGCAGCGTCGCCGGCAGCGGCAGCACCTTCACGCTCTATCTGCCCCTGAGCTACGTCGGGCCGGCGTACACCCGCGCCGGCGCCCAGCAGGCGGCGGTGCAGCAGCAGAGCAGCGTCGCGGGGGTCGCCAGCACCGGTACCTTCCCGACCATGACCCTGCCGGTGGTGCGCCCGGTGGAGGAGATCGCGGACGACCGCGACCAGATCGAGCCCGGCGACGAGACGCTGCTCATCGTCGAGGACGACCCGCACTACGCGAAGATACTGCTGAACCTCGCGCGGCAGCGCGGCTTCAAGGTGCTGCTGGCCCGCAACGGCACCGACGCCCTGTCCATGGCGCGCAAGTACCCCCTCACGGCGGTGTCGCTCGATGTCTTCCTGCCGGACATGCTCGGCTGGACGGTGCTCAACCAGCTGAAACGCAGCCCGGAGACGCGCCACATTCCGGTGCAGATCCTCACCATCGAGGATGAGCGGCAGTACGGCCTCGAGCGCGGTGCCTTCTCCTTCATCACCAAGAGCGTCACCACCGACGCGCTCGAGGAGGCCTTCGATCGCATTCGCACCTTCACCAACAAGAAGGTGCGGCGCCTGCTCGTGGTGGAGGATGACCCGGCGGAGCAGCTGAGCGTACGCGAGCTGCTGGGCCACGACGATATCGAGATCGTCACGGCCGCTACCGGCGCGCAGGCGCTGCAGGCACTGCGTGAGCGGCCCTTCGACTGCGTGGTGCTCGACCTCAAGCTGCCGGACATGTCCGGTTTCGAGCTGCTCGCCGAGGTGCAGCGCGATGAGGCGCTGCGCCAGGTGCCGATTGTCGTGTTCACCGGGCGCGAGCTGTCGGAGGACGAGCAGAGCGAGCTGCGCAAGCAGGCGAAGAGCATCGTGCTGAAGGGCGTGCGCTCACCGGAGCGGCTGCTGGATGAGACGGCGCTGTTCCTGCACCGGGTGGTCGCCGATCTGCCGCCCGCCAAGCGCAACATGATCGAGGCGCTGCATCAGAGCGATGAGCCCCTCAAGGGCCGCAAGGTGCTGGTGGTGGACGATGACATCCGCAACATCTTCGCGCTCAACAGCCTGCTCGAGCGCCACAACATGCAGGTGATCACCGCCACCAACGGCCAGGAGGCGATCGAGCTGGTGGAGCACACCGAGGACCTGTCGCTGGTGCTGATGGACGTCATGATGCCGGAGATGGACGGCTACGAGACCATGCGCCGGATCCGCAGCCAGCAGCGCTTCCGCATGCTGCCGATCATCGCTCTCACCGCCAAGGCGATGAAGGGCGATCGCGAGAAGTGCCTCGAGGCGGGGGCGTCTGACTACGTGGCGAAGCCGGTCAACACCGATCAGCTGCTGTCGCTGGTGCGGATGTGGCTGCATCGCTAGATCAACTGGACGGCGCCGCGGCCCCCGCTGCGGGGGGCCGGGTCAACATTCTGCTGGTCGATGACCAGCCCGCGCGGCTGCTTACCTACGAGTCGATCCTGGCGGAGCTGGGACAGAACCTGGTGCCCGCCCGCTCGGGCGTCGAGGCGCTCGAGAAGCTCATGCGCGATGAGTTCGCGGTGGTGCTGCTCGATATCAGCATGCCCGAGATGGACGGTTTCGAGACCGCGCGGCTGATCCACGAGCACCCCCGCTTTGAGAAGACGCCCATCATCTTCGTCACCGGCGTGCACATCTCCGAGCTCGACCGCCTCAAGGGGTACAAGGCCGGCGCGGTGGACTACGTCTCCATCCCGGTCGTGCCGGAAATCCTGCGCGGCAAGGTGGCGGTGCTGGTGGAGCTCTACTGCAAGCGCCGCGAGCTGCGCGAACTCAATGAGAGTCTGGCGCGCACCAATGAGCGCCTGGCGCGGGCGAACAGCGACCTGCAGCTGGAGAAGACCCGGCAACTCGAGACGCTCAACGCCGCGCTGCGCCGCTCCAATGACGAGCTGGCGCGGGCCAACCGCAACCTGCACTCCGAGGTCATCGAGCGCGCGCGCATCGAGCACGCCCTCAAGGAGGCCGACCGCCACAAGGATGAGTTCCTCGCCATGCTGGCGCATGAGCTGCGCAACCCCCTGGCGCCGATCCACAACGCCGTGCAGCTCATGCGGGCGCTGCCGGATGCCGGGGCGCAGCACGTACGGCTGCGCGAGATGGTCGAGCGGCAGCTGCGCCACCTCACCCGTCTGGTGGACGACCTGCTCGACGTCTCGCGCATCACGCGCGGCAAGATCAAGCTCACGCGCGAGCCGCTCGAGGTCGCCAACCTCATCGCGCGCGCGGTGGAGACCGTCGAGCCGCTGATCCGCGAGAACGGTCACACGCTGGAGACTGACGTGCCGCCGCAGCCGCTGCGTCTGTTCGGCGATCCGCTGCGGCTGACCCAGATCGTGGGCAACCTCCTCAGCAATGCCGCCAAGTACACCGACCCGGGCGGCCGCATCCAGCTCGTCGTGCAGCCGGTGGGCAGCGAGGTCGAGATCCGCGTGCGGGACAATGGCGTCGGCATACCGCCGGACCTGCTGCCGAAGATCTTCGAGCTGTTCACGCAGCTGGACCGGCGCCTCGATCGCCCGCAAAGCGGCCTCGGCATTGGCCTCGCGCTGGTGCAGCGTCTGGCGGAGATGCACGGCGGCAGCGTGCGGGCCCACAGCGACGGGGAGGGGCGTGGCAGCGAGTTCGTGATCCGCCTGCCCCTCGTGCAGGAGGAGAACGAGCGCAAGGCGAGCTCGGCCGAGGCGCCGCGCAGCCCTCCCTCCCTCGTGTCGCGGCGCATCCTGGTGGCGGATGACAACGCCGATGCCATGGAGAGTCTCGCCACGCTGCTCGAGCTCGAGGGACACCAGGTGATCCGCGCTACCAACGGGCCCCTCGCACTCGAGGCCGCCGAGCAGCATCTGCCGGAGGTGATCCTGCTCGACATCGGCATGCCGCAGCTGGATGGCTACGAGGTCGCACGCCGCATCCGCGAGCAGCCCTGGGGCACACAGATGCTGCTCGTCGCGCTCACCGGCTGGGGCCAGGACTCAGACCGCCGCCGCTCGCGCGATGCCGGCTTTGACTGCCACTTGGTGAAGCCGCTGAACCTGGAGGAGCTGACCCCGCTCCTGTCGCGCCTGCCGGGGGGCACCGAGGCGCTCGAGACGGCACTCACCGACTTGCGCCGCTGACCAGGGCGCACCCCACTCAACGCGCCGGGTGGCAGCGCGCGTAGACTCGCGTGGTGCGCACCGTCTGCCTCCTACCCACCACGCTCATCGGACTGGCGCTTGCTGGTCCGCTCACGGCGGCGGAGTCGTCCAGGCTGGCCGGCCTGGAGCAGATCTACGCCGATTTCAATGACGCTCAGGGGGCCGTGGCGTACCTCGACTCCGGCTCGCTGGCGCAGGACCGGTACGCGGGCCGCTCGCGGCAGGAATGGCAGCAGGTCTATGTCGCGGACCGCACGCGCCTTCTCGCCGGACTGAAGACCGTGGCGGTGCCGGGAGCGGCACGCGATCGGCGGGCGCTCAGCGTCATGCGTGCGGCCGTGCAGGAGAGTCCACCCGCCCCCGAGTCGCTCGCCCCGGTCGGTCGCTGCAGCGAGACGCGAGCCGTGCAAAGCCTGCGCCGCCTGCAGCAATCGCTCTACGCCTGCTTCAGCGAGCTCGGCAACCAGCTGTCGTTCGAAGGGGGCACGGTGACACGGGTCGCGGCCTTCGAACTCCTCACCCGCCTGCCGGAGCCCGAGCGGCGGCGGGCTCTCTTCATGGCTTTTGTGCCGCTGTGGCGCGCACTGAATGGCTCGGGTGAGGCCAACAGTCCCTATCGGCGCATGATCCTGCGCGCCGCCGCCCAGGCGCGCAGGCGCGGCTCGGCGGTGACCGCCGCGGCCCAAACCCTGGGAGTCTCTGCGCAGGAGGTCGAGCGCTGGCTGGAGCGCGTGCTACGGACCTGGGCGGACGTGGCCCCCGCTGAGCCGGTGGAACCCTGGGACTATCGGTTCGCCGCCGGGCCGGCGGAGCGGGAGTTGGCCGAGGCGGTGCCCCGGGAGGCCTTGCGTGGGCTCAACCAGAGGTTCTATGAGGACTTGGGGCTGAACCTCGCCGGCGCGCAGGTGGTCTACGACCTCGAGCCGCGTGCCGGCAAGGCACCGCTCGCCTACACCGACTACATCCGGCGCGGCCGCATGGAGGCTGGGACCTGGCAGCCGACCCTGGTGCGCGTCTCGGCCAGCTACGAGCGCGGCGGGCTGGGTCCGCTTAACGAGCTCGTGCACGAGAACGGACATGCCGCGCACATGCTGGCACTGCGCACCCGGCCGGCCTTTATGGACCTTGGCGACGCACTCTTTTATGAGGCCTTTGCGGACGTGCCGGCCTGGAGCGTGTATGAGGCGGCCTGGCAGCAAAAATATCTCGGCCGCCACAGCGATCCGGCGGCCGCACTGCGCGCCCATCACTCGGCGGTCATGCTCGATGTGGCCTGGGCACTGTTTGACTGTCGCATGCTCGATCGGCCGGGTGCCGATCCCAATCAGGTCTGGACCGACATCACCAGCCGCTACCTGCACGTCATCCCGCATCCCGAGCTGCCGTGGTGGGCGATGCGCGTACAGCTCGTCGATGAGCCGGGCTACATGGTGAACTACGGCCTGGGGGCGGTGATCACCGCGGACCTGCGCCGGCGCATCCAGGAGCAGATCGGGTCGTTTGATGCCGGCAACCCGCGCTGGTTTGTATGGCTGCAGGCTCAGTTACTGGGCAGTGGCGAGGAGTACCCCACCTCGCAGCTGCTGCGGCGATTTCTGGGACGGCCGGTCTCGACCGCCGCGTTGCTCGAGCAGCTGCGCCGCGATGCGTTGCCGCCCGAAGCCGCGGGCCTTTAGCGGCTGGTGAACCGGTAGAGGATCGTCTGCCGGTATTCCTCGCCGGGCCGCAACACCGTCGATGGAAAATCCGCCTGGTTTGGCGAGTCGGGAAAATGCTGCGGCTCCAGGCAGAGGCCGTCGTTGCGCGCATAGCGCCATCCACCCTTGCCCGCCTGCGAGCCATCGAGCTGGTTGCCGCTGTAGAACTGCAGCCCCGGCTGCGTCGATAGCACTTCCAGCACCCGGCCGGATTGCGGTTCGTAAACGCTCGCCGCGCGCTGCAATCCGCCTGACGTGTCGAGAACAAAGGTGTGGTCGTAACCCTTTGCGTAGCGCAGCTGCTCGTCCACATCCCCGATCTGCGCGCCGATCGCGCGTCCGGTGCGGAAATCGAAGGGAGAACCGGCCACGGCGCGCCGCTCGCCGGTGGGGATCAGGGTGCCGTCGACGGGCAGGAACCGCGCGGCGGGGATTGTGACCACATGGTCCAGGACGTTGCCCCGAAGCTCAGCCCCGCGCAGGTTGAAATAGGAATGAGCGGTCAGGTTGAGGACGGTCGCCCGGTCGGTGTGCGCTTCAAACTCAAGCCTCAGGGTGTCGTCCTCGCTCAGGGTGTAGGTCGCGCTCACGCGCAGCGTACCCGGGTAGCCCTCCTCGCCGTCTCGGCTCAGGTAACTCAGACGTAAGGTGGCTCCGCCGGGTATTGCGCGCGCCTCTTCGACGTGCCAGAGCGCCTGATCGAATCCGTGGCGTCCGCCATGGAGGCTGTTGGGGCCATCATTGAGGGTCAGCTGGTAGCTGCGCCCGTCCAGCGTGAAGCGGCCCTTGGCGATGCGGTTGCCATAACGGCCGACGAGGGCGCCGAAATAGGGCGGGTTCGGCAGGTATCCGGCGAGGCTATCGTGGCCGAGCACCACGTCGTCATAACGCCCCTGCCGGTCGCGGGCGGTGAGCGAGGTGATGATCCCGCCGTAAGTCATGATCGAAGCCTGCATGCCGTGGCGATTGCGCAGACGATAGAGCTCGACGTGGCGGCCGTCGGGCAGCTCGCCGAAGGGAGTCGCGACGATGCTGCCGGCATCCGGCGCGGCAGCCCTGGAAAGATCTGCTGTCATGGTGGATCCCGTTACGGCTAGAGCAATTGCCAGAGGCACTGCCCGGCTGCGGAGGCGGATAGCGTGGCCTTTGCTCACGTCGGTCCCCTATGCCTGCGATTGGAAGCAGAGCATTCGCCGCGGAAGCCGCTTTGACAATCGGCGATGGCTAGTCATCGCCTGCGCGACTCTGGCGATTGACAATCGATCGGGGGACGCCGTCCCAACCTCTTCCTCGGGCGGGCCAGCGACGACTCGGCCGGGCGCAGAGCGCGCGAGCTCCCGTGCAACCTGCGCGCCGCCGATGCACCAATGCGAGGACCAACGAACAACCTGAGATACCGTCACGAACTGTGCGACTAAAGATACGAGAATCAATGTCTTAACCTGCCCAACTTTTCGGCCGCGGCACGCGCGTGCCCGCAGCGCTGCACCACGGGGCGAGTGTTGCGCGCACTTTCGCTCCCGCCGTGTGCGCGCCGTGCAGGCTCGCGTAGGGCGGGAATACCCGTACGGAAATTGCGCACCGGTATCTATAGGCGGACACTCAGGTTGCGCCTCTACTAACAAATCAATGAGAGGGGGTCTCTTATGAGCACACTCCGTTTCCTCGCCATCGTGTTCACCGGCTGGCTGCTGAGCACGCCGGCCATGGCCGACTACGCTTCCACTCAGATTGGGGTTACGAACGGCGATGACTGGGAGCCGGCCATCGCGGCGGACGGGATGACCGTCTACGCGTACTGGCCGCACTATCTTGCCAATGGATCCAATCCGGTCGTGACCGACTCACAGGGAACGAAGTGCCCCGCCAGGTCTAAGACCTGGACGTCCTACATGTATTTCCAGAAGTCGACCGACGGAGGCGTGACGTGGGGTCCGATAACGATTCCGCATTGTCCGATAAACGGCAATGTCGTCGATGCGCAGGTAGTCATCGGACCCAATCACCGCGTCATCATCTCGAACATGGACGGAGCTTCGAGCGAGACGCCCATCTACGTGAACTATTCGGATGACTTTGGCGCGACGTGGCATACCCCCATCAATGTCGCCCCTACACAAGGCGGCGATCATCCCTGGCTGTTGGTCAATAGCAGCGGTGAGGTGACGGTCGGATCGGAATGGGCCGCGAGCTCAGGCACCGCCCGTTGCATCACCACGGTGGCTCACATTGCCAATCTCGCTACTGGCGTGGTTGATTTGAACGTGGTCCCCCCGCCGTCTTCCATCGTCGTTGATCCACACGTTAAAGGGCACCAAACCGATGCTTCGCTCACCACAGGTGGCGGGATTGATACGCACGGGAACTCGTACTATGTGTACGCAGACGCGTTGGGCCCGGCGAAGGTAGCCACCGGCGATACCTACTTCTGGCTCGCCCGATCAAACAATCACTTCGCCTCGGGAAGCGTCACCGAATCGATCATCGATCAGTCCGGACCCGAACTGACCATCTCCGGCGAGGGCTGGGACTATTTCGGCGGCTCGATACAGATGACTGTCCTGCCGCGGCCCGGCATGGCGACCGACCGCATCGTCGTAGTCTTCAATCTGTCGACGGCTCTCTATCCGGCAACGCCCATCGCCCAGCGCATCTACACCCGCTACTCCGATGACAATGGGGTCACTTGGAGCCCGCGGGTCGAGCTGACGACGGCGCCGGTCGGGACCATGCACGGGTTCCCGTCGCTCGCTGCCACCACCAGTGGGGTTCGGGTGATCTGGCAGGACAACCGGGTCAATGACGTGTGTACCAGTCAGAGTTCTTGCGGCACCTGGAACAACTACACCCGCTTCAGCGCCGACGGCGCGTCCAACTGGACGGCGGAGACGTTGGTCAAAGCAACCCACTTTATCGGTGCGGTGCCGGTTGGCATCACGTCCGCCGGGTTTGCCCACCCCTATGGCGACTACACGGCAACCACAACGGACGGACTGGGGAATTTCTTCTCCATCATGGGAGAGGGGAAGAGCTACACCGGGCCTGGCACTATCTACGTCGTGAAGTATTAGTCCGACGCAGAAAGAACCAAGTCGCGATGGCGATCGCGGCCGCCGCGATCGCCATCCTCAGCCCGCCCCCCGCGCGACCGCGCGCGGTTTGCAGGCTGGCAGGCGCTCGCGTTTCTTGTGAAAACCCTGGATGCGCGGACGGGTGCTGGATGGAAACGGAAGCTGGCGTCACCGCTCCTGGGGCATCTTTGCCGGCCGTTACCTGGGGCACGTCGCTCTGCGCGATCCGACGGAAGACCTCCATCGGCACCTTGGCATTCGCAATCTTTCGATGCACGTCCTTCGGGGATACTGAATCTGCGTCCACCCCCAAGCCATTGACCAACACGCTGTCGCCGTCCTGGCCAGACACCACCCTGTAAAAGCCGTTGCTGAAGCCCGGGGCAGCGCTGTAGCTTCCGTCGCGCGGATCCCGCGTGCCCAACGCCAGGATCAGCTCACGGATGCCACTCTCGCCATCGTCGCGGGACCTGTCGGAGTCGTCCGTTTGTGAGCTCACCGGTTCGCGGACGAGGATCACCGACTCCTGGATGGACCCCTTTAGGACGTCGGTAACCTCAAATTGCATGTCCAAGAACCGTTCTCCGGCGCTCGAGGTGTAGACCTGCATCGCGAGAGCTCGCCCCCGTACCACGTATGTGGCCTGGTCTAGCACCTGCCTCAGCGACCGGGGGTCAAAATCCAAGGCGTCTGCTGCGGCCCTTGCGACCTGGCTGAGCGCGCCGCACACCAGTACGACGCAAAGTCCAAAAACACGCGACACCCGCATGGCGGCCACCCGGGCATTCTACGCGTGCCTCCGGAGATCTACGCCCGGCCCATGACTCGGCGCTGCAGTGCGGGCGGACACGAGTAGCTGCTCGGGGGCAGCCAGCGATGCGATGCGGTCTACGCCCGGCTCGAGTGGCATCAGCTCGTAAGGTCTATGCGAGGCCGGGCTATGAGACGCCGGCAGTAGCCCTGAAGCGTCTCGCCGTATTCACGACACCCGATCTTATCCGCGTAAAGAGGCGATCCGGGAAATGTGCTGGGTGTGTTGTCTCGAGTCGCACAAAAACTGACGCTCGTTTCATCAACGAGCGATTGCATTTGACTCCGGAGATTCGTGAGAGCCGTACGAGCAGTTTCCCACCCGTCACGCCCTCGATTTCCCCGATCCTATAGGGCGGACGGACGGGCGGCCGCCGACCGCCATGCCCAGTTCGGCGCGCTCGACGGCGAGTCCGTTTCGTTTATGCCCGATTAACGGCCATGCCGACAGCACGTGGTGGAGCGGTGGATGAATGGTATTTTTCAGTCCGATAGGGCACTTTGATCGCAAGCTGTAGAAGAATAGATCACTGTCTTGGCATCAAACCTAAGTTATGAGCGAGCCAGATCGACGGATTTCCGTGGCCCCGATGATGGACTGGACCGATCGACACTGCCGTTACTTCCTGCGCGGCTTTGCTCCGCACGTGCTGCTCTATACCGAGATGATTACCGCGGCCGCCTTGGTGCGCGGCGATCGGGAGCGGCTGTTGGAGTTTCACCCCGAGGAGCATCCGCTCGCCCTGCAGCTCGGCGGCAGTGACCCTGAACAGCTGGCCGCGGCTGCGCGGGCGGGCGAGGCGGCGGGTTACGACGAGATCAATCTCAACTGCGGCTGTCCGAGCGAGCGTGTCGTGAGTGGCTCCTTCGGAGCCTGTCTGATGCGCGAACCATCGCTGGTGGCCGAGTGCGTGGCCGCCATGCGCGCGGCCGTGGGCGTCCCGGTCACCGTGAAGATGCGCATCGGAGTGGTAAGCGGCGGGGGGACTCGCGCCGCCGAGCTCCTTAGCGGGTTCAGCGCGGAGGATAAGGAAGAGCTGTGGCGGTTTACTGCGCAGGTCAAGGCTGTCGGCTGCGAGGTTTTCATCGTGCACGCCCGCAAGGCCGTGCTCGGCGGCCTTTCCCCTAAGGCAAACCGCGAAGTCCCGCCGCTCCGCTATGACGTGGTGCGCGAGTTACGGGCGGGCTTTCCGCAACTGACCTGGGTTGTCAATGGTGGTTTGCGCCAGCCTCGTGACATCGTCGAGGCATTGGCGTGGTGTGACGGGGTCATGCTCGGTCGGGAGGCCTATCACCGGCCCTACGTGCTCGCACAGCTCGAGCAGCATCTGCATCCTGACACGCCGGTGCCGACACGAGCTGCGCTGATTGAGCGCATGCAGCGCTACATCGCCATCGAGATGGCGCGCGGCAGCCGACTCAGTCCTATCACGCGCCACATGCTCGGGCTGTACGCAGGCGAGCCGGGAGCGCGCGATTACCGGCGTACCCTCAGCGAGGGTGCGCGCGACCCGCGCGCCAACGCCGACCTGCTTTCGCGGGCCGCACATGCGGCGCAGGCACATGCCGCTTTGTAGCGATACCAGAGCGCTTGCGTATAATCGAATGGCTCCATGGGCAAGGACATTGAACTCGCTATCCTGTTCGCCGATGTCGTGGGTTCGACCCGACTTTACGACATCATGGGAGACCTGCGCGCGCGCGACATGGTCTCCATCTGCATCGATGTCATGCGCAGTGCCACGGAGCAGCGACAGGGTACGGTGATCAAGACGATGGGCGATGAGGTGATGGCCACCTTCCCCTCACCGGATGCCGCGCTCAACGCGGCCGCGCAGATGCAACAGCAGATCTCAAGTCACGCCCAGCTCAAGGTGGACGGACAGCCGGTGTCGATCCGCATCGGCTGCCACTATGGACCAGTGATGCTGGAGAACCGCGACGTGTTCGGTGCCGCGGTTCATACCGCGAACCGTATGACGAGCCAGGCCAAAGCCGGGCAGATCGTGACGACCGCGGCCACCGTCGAGCGGCTCTCGCCTGAGTGGCGCGCGGCCTGCCGTCAGATCGACATCGCGACCCTGAAGGGGCAGGGCAACGAGGTCGCGCTGTACGAGGTGTTGTGGCAGATCGAAGACGTGACCAGTATGGTCCCGGGTATCACCGAGCCACGGCCGACGCGGGCCATGCGGCTGCGCCTGCGCTGCATGGACCGCGAGCTGCTGATGGACGAGCGTCACCCGAGCATCACCATCGGCCGGGCCGAGGACAATGACGTGGTGGTCAAGGGCAGCCTGATTTCGCGCCTGCATGCCCGCATTGAGATCAACCGCAGCAAGTTCGTGCTCATCGATCAGAGCACCAACGGAACTTTCGTGCAGAGCACCGACGGCGAAGAGTCCTTCGTGCGGCGCGACAGTCTGCAGCTGAAGGGTCAGGGGATGATTGGACTCGGGCGCCTGCCCGAGCAGGGCTCGGCGCAGACGATCCGCTTCACCTGCGAAGACAGCTGAGCCCTAAAGCTGCTGCTCGCAGTGGTCGAGCTCTTCGAGCAGCGCCGGCGGCAGCCGCTCGCCATATCGGCCCAGGTACTGGCGCACCTCCGCGTACTCCTTGCGCCATAGTCCCGGATCGACCGCGAGCAGTGCCTGCAGCGCTTCGGGGCTGATGCTCAGGCCCTGGGTGTTGAGATCAGACGGCCGCGGGACGCGCCCGATCGCAGTCTCAACAGCCCCGGCCGTGCCGGCGCAGCGGCCGAGCATCCAGGCGAGGACGCGCAGGTTCTCGCCGTACCCGGGCCAGAGGAACTTTCCCTGCGCATCGCGGCGGAACCAGTTGACGTGGAAGATGCGCGGTGCCCGCGTCAGGCGTGGGCCCATGGCGAGCCAGTGCCGCCAGTAGTCCCCGAAGTTGTATCCGCAGAAGGGTTGCATGGCCATGGGATCGCGCCGCGTTACGCCCACCTGCCCGACCGCGGCGGCGGTGGTCTCGGAAGCCATGGCGGCGCCGACCAGTACGCCATGACGCCAGTCACGGGCCTCGTAGACCAGCGGCGCCACCTCGCGACGGCGGCCGCCGAAGACCAGCGCTGAAATGGGCACACCGCTCGGGTCTTCGGTGTGCGGGGAATAGCTCGGGTTACGCCGCACCGAGACCGTGAAGCGGGAGTTGGGATGCGCGGCGGGGCCATTGGCGGGGTCATAAGGACGCCCCTGCCAGTCCAGCGCGGGGGTGCCGCTCAGACCCTCCCACCAGGGCTGGTCGTCCTTCGTCACGGCGACGTTGGTGAAGAGCGTGTCGCGCCGGATCATCTCGTAGGCGTTGCGATTGGTCTGGGGGTTGGTACCGGGCGCTACGCCGAAAAACCCCGCTTCGGGGTTGATGGCCCACAGACGTCCGTCGGGGCCAGGGTGCAGCCAGGCGATGTCATCGCCGATCGTGAACACCCGCCAGCCGGGCATGGACGCCGGCGGTACGAGCATCGCCAGGTTGGTCTTGCCGCACGCGGACGGGAAAGCGCAGGCCAGGTAGTGGGTGGCACCGTGCGGATCCTGCAACCCGACGATCATCATGTGCTCGGCGAGCCAACCTTCGCTGCGCGCCTGCCAGCTGGCGATGCGCAGCGCGTGACATTTCTTCCCGAGCAGCGCGTTGCCGCCGTAGCCGGAGCCATAGCTCTCGATCGCGAGCTCCTCCGGGAAGTGCATGATGAAGCGCCGCTCCGGGTCGAGCTCTCCGGTGGAGTGCAGGCCGCGCACGAAACGGCCCTCGCGCGCGATGCGCTCCAGGGCCCCTCGGCCAGCCCGCGTCATGATCAGCATGCTCAGCACGACGTAGGGACTGTCGGTGATTTCCACGCCGCACCGTGCCAAGGGCGAATCGAGCGGTCCCATGCAGTAGGGAATGACGTAGAGGGTCCGCTCCCGCATGCAGCCCCGAAACAGCGCGCGCATCTGCTGATGCGCCACCTGCGGGTCCATCCACAGGTTGTTCGGACCGGCATCCGCCTGAAGGCGGGTGCAGATGTAGGTGAGGTGCTCGACGCGCGCCACATCATTCGGCGTGGAGCGATAGAGGTGACAGTTCGGGAAGTGCTCCGGGTTCAGGGCATGCAGCTCGCCGTTGCGCAGCAGGAGTCCGGTGAGCTCGCGCGTCTGAGCTTCGCTGCCGTCGCACCAGTACACTGCGCGCGGCTGCGTCAGCTCCCGTACGGCCTGCACCCAGTCGTTGACCGGACGGCTGAGCTGGGCGAGCGGAGTCAGAACATGGGCAGCGGTCGCCAATCCACGAGTCCTCTTGTTATAGGGCGTCCTTGAACCGGGAAGTATATGCCGGGCCGGACGGGGGGCCTGTTAAAGTAACCCCGCGGGAATAGCCGGGCTCCGGACGGCAGACTCCCGGGCGCAGTAAATTCAGACACATAGGACATGCGCGTGCCTAGCCGCGGCCCAGACGTCGGGGGCGTAGGCGGCAACTGACAGTGTTGGATCTGCAGGACATATTCGGGCGCGACGGGCCCTTGCAGCGCGCGTTGCCCGATTTTCGCGTGCGGCGGGAACAGCTGCGCATGGCCGAGCGCGTCGCCGCCGCCCTGGCCGCGCGCGATGCGCTGATCGTCGAGGCCGGCACGGGCACCGGCAAGACCTTCGCTTATCTGGTCCCCGCGCTGCTCTCGGGCCGGCGGGTGCTGATATCGACGGGCACCCGCGCACTGCAGGACCAACTGTTCAGTAAGGACCTGCCGCTGGTGGCCGCCGCCTTGGGACGACCGGCGCGGGTCGCGCTGCTGAAGGGTCGTTCCAATTATCTCTGCCGCTATCGTCTCGAGCGCGTCGAGGCTCCCGCCGAGCAGCTCTCACTCGCCACGCCTCCGCCCGCGTCCGCGACGCAAACGATGCTCGGGCGCATCCGCACGTGGGCACGCACGACCCGCAGCGGAGATCTGGCCGAGGTGCGCGGGCTCGCCGACGAACACCCGGTGTGGACCCAGGTGACCTCGACTCGCGAGACCTGTCTGGGCGCGCGCTGCGGCGAGTTTGCCCGCTGTCACGTCGTCCAGGCGCGGCGCGAGGCACTCGAGGCCGACGTGGTGATCGTCAACCACCATCTACTGCTCGCCGACCTCGCCCTCAAGGAGGACGGTTTCGGCGACCTGCTGGGTGCCGCCGACGCCATCATCCTGGACGAGGCGCATCAGATCCCCGACCTCGCCACGCAATTCTTCGGTGCCCGGGTCAGCGATCGTCAGGTGGAGTCCCTGCTGCGCGAGGTCCGCGCCGAACTCACGGTAGCGATGCCGGGCACGATGGATCGCACGCGCGCGCAACTCGCCGAGGCCGATGCGGCCCTGCAGGCCCTGCGGCTCGCCGCGGCCGGCGTGCGCGGCGCCTGGTCCGCAGGGGTCGGCCCGCTCGGCAGCGCGGTCGACGCGCTGCAGGGGGCGCTGGCTGAGCTCAGCGCCGCGCTCGCCGCCGCCGAGGCCGCGCAGACACTCCAGGCACTCGCCGAGCGGTGCGCGGAGCTGGCCGCGAGCCTCGCGCGTATCAGCGCGATCGACGAACTGGAAGGTGCGCGTACCCTCGAGCCGAGCGGCAGGGGGTTTGCGCTGACGCTGATGCCCTTTGACATTGCGCCGCGGTTTCGCGCGCTCACCGAGGCGCGTGGCGGCGCGTGGATCTTCACCTCGGCGACTCTCTCGGTGGGGGAGGATTTTCGTCACTTCAGCGCACGCCTCGGGCTCGATTCGGCCGCGACGTTGCTGATCGCCAGCCCCTTCGACCATGAGCGGCAGTGCCTGCTCTACCTGCCGCCAGGGCTGCCGCCGCCCTCCGCGCCGACCCATACGGCGGCGGTGATCGAGACCGCGGAGCCGCTCATCCGGGCGGCCGGCGGGGGCGCATTCGTGCTGTTCACCAGTCACCGCGCCCTCTCGCAGGGCGCCGCCTTGCTGCGCGCCCGCTGGGGCGAGGGCACGCCTTATCGGCTCCTGGTGCAGGGGGAAGCACCGCGCGAACGTATGCTCGAGGAGTTCCGCCGCGACGGCAACGCGGTGCTGCTCGGCACCGCGAGCTTTTGGGAAGGCGTGGACGTCAAGGGCGCAGCGCTGCGTCTGGTGATCATCGAGAAGCTGCCGTTCGCCTCACCCGAGGACCCCTTGGTGCGGGCGCGCATCGAACACCTGACCGCCAGTGGCGGCGACGCCTTCCGCGACTTCCAGCTCCCCGATGCCGCGCTGGCACTGAAGCAGGGCGCCGGGCGGCTGATTCGCAGCGAGGATGACTACGGGGTGGTGGTCATCTGCGATCCACGCATGGTGGGCCGCGCCTATGGACGCGTATTCTTCGCCGCGCTGCCAGCGATGAATGTGACGCGCGACCCCGCGGAGGCGCGGCGCTTCCTGGCACGTCATGCCGCGCCGGCTGCCCGTGTCACGGCGTCGTGAAACTGCTCGCGCTCGATACCGCGACGGAGAACTGCTCGGCGGCCCTCCTCCTGGGTGGCGAGATCGCACGACGCGAGCAGCGCGCACCGCGGGCCCATGCCGCACTCATCCTGCCGATGATCGGCGAGCTGCTCGCCGATGGCGGCGTCACCCTCGGCAGTCTCGATGCGATCGCCTTCGGCTGTGGACCCGGCGCCTTCACCGGGGTGCGTCTCGCCGCCAGCCTTACCCAGGGGCTTGCCTTCGGGGCAGACTTACCGGTCATCCCCATTTCGGATCTGCGGGCGGTCGCTCAGCAGGCGCTCGAGCTGCAGCCCGCAGCGGCGCGCGTCCTGGTCTGTAACGATGCGCGCATGCAGGAGGTCTACTGGGGCTGCTTCGAGCGCCGCCTCGAGCTCGCGGCACCGTCCGGTGTGGAGCATGTATCGGTAGCCGGGCAGGTGAGCGTCCCGGCCACCTGGGCCTCACACACCTTCCTCGGAGCGGGCAGTGGATTTGCCCTCTATCCGCTGCTTATCGCACTCCCGGGCGTAGGCTCGGAGCGGGTACACGCTGAGCTGCTGCCCCGGGCCGATGAGGTACTGCGTCTGGCGCTGCCGGAGCTCGGCGCGGGACGGGTTTTACCCGCGGAGCGCGCCCTGCCGGTCTACCTCCGCGAGGAGGTGGCGCGCCTGCCGCCTGAGTCACGGATCTGACACGAACGCCAGGCGCTGTCATGAATCTGCAATAGAGTGGCCCTGTAATAACGCGGGCCCGCAATCCGTAAGCCCCTCTCATGCCAGCAAAAAATGTGCTGATCGTCGAGGACGAGCGCCCCATTCGCGAGATGATCGCGTTCGGGCTGAAGCGCGCCGGCTTCGAGGTGCGGGAGGCCGAAGACTGCCGCGCGGCGCGCGCCGCGCTGGCTGATGCCCGTCCGGACCTGGTCCTGGTCGACTGGATGTTGCCGGACATGAGCGGCCTGGAGCTCACGCGGGCGCTGAAACGCGACCGCGAGACCCGCGAGCTGCCGATCATCATGCTGACCGCGCGGGCGGAGGAGGGTGACAAGGTCGCGGGCCTGGAGGGCGGAGCCGACGACTACGTCACCAAGCCCTTCTCCCCGCGCGAGCTCCTGGCCCGGATCAACGCCGTGCTGCGCCGTAGCACGAGCAGCGGGGTGGATGAGCTCATTGAATTCGAAGGGCTGGTGCTTGACCAGGGCAGCCACCGGGTCACGGTCGGCGAGCGCACCGTCTCCCTGGGGCCGACCGAGTACCGCATGCTCGAGTTCTTCATGACGCACCCCGAGCGCGTCTATACGCGTGATCAGCTCCTGGATCGGATCTGGGGCGGGAACGTGTACGTCGAGGAGCGTACGATCGATGTGCACATCCGGCGACTGCGCAAGGCGCTGGAGGATTTCGGGTACGATCACTTCGTGCAGACGGTGCGCGGGGCGGGCTATCGCTTCTCGGCCCGCACGGAATAGACAGCGCGCAGGGAGCTCCCGTACATGCAACCCGCGACACAGGCCTGGTGGTTCGCGGCAGTCAGACTCCTCGGCACCGTGCTGCTCGGCAGCACCGTCGGCTGGCTGTTCGGCAACACCTGGGGCGGACTGGCGTGCGCCCTCGTCCTGCACCTCGCCTGGGTGCTCGCCAATCTCTTCCGCCTCGAGTGGTGGCTGCGCCACCGCAGCTACGCCGACCCACCCGATGTCGGTGGCGTTTGGGGCGAGATCATCGCGCAGATCGTGCGCCTGCACCGGCGCAAACGCTTCCACAAGCAGCGCTTCGTGCAGCTGATGCGGCAGCTGCAGCGCTCGACCGCGGCCCTGCCCGATGGCGTCGTTATCCTCAATGCGCAGCGCGAGATCGTTTGGTTCAACCGCATGGCCGGACGGCTGCTGAACCTGCGCCGCGTCGGCGACCTCGGCATGCGGGTCGAGCACCTGCTGCGTGCTCCGGAGTTCGTGCGCTACCTCGCCGGGCACGATTTCTCCAACCCCGTGACCGTGCGCACCACGAGCGGCGAGGATGGTTTCCTCTCGTTGCAGGTGGCGCCGTACGGCGAGGGGCAACTGCTGCTCTTGGTGCGTGACGTCACCCGGCAGATGCGCCTCGAGGCCGTGCGCCGCGACTTCGTCGCCAATGCCTCGCACGAGCTGCGCTCACCGCTTACCGTGATCTCGGGGTACCTCGAGACGCTCGCGCAGGAGGGGGGCCTCGACCCCGAACTCAAGGGGCCGGTGGCGGAGATGCGGCGCCAGGCCGAACGCATGACCACGATCATCCGCGACCTGCTCGAGCTCTCGCGGCTGGAGGAAACCGAGGAGATCGAGGGAGGCGTGCCGGTGGACGTGGCCGCGCTCGCGGCGCTGCTGCGCAAGGACGTGCTGGCGCGCCCGGTGCACCCGCACGAGGTGCGCCTGCGTATCGAGTCGCCGTTACAACTGGTGGGCGATGAGCCCGAGATCCATTCGGCCTTCTCCAACCTGGTGGACAACGCTGCCAAGTACACCCCGGCCGAGGGCTCCATCGAGATCCGCTGGTGGGCCGACGAGGAGGGCGGTCATTTCGCCGTCACCGATACCGGCATGGGCATCCCGCCGGAGCATATCCCGCGTCTGACGGAGCGTTTCTATCGCGTCGATCGAGGCCGCTCGCGCGCGACCGGCGGCTCAGGGCTCGGCCTGGCGATCGTGAAGCACGTGCTGCAGCGCCACGGCGCACGGCTCGAAGTGCAGAGTGAGATCGATGCCGGCAGCTGCTTCGTCTGTCACTTTCCACCGCAGCGACTGGTGCCTGCGCAGCGCGCGCTCACTAGCGCGACGGGTTAGCTTTGCCGCGCAAGCGCCTCTTGCTTCAGAAAGACTTCGCCACCCTGTCACAGAACTGACACACGGCTGTCCGACCCTAGCTGCGCCCGCCTCAGGGTTTGCAGGACGCCTCACCTCATGGCAAGGCCCGCCGCGCGGCCGTCGCGCCTCAGTGTACGCACGCTCTTTTTGTCGGACATCCACCTGGGGTTCCGCCACGCCAGAGCCCGCGAGCTCAACGAGTTCTTGGCGGGCATCGCGGCGGAGTGCATCGTGCTGGTCGGGGATATCGTCGATGCGCTGAGTCTGGCCCGCCGCGCCTTCTGGAGCGCCGAGCACACGCAGGTGATCCGCACGCTCCTCGCGCGCCAGCGCGCCGGGACGCGACTCATCTATATCCCCGGCAACCATGACGCGAGCCTCGCTCTCATGGCGCAGATGCTGCAGGGACAGCTCGAGGTGCACCGCGAGTGGGTGCACCGCGGCGCCCGCGGGGCGCGGCTGCTCGTCATGCACGGGGATCAGCTGGATGGCGACATGAGCGCGCCGGCCTGGCTCACCCGGCTCGGCGATGCGCTGCACGGCATGACCGTCGGAGTCAGCCACCGGATCAACAACGTACGCCGCGCGCTCGGCCGGCCGTACTGGGCACTCACCGCGCCGCTGAAGCTCGGTCTTCCCAGCAGTGCCCGCTACATCGAGCGCTTCGAGACCCTGGCTGCCGGTTATGCGCGCCAGCACGGTTACGACGGGGTCGTCTGCGGACACATCCACTCGGCGAACCTGCGCGAGATCGGGGGGACTCTCTACGCCAACACGGGCGACTGGATCGAGTCCTGCTCCGCCCTGGTGGAGACCGCCCACGGGGAGCTGCGACTGCTGCGACCTGCCCAGCCACTGCATGCGAGCTGCCGCGCGCCCGCCACGCCCCTGCCGGAGCTCGCGTGAGGATTGCACTCGCGACCGATGCCTGGGAGCCGCAGACCAACGGCGTCGTCACCACACTGCGGGCGACCCGCGCCGAGCTCGCCACGCTCGGGCACGAGGTGCGGCTGATTCACGGGCAGCAGCTGCGCAGCATCGCGGCGCCCAGCTACCCCGAGATCCGCCTGGCACTTAATCCGGGGCCGTACGTGGCCCGCGAACTCAAGGCCTTCCGTCCGCACGCGGTCCATATCGCCACCGAGGGGCCGATCGGCCTTGCGGTGCGACGCTACTGCCGGGCGCGCGGCGTCCCCTTCACCACCTCTTATCACACCCGCTACCCCGAGTACCTCGCCATGCGCTGGCCGATACCGCCGGCGCTCACGTACGCGTGGCTGCGGCGCTTCCATAATGCCGCCGCCCGGACCTTCGTCAGCAGCCCGACCCTCGAGCAGCAGCTGCGCGTGCATGGCCTGGGGAGGTTGCACCTGTGGCGGCGCGGCGTTGATCTCGGCTGCTTCTTTCCCCGGCCGCGCGCGCACCCCCTGCTCGTGGAGCGGCCGCGCCCGCTCATGGTGTGCGTCGGGCGGCTGGCGGTGGAGAAGAACCTCACCGCCTTCCTCGAGCTGCCACTGCCGGGCACCAAGGTGCTGATCGGTGACGGACCGCAGCGCGCGGCACTCGCGGCGCGCTACCCGCACGCGCTCTTCGCCGGTTACCGCTTCGGCACGGAGCTGGCCGAGCTCCTCGCCTGCGCCGACGTGCTGGTGTTCCCGAGCCGCACCGACACCTTCGGTCTCACCATGATCGAAGCGCTCGCCTGCGGGGTGCCCGTCGCCGCCTACCCGGTCGCAGGTCCGCTCGATGTTCTCGAGGCCGGCGTGAGCGGTGTCATGGACGAGGACCTCGCGGCCGCCGTGCGCGGCGCACTGCAGCTGGAGCGTGCCGTGTGCGCGAAGCGTGCCGGCGCCTTCAGCTGGCGGGTCGCCACGCAGCAATTCCTCGCCGGACTCGCGCCGCTCCCGACCGCGCTGCGTGCCACGCTGGCCGTGCGCCGCAGTTCAGCTATGATCGTCCGCAGGCTGGCGCACAGGCCCACCAGCCAGGCCGGAGACGCGCTCTGATGGAAACCGCCGACTTAAGTCACCACATCTCGCGGCGCTTCAACGAGGATCTCGAGCGCGTGCGCAGCAAGGTGCTCGGCATGGGCGGCTTCGTCGAGCAGCAGCTGCGCAAGGCGATCACCGCGCTGGTCGAGGGCGACAGCTCGCTCGGCGAGTCGGTCGCGCTCGATGACCATCAGGTGAACAACATGGAGGTCGCGATCGACGAGGACTGCAGCAAGATCCTCGCCACGCGCGCGCCGGCGGCCGGCGATCTGCGCGTCATCGTCGCCATCATCAAGACCATCACGGACCTCGAGCGCATCGGCGATGAGGGCGAGAAGATCGGCTACATCGCCTCACGCCTGGCCACCATGGAGCGGCCGGCCGACAAGTACCGTGAGATCAAGCACCTCGGCCGCGTGGTGTCGGACATGGTGCATGACGCCCTGGACGCCTTCGCGCGCATGGACGTCGACTCGGCGCTGCGCGTCGCGCGGCAGGACCGCCTGGTGGACGAAGAGTACGAGGCGATCCAGCGCCAGAGCATCACCTTCATGATGGAGGACCCGCGCACCATCCGCCGCGCGCTGGACGTGATGTGGGTGGTGCGCGCCCTGGAGCGTATCGGCGATCATGCCAAGAACATCAGCGAGTACGTGATCTACATGGTGCACGGCAAGGACATCCGCCACACCTCGCTCGATGACGTGGAGCGCGAGCTGCGCGACGGGCGGCCCGGCTTGCCCGGCGCCACGGCCTGACCTGCCCGCTCTGAGCACGCGTGGCGGACTCGGCGCGGCGGTCGCTCAACTTCACGGGTTTCGCGCTGTGCGCGGGACTGCTGGCCTACGCGCTATTTACTCAGCTGCACGGCGGGCTCGAGCCCTGTCCGCTCTGCATCTTCCAGCGCATCGGTATCGCACTCACCGGCGTGCTGTTCCTGGTGGCGGCACTCCATGACCCCCGCGCCGGCGGGCGCACCGTTTACCTGCTGCTCATCATCCTCGCCGCCCTGGCCACCGCCGCGGTGGCCGCGCGCCACGTGTACGTCCAGCACCTGCCGCCGGGCTCGCTACCCTCGTGCGGTGCGCCGCTGAGCGTGCTGCTGAAGTACACGCCGGTGTGGCAGGTGGTGCGCAAGGTGCTCACCGGCAGCGGGGAGTGCGGCGAGGTCAATTGGCGGTTCCTCGGGCTGGCCATGCCCGCCTGGGTACTGTTGTGGTCGCTCGCGCTGGCAGCACTTGCGCTGCGCGCCAACCTCAGGCCAGCAGCTCGCGCAGGACGCTGACGTACATCGACTGCAGGGTATCGATGTCCGCGATGCGTACACACTCGTCGAGCTTGTGGATGGAGGCGTTGACCACCCCGAGCTCCACCACCTGCGCGCCGGTGGGTGCGATGAAGCGTCCATCCGAGGTCCCTCCGTCGGTCGAGAGCCGCGGCGGCGTGCCGCGCACGGCGGCGACCGCCTTGCACACTGCCGCGGTGAGCTCGCCCCGGGGGGTATAGAAGGGCTCGCCCGACAGGAACCACTCCAGGCGGTAGCGCACGCCATGCCGGCGCAGCACCTCTTCCACGCTCGCCTTCAGGGCCGGGAGGGTCTGGGTGGGGCAGTAGCGCAGGTTGAAGCGGGCCGTGAGCTCACCCGGGATGACATTCGGGGCGCCCGTGCCGGCGGTGAGGTTCGACACCTGAAAGCTCGTCGGCTGGAAGTGCTCTGTGCCCTCGTCCCAGCGCCGGGTCGTGAGCTCGAGCAGCGCGGGGGCGAAGGCGTGCACCGGGTTGTCGGCCAGGTGGGGATAGGCGATGTGACCCTGCACCCCCTCCACGGTGAGGCGACCGCTGAGGGAGCCGCGCCGGCCCACCTTCAGCGCATCCCCGAGCGAGGCCTCGCTCGAGGGTTCCCCCACCAGGCACCAATCGATGCGCTCGCCGCGGGCCTGAAGATGCTCCATGACGCGCCGGGTGCCATCGACCGAGGGCCCCTCCTCATCGCTGGTGAGGAGAAAGGCAATCGAGCCGCGGTGCGCAGGGCAGGCGGCGACGAAGGCCTCCGCCGCGCAGACCATCGCCGCCAGCCCGCTCTTCATGTCCGCTGCGCCGCGACCGTACAGCAGACCTTCGCGCACGACCGGCTGAAAGGGGTCGCTGTGCCACGCCTCGCGCGGGCCGGCGGGCACCACGTCGGTGTGCCCTGCGAAGCAGAAGAGGGGACGGTCCCGTCCCCGCCGCGCCCAGAGGTTCTGCACCGGGCCGAAGGGCAGCGACTCCACCGCGAAACCTGCGCGCGCCAGGCGGGTCCCGATCAGCGCCTGGCAGCCGCCATCCTCGGGGGTCACCGAGGCGCGCGCGATCAATTCCTGAGTGAGTTCAACGGCTTGAGACATGTCTTGGCGGCGGCACCGGTCCCCCCGGCACGGGGCTTATATACGGGCGGCGGTGGGGCGGCAAGGCGCCCCGCCGTCATGCCTCTGTCAAAGTAACTCGCAACACTAAGGCGGCGGCGGGGCTTCCCGGGCCGGGGTCCGCTGTAATGAGACCGTCACATCATTGTCATCTAATTGCGCGAAGCGGCGGCGGCCCCCGGCGGCGCGAAAGTTGAGTCCTTCTCAGCGAGGAGCAAAAAATGAACCCATTCAACGCAAAGCGCGCGCTGCTGGCCCTCACCGGCGTGGTCGCGCTGGGCGCGGCGCAGGCCGCCGACATCTCCGGCGCCGGCGCGACCTTCCCCTACCCGATCTACTCCAAGTGGGCGGATGCATACAAGCAGCAGACCGGGGTTGGACTGAACTACCAGTCGATCGGCTCGGGCGGGGGCATCAAGCAGATCAAGGCCAAGACGGTCACCTTCGGCGCCTCCGACATGCCGCTGAAGCCCGAGGAGCTCAAGGAGTCCGGGTTGGTGCAGTTCCCGATGATCATCGGCGGCGTGGTCCCGGTGCTGAACGTCAAGGGCGTCGCGGCCGGCCAGCTGGTGCTCGATGGCCCGACGATCGCCGCGATCTACATGGGCGAGATCACCAAGTGGGATGACGCGCGCATCAAGAAGCTCAACCCCAAGGTGATGCTGCCGCCCACGACCATCGCGCCCGTGTACCGCTCCGATGGCTCCGGAACCAACTTTCTCTTCTCCGACTACCTCTCCAAGTCAAGCGCGAAGTTCAAGAGCTCGATCGGCGCCAGCACCTCGGTGCAGTGGCCGGTCGGCATCGGCGCGAAGGGCAACGAGGGCGTCGCCAACATGACGCGCCAGACCGACGGCGCGATCGGTTACGTCGAGTACGCGTTCGCCAAGCAGACCAACATGGCGTACGCCGACCTGATCAACAAGGCCGGCAAGACGGTGGTGCCGAAGGCGGAGAGCTTCCAGGGTGCGGCGGCGAGTGCCGACTGGGCCCACGCGGAGGGCTACTACCTGATCCTCACCGATCAGTCAGGCGCCGCCAGCTGGCCGATCACCGGTGCGAGCTTCATCCTCCTCTATGCCAATCCGCCCGATGCCGGCGCGACCAACGAGGCGCTCAAGTTCTTCGATTGGGCCTACAAGAACGGTGGCAAGATGGCCACCGACCTCGACTATGTGCCGCTGCCCGAGGGGCTGATCAAGCAGGTGCGTGCGACGTGGAAGCAGATCAAGGGCGAAACCGTCGCGCAGCGCTCCGCACCGGGATCCGCGCACGGCGGTTGAGGGCGCGGACGGGCCAGGCGGCGCCGCGCGCGACGCCGCTGCCGCGAGCGGACCTGTGAGTCGGCGGCGATGAGCACGGTGGCCGCTATCGAGCCGCGGCACGTGAGCGGCCAGCGTCTGCGTGAGCGTCTCTTTCGCAGCTCCACGCTCGCGGCGGCGCTGCTGGTGCTGCTGCTTCTGGGCGGGGTCGCCCTGTCGTTGCTCCTCGGCGCGTGGCCTGCGCTCAAGCACTTCAAGCTGGGCTTCCTCACCCGTGAGGTGTGGAACCCGGTGACCGACCAGTACGGTGCGCTCGCGCCGGTGTACGGCACGCTCGTGACCTCTGCGCTCGCGCTGCTGCTCGCCATCCCGGTGAGCTTCGGCATCGCCATCTTCCTCACCGAGCTCGCCCCGGCATGGCTCAAGCGGCCGGTGGGCGTCGCCATCGAGCTGCTCGCCGCCGTGCCGAGCATCATTTACGGCATCTGGGGTCTGTTCGTGCTCGCCCCGGTGCTGCAGCAGCACGTGCAGCCGTGGCTGATCAACGGGCTCGGTCCGTTGCCGCTGATCGGCAAGCTCTTCCAGGGGCCACCCTTCGGCATCGGCGTGCTCACCGCCAGTTTCGTGCTTGCGATCATGGTCATTCCCTTCATCTCCGCGGTGATGCGCGACGTGTTCGAGACCGTGCCCGACGTCCTGAAGGAGTCCGGTTACGGCCTCGGCGCCACCACCTGGGAGGTCATCTGGCAGGTCGTCGTGCCCTATGCGCGCACCGGCATCATCGGTGGCATCATGCTCGGCCTGGGCCGCGCCCTCGGTGAGACAATGGCGGTGACCTTCGTCATCGGCAATGCGCACCGCATCGGCTCCTCGCTGCTCGCCCCCGGCACCACCATCTCCGCCTCCATCGCCAACGAGTTCGCCGAGGCGGTGGGCGATCTTTATACCTCCTCGCTGATCGCGCTCGGCGCGTTGCTTTTCCTCATCACCTTCACCGTCATCGCCGCCGCGCGGTTGCTGCTGCTGCGCCTGGATCGGCGTGCCTTGTCCTCGGTATGAGCCGCCGCGCCCTCCGCAGCCTCACCAATGCCGGGGCGCTCGCCCTCTCGGGGCTCGCCACGGCGATCGGGCTTTTCTTCCTCGGCGCCATCCTCTGGACGCTCGTAAAGAACGGCGTCGGCGGCATGTCCGCCCAGGTGTTCAGCGCCATGACGCCGCCGCCGGGCAGCAGCGGCGGCCTGCTCAACGCCATCTACGGCAGCGTCGCCATGACGGTCATCGGCATCGCTATCGGCGGTCCGGTAGGGATGCTCGCCGGCACGTATCTGGCAGAGTACGGACGTCACTCGAGGCTCAGCACGGTCATCCGTTTCGTCAACGATGTCCTGCTGTCAGCGCCCTCGATCATCATCGGGCTGTTCGTCTATCAGCTGCTGGTGGTCCGCATGGGGCATTTCTCCGCCATCGCCGGGGCGGTCGCGCTGGCCATCATCGCCATGCCCGTCACCGTGCGCACCACCGAGGACATGCTCCTGCTCGTACCGCAGGGCATGAAGGATGCCTCGACCGCCATGGGGGCCTACCCCTGGCGTACCATCCTCAGTGTCATCTATCCGGCGGCACGCAGCGGTGTGGTGACCGGACTGCTGCTCGCGGTCGCGCGCATCAGCGGCGAGACGGCGCCGCTGCTCTTCACCGCGCTCAACAATCAGTTCTGGAGCTCGAACCTCGGCGCACCCATGGCCAACCTGCCGGTGGTGATCTTCCAGTTCGCACTCAGCCCGTACCCGAACTGGCAGCAGCTCGCCTGGTCGGGCGCGCTGCTGATCACCGCCAGCATTCTGGTACTGAGTATCGCCGCGCGCATCATCGTCTCGAGTCTCGGTCCGGGGGGGCGACGCTGATGCCGGCGGCGGCGCAGCCGGCACCAGGGGTCGCGTCGCAGCCGGCCGAGGCGGTCAAGTTCGAGGTGCGGCAGCTGGATTTTTTCTACGGCAGCATCCAGGCGCTGAAGAACATCAACCTGGTGCTGCGTGACCGGCAGATCACCGCCTTCATCGGCCCATCGGGCTGCGGCAAGTCGACGCTGCTGCGGGTCTTCAACCGCATGTATGCGCTGTACGCGGGCCATCGCGCCAGCGGCACCGTGTTGCTCGACGGCGAGGACATCCTGGCACCCAGCGTGGACGTCGCGCAGCTGCGTTTCCGAGTGGGCATGGTGTTCCAGAAGCCGACGCCTTTCCCGATGTCGATCTTCGACAACGTCGCCTTCGGTTTGCGGTTGGCGCGACGCATCTCGCGCAGCGAACTGACCGATCGCGTGGAAGAGGCGCTGCGCGATGCGGCGATGTGGGAAGAGGTCAAGGACAAGCTGCACGAGGATGGGCGCAGCCTGTCCGGGGGGCAGCAGCAGCGGTTGTGCATCGCGCGCACGCTCGCTCTGCAGCCCGAGGTGCTGCTGTTCGATGAGCCAACCGCCGCGCTCGACCCCATCTCGACCCTGCGGGTCGAGGAGACGCTGCAGAGCCTGCGGGAGCGCTACTGCATCGCGATCGTCACGCACAACCTGCAGCAGGCGGCGCGCGTCTCCAACGTCACCGCCTTCATGTACCTCGGCGAACTGGTCGAGATGGGGGCGACGGAGCAGATCTTCACCGCTCCCAAGAGCCGCCGCACCGATGATTACGTCACCGGCCGGTTCGGCTAGAGTGGCGACAGGACACCCATGAACGACACCCCCGACACCAACGCCGGCGAGGTGCGCCGCAGCCGCGGCGCACCCGCCGTGCCCACCAAGGCCGGCGTGGCGCTGCCGTTGGAGCGGGCGGTGCGCGCGCGCGCCGAGGAGGGCGGCCTCAACCTCAAGCCGAGTGGACGGCAGCCCACCAGCGCCCTGGAAGGTCGGGGCGCGGCGGCCGAGGCGGTCACCCCGCTCGCCGACGCCGTGTTCATCTGTCGGGACGTGAACGTGTTCTACGGCGCAAAGCAGGCACTGAAGAACGTATCCATCGACATTGCGCCTCGCCAGGTGCTCGCGCTTATCGGTCCATCGGGCTGCGGCAAGTCGACCTTCCTGCGCTGCCTTAACCGCATGAACGACACCATACCCGGTGCGCGGGTGACCGGATCGATCAAGCTCGATGGCCAGGACATCCACGATCCCGCACTGGATGTGGTGCAGCTGCGGGCGCGCATCGGCATGGTGTTCCAGAAGCCGAACCCTTTCCCCAAGTCCATCTACGACAATGTCGCCTACGGGCCGCGCATCCACGGGCTCGCGCGCAGTCGCGCGCAGCTCGACGAGATCGTGTGCTCGAGTCTGACCCGTGCGGGGTTATGGGATGAGGTCAAGGACCGCCTGCGCAGCCCCGGGACCGGGTTGTCCGGCGGCCAGCAGCAACGGCTGTGCATCGCACGCACGATCGCCGTGCAGCCCGAGGTCATTCTGATGGACGAGCCCTGCTCGGCGCTCGACCCGGTGGCCACCGCGCGGATCGAAGATCTGATCGACGAGCTGTGTCAGTCCTATGCGATCGTCATCGTGACGCACTCGATGCAGCAGGCGGCGCGGGTCTCGCAGCGCACCGGCTACTTTCACCTCGGGGAGCTCATCGAGGTCGGCGACACGGACCGGATCTTCACCAATCCGCGCCACCGACTCACCGAGGACTACATCACCGGCCGCTTCGGCTGAGCGCGGGGCTAGAAGCCCCAGCGCAGGTAGACACCGATCTCGTCGAATTTGCCCTGGCCCGCACCGGTGGCACCGCCGATCGTGTAGCTGCCGTTGGCGTTGCCCCCACTCACCGACGTGCTGCCGTTCTCCACCTTCTCGTACTTGTAGACCAGCGCTACATCCAAGGCAGACAGCGGCTTGTAGGCGATGCCGACGTTGGCGTAATGGTCCTTGAGGTTGGCGGCGACGTCCTTGCTGAGCTTGGCCTCGTCATAGCGGGCGAACACGGACCAGTCCGGAGTGAACTGGTACGAGGCCCACGCCGAGTAGCCGTCTGCCTTGTCGCTCACCGGAGTCGTGCCGGTCGAGGTCACGATCGAGGAGGTGCCGAAGGCCGAGGCGGCGAGGTTGTTCACCGTCTTGTAGTTCTTGGCATTGAAGTACTCCACCCCCACGCGCAGCCCGGCCACATCCACGCCGACCACGCCATCGAAGCGGGTCGCCGTGTTAGTCGGAAACGTGTCATTGCTGGCAGTGACCTGGCCGAGGTGGCCACTGTAGAAGCCCGCACCGAGCGTCAGCCACTCGATCGGCTTCACGTGCACGCGGCCCTCCAGGTCGACATCCTTGGTGCGGGTGGGGTTCTTGTAACCACCGCCATTGAGCACCGATACGGAGTAGCCGGCGAGCTCATGGTCACCGAAGCTGCCGAAGGCGTTGAGCCCCCAGTCGGCCGAGGTGCCGAACCCGAGCCGGTCGATCGTCACCTTCTCGACCCAGCGGTAGCCGTACAGGCTGTTTTCCAGCCAGGGCACCCAGGGCGTGTCCGCCGCGCCGACGCGCAGGCCGAATTCCTGCTGCGGTTTGTATTGCAGATACGCCTTCTTGATGAACACCTCGGTCACGCCGCCACTCGTGTTCTGGCCGGTGACGGCCGTGGTCGTGCCCGTGGGTGTGGTCACCGTCGTGGTCGTCGCGCTCGAGTACTGCGCATCGGTCGTGAGGTTCGCCGACCAGACGTCGTTGAAGGTATGGTTCACGATGAGGTAGAAACGCTTGACGTCCAGGCCCGTTCCCGTGGGGGGCGTGTCGACCTCCTTGCCGGTCTTGTCATCGTTCTTGAGATCGATGTGGCTCGCGTCCGCGAAAACGACGCCACCGACGCTGGTCTTATCGGTGATCTGCACGTCCGCTAGAGCTGTTGCAGTAGCGCAACTTAAGACTAGGGCGGCGGGGATGAGAGAGTTCCGCATTCTCGAGCTCCTGCTAGGGGCTTGGTTGTGACAGTTTTATGGCCGAAAGCGCCAGCCCGCACTTGGCAGCGCGATCAAACAGATAGCGGATCGTACGACGGCGGTATGACATCCAGATGACACCGGAAGAGCCACCTCGCGCCAACCCGCGAAGCCCGCGGCGCGAGTGAATCGCACCGGAGGCACAGGCGCCTTAGCGCAACGCGCAGATGTTCCCGGCGTCAGCCCCGGCGAACCGCGCGCCCGGCCTGCCGCACCCACCTGTGGGTCAGCGGCAGGTCAGTTATATGAGGAGTGCGTCTTCAGTCGGGCGCAGCATTCCACTTTTACTGTGGGTGCTGACCGCAGGGGCGCATACGCTCGATGCCGGCAATACCGAGGTTACCCTGGAAGTGTGGCAGTTCGGGCTGCGCTGGCTCAGCGCGCAGTTCCGCCAGCTCAGTGGTCAATTCACGCCCGCGCAGGACGGGGGCCGCCTGGACGTCGTCGTGCGCACCGACTCGATCGATTGCCGCGATGGAGAGTGGAATGTCCGTCTGCGCTCGGCGCAGTGGCTCGACACGGTCCGGTTCCCGGAGATGGTGTACCACTCGACCCGCATCGAGGTCAGCGGCGCCTCCGCCCTGGTGCAGGGCGAGCTGACGCTGCACGGGGTCACGCGCCCCCTGGCGCTACACATCACCGGGCTGGCCTGCGGCCGCGCACCGCAGGGTACCGCGCTCGCCTGCCGCTTCGAGGGTCGGGGCGAGCTCAGGCGCTCCGAGTTCGGACTGCCCCACGGTACCTGGCAGGGGGGCGACCTGGTGCAGGTGCGGGTGAGAGGGTTCGGCGGCTAGGCGTCGACGCTGCGCAGGAGCTCGTTGAGCGAGGTCTTGGCTCGCGTCTGCGCATCGACGCGTTTGACGATCACCGCGCAGGCGAGGGCGTAGCGTCCGTCGGCGGAGGGCAGCGAGCCGGCGACCACGACCGAGCCGGCCGGTACGCGGCCCCTCAGGATGGCGCCGCTCGCGCGGTCATAGATGCGCGTACTCTGGCCGATGAAGACGCCCATCGAGATCACCGCGCCGCGCTCGACGATGACGCCCTCGACGATCTCCGAGCGCGCGCCGATGAAGCAGTCGTCCTCGATGATGGTGGGCGCCGCCTGCACCGGCTCGAGCACGCCGCCGATCCCGACGCCCCCCGACAGATGCACGTTGCGGCCGATCTGCGCACAGGAGCCGACCGTCGCCCAGGTGTCGACCATGGTGCCGGAATCCACGTAAGCGCCGATGTTGACGTAGCTCGGCATCAGTACCACGTCGGCAGCCACGTGCGCGCCGCGGCGCACGATGGCGTGCGGCACGACGCGCACCCCGGCGGCGCGCAGCTCCGGCTCGGTTGCCTGCGCGAATTTCAGCGGCACCTTGTCGTAGAAGCGCGTATAGCCCGCATCGGTGAGCACGTTGTCGCGCACACGGAAGGACAGCAATACGGCCTTCTTCAGCCAGGTGTTGACGTGCCAGCCTCGCTCGCGGGGCTCGGCGACCCGCAGCCGCCCGTCATCGAGCAACTCGAGGGTCTCCTCCAGCGCGGCGGCCAGCTCCCGCGGCACGTTCTGCGGGTTAAGCTCGGCGCGACGTTCGAAGGCGCTCTCGATCCGACCCTGCAGCTCCTCGAGCTCACTCATAGCGGCGCAAGTCTCGCACGGCGCGACCGTTAACGGGTGCGCAGGAAGTCGCGCAGCCGCTGTGCCGCCTCCACGCAATCCCCGAGCGCAGGTACGAGCGAGATGCGCACGCGGCCGGCCCCCGGATTGCCGGCCCCGGCATCGCGTCCGAGGTAGCGGCCGGGCAGGACCGTCAGGTTGCAGCGCCGGTAGAGCTCACGCGCAAAGCGCTCATCGTCGGGCCCGACCTCGGGCCAGAGATAGAAGGCGCCCGCCGGCGGCTGTAGTGCGAGGTGGGGGACGAGCAGCGGCAGCACGCGCGCGAACTTCTCCTGGTACAGGGCGCGGTTGAGCGCGGCGTAGCCCTCGTCCTGCCAGGCCACGATGCTCGCCTGCTGGGTGGGCAGCGGCATGGCGCAGCCATGATAGGTGCGGTAGCGCAGGAAGCGCTCGATCAGTCCCGCCTCGCCGGCTGCAAAACCAGAGCGCAGCCCAGGAACGCTCGAGCGCTTCGACAGACTGTGGAACACCACGCAGCGCTCGAAACCGCGCCGGCCCACGCTCTCGCAGGCCTCGAGGAGGCCGCCGGGCGGCCGCGCCTCATCGAGATAGATATCCGCGTAGCACTCATCGCAGGCGATGACGAAGTCGTAGCGCTCGGCGAGATCGAGCGCGCGCACGAAAAACTCGCGCGGCAGCACCGCGCCGGTCGGATTGCCGGGACTGCAGAGGAAGAGCAGCTGGCAGCGCTGCCACACCGCCGGCGGCACGGCCTCGAGTCGCGGCAGAAAACCCTCGCTCGCCGGCGTGTCAAGGTAGTACGGCTCGGCGCCGGCGAGCAGCGCCGCCCCCTCGTAGATCTGGTAGCAGGGATTGGGCATCGCCACCACGGCGCGACGCCCGGCATCAACGAGCGCCTGCACGAACGCAAAGAGCCCCTCGCGCGTGCCGTTGACCGGCAGCACCATGCGCTCCGGGTCGACCCCGCCCTCGCGCAGGCCGTAGCGGCGCGTCAGCCACGCCCCGCAGGCCGCGCGCAGCGCCGGGAGCCCGGCGGTGGTGGGATAG
>JAFAPI010000156.1 GCA_019247195.1 Gammaproteobacteria bacterium
AACCGATGAAACGATACACTACCGGGTTCTCGGCACGGAGGCTGATTCTGTGGCAATACGCCTAATTCGAGATCACGGGCGCGATCGCATACTGCACATTCACTTTGTAAACGATGACTCATTCTGGATTTACTCCGAAGAGACTGATTACGGGCTCCGTGATCAGAACTTTCGGGAATATTTCAAAAGAGTGGGTGTGAGCTCTAACAATCGCTCGAGCGGCACATGCGAAAACGGCTGGTGGTTGGGCGCCGCCGCCTTTTGCGAGTAACCCACATGAGCACGGCAACTGTAGCGGCTGTCTTCATCATCATCGTGGCCGCCTTTATCGTGCATCGCATGCGCAAATGAGCTAGCCCTACCAATACCTCGACAGCCGCGACGCAGAACCCGGGTGCCGGCGTATAGTGCCTTCCGCATTCTCAGGGGACGCACTATGCACCGCATGATTCTCGTCTCACTCATGCTCGCTGCAGTACCGCTCGGCAGTAACGCGGGTACCGCTGATCAGACACAGAAAGCGATACTCGTCACCGGAGCCAGTACGGGTATCGGCCGAAAGATCACTGAGCGACTTGCGGCACACGGCTATCTGGTCTATGCGGGCGCGCGCAAGGAAATCGATCTCCAGGCGCTTGGAGCGATATCGAACGTTAGGGCTGTCCGCTTGGATGTGACGAAAACCGAAGACATCGCCGCTGCGATGGAATTTGTGACCAAAGGCGACCGTGGTCTGTACGGACTGGTAAACAATGCAGGCATCTATACCGACGCACCGGTGATCGACACGTCCCCGGAGGAGTTCGACCTGGTGATGAAAGTGAATGTCTACGGACCCTATCGCATGGCGAAGGCATTTGCGCCGCTGATCAAAGCCAGTCATGGCCGCATCGTCAACATCGGCTCGATCAGTGGCATCCTCAACGAAACCGGATCCGGGGCCTACCAGATGAGTAAGCACGCCATGGAGACCTTCAGCGCGACGATGGCGCAGGAGCTGGCGCCTAGTGGTGTGCTGGTCAGCATCGTCGAGCCCGGATCCTACAAGTCCGAGATAGTGCGCAACACTATTACGCGATCGGGGACGCTCACTCAGAAGGACCTCGTCGATTGGGCAAAGCTCAAGGAACCCGATGACGTCGCCGCCGCCGTGGAATCGGCCTTGTCTGAACCCAGACCGAAGCTGCGGTACATGGTGGTGCCCGACGCCGAGCAGGCCCGAGACACGATCAAGGCTCAGATCGAGCAACTCGTTCAACTCAACGAAGGTCAGCCGTACACCTACGATCGTGCGGCGCTCATCAAGATGCTCGACTCCGCGCTCGTAGGGGCACGGCCGCGATCGAATTGACTCGGCAGTATTGCCACCGCAGAGCTTCCGCGGATTTTCTGCTGCGGGGAAATCCAGACCCGGCGCCTGACCGTCCGCTCTTTGCCGGTACCGGACGTCACATTTTCAGTCAGCAATTCGGTGCTGACGGCCGGAGCACGAATCGCTACTGGCAACTGGCTGGGGCGGACGTGCATTGCACACCATCGATTCCGGGTGGCCGACATGAGTGCGGTCTGATGATTGTCCGACGTTTGCGCGGCATCTCGCCCACACATCGGAACTTCCCTGGCTGGAGTGCTTTCTCATGCGATCAGGACTCTTTGCGCGTAAGGGAGGTGGGGAGATGATTTTACGGACAGTCGTCACTGCGGTGGCAGCGCTGCTGGCCGCGCTGTCGGTTGCAGCGGTGGCGTCCGAACAAGCCGAGGTGAGGCTCACCGCGCAAAGGTGGGCCGAAGCCTTCCGCAGTGGTCATTTTGAAACGACCAACGCTCCGTGTGACGATGACGCGGTCGTCATCGACGATCTTCCGCCCCACCTGTGGCAGGGGCCGGGTGCTTGCTCCAGGTGGTACAAGGCCTTTGCGGCGTGGGCCGCAACTGCGGCCGTGACTGATGCAGACATCACGCTCGGGGCGACGAGTCACCTCGAAATCAACTCCGGGTATGCCTACCTCGTGGCGCCAGTCACCCTGTCGTTTCTCAAGGCAGGCAAGCCCGTAAGAGACACGGGCGTATTAACCATGAGCTTGCGGAGGGTTGACTCTGGTTGGCGCATCTCTGGATTTGCATGGGCAGATCAGTAGCAGGGGTCTGGGCCACGCGGCTCACTCTTCGACCAGAATCCGATGGGTTGACTTCACCTCTTCCATGACGAAATAGGTATGGGTCTGCTGCACCCCGCGTACGGCCGCGATGCGGTCACCGAGGAAGCGGCGGTAGCTCTCCATGTCACGCACCCGGACCTTGAGCAGGTAGTCGAACCCACCCGCCACCATGTGGCACTCCATCACCTCGTCGTGCGCGAGCATCACCTGCTTGAAGTGCTCGAACGCGTCCGGCGTGGTCCGGTCGAGGGAGACCTCGACATAGGCGAGTAGACCCAGGCCCAGGCGCCCGGGGTTGAGGCGCGCGAAATAGCCCTCGATGTATCCCTGGCTCTCGAGTCGACGCACGCGCTCGAGGGTGGGGGTGACGGTCAGGTGGACCTCGCGCGCGAGCTGGGAGATGGGGACGCGGCCGTCCTGCTGCAGCCGGATGAGGAGGCCGCGGTCGATGCGGTCGAGCGCGCGGGGGGCAGGGGAAAGCACCGCCGGCGATCCGCTTCCAGGGCCTTTGGTAGTCGATTTAACTACCATAACCGGTATTACCTTCAATTTGTCTCTGGTTGAAACGCTAGAATATCACCAATTCAACTGGACCCGAGGCTACGAGCGTGGCAGTCGAGACGACGCGACGCGAGACATCCCTGCCCGCGCTGCGCGAGCGCGTGCGGGCGGCAACCCTGCGGCCGGAGGACGATGCGGCGGAAGAGATCGTCGCCGAGCTCGCCTCGACCGGGGCGCCGTTGCGCGCCGCCCAGGCGCGCGCCGCCCGCTGGGTCGAGGTGGCGCGGGCCGATGAGCGCGCGCGCCCGCTGGTCGAGCAGATGCTCGAGCAGTTCCCGCTCGACAGTGCCCAGGGCAAGGCCCTCATGGGGTTGGCCGAGGCGCTGCTGCGCACCCCGGATCCCCGGCGCGCCGACCAGCTCATCGCCGAGCGGCTCGCCACGGTGCGCGCCGGCGGTGTGCCCGGCAACACGGCTCTCCTGCTGCGCACCGGATTCGTGCTGCTCGGCGCCGCCGGCCGGCTGCTGCCGGATGTGACGGCGCAGCTCGCCGGGGAGTTCAGCGCCGCGGAGCTCGCCGCGCCGCTCCTCGCCCCGGTGGTGCGCGGCGCGATGCGCCAGGCCATGCAGCTCATGGGCCACGCGTTCATCGTCGGCGAGACGATCGAGGCCGCGCTGGCGCGCGGACGCCGCGAGAGCGGGCTCGAGCTGTGCTCCTTCGACGTGCTGGGGGAGGGGGCGCGCACCGAGGCCGACGCGCAGCGCTACCACGCTGCCTATGCGCACGCCATCGACGTCCTCGCGACGCAGGCCCCCGGCTCGACCTATGGCCGCTCGGGCATCTCGGTGAAGCTCTCCGCGCTCGAGCCGCGCTACAGCCTGTTGCAGAGCGCGCGGGTGGCCGGTGAGCTCGTGCCGCGCGCGCAGTCGCTGGCACGCGCGGCCGCGCGCGCGGGCATCGGCTTCACGATCGACGCCGAGGAGGCCGACCGCCTCGATATCTCTCTGGATGTGGTGGAAGCCCTGGCGCGCGACCCCGCGACCCGCGAGTGGGACGGTCTCGGCCTCGCGGTGCAGGCCTACGGCCGCCGGGCCGCGCGCCTCATCGAGTGGGTGGCGCAGCTGGCGCGCGAGACGGGCCGGCGCCTGGGCGTCCGGCTGGTCAAGGGCGCGTACTGGGACAGCGAGATCAAGCGGGCCCAGGAGCGGGGACTCTCGAGCTTTCCCGTGTACACCTCCAAGGCGGCGACGGATGCGAGCTACCTGCAGTGCGTGCGGGGGCTGTTCCAGGCAGGTGAGGCGATCTATCCGCAGTTCGCCACCCACAATGCCTACACGGTCGCCGCGGTGCTCGAGCTCGCTCCCGCCGGCGCCGTGTACGAGTTCCAGCGCCTGCACGGCATGGGCGAGGCGCTCTATGCGGCGGCGCGGGCCGAGATCCCCACGCTCCCGCCGGTGCGCGTCTACGCGCCGGTCGGCACGCATGAGGAGCTGCTGCCGTATCTGGTGCGCCGGCTCCTCGAGAACGGCGCCAACAGCTCCTTCGTTCATCAGTTCCTCAATCCCGAGCTTCCCGTGGAGCAGGTCGTGCGCGATCCCCTGACGTCCCTCCAGGCCGAGTCCTCTGGCCCGGGCCGCATCCGCGAGCCGGGCGCCCTCTATGCGCCCGAGCGCCGCAATTCCGCGGGCGAGGACTTTGGGGACCCGGCGACCGTGGCGGCCCTCGAGGCCGACGTGCGCGCCGCCACGCCCTACCGCGGCGGGCCCGTGCTCGACGGGGAGGACGCCTCCGAGGCCAACGTGCCGGTCGTCTCCCCCGCCGATACCCGCGTCGTGGTGGGCTATACGCGCGATGCGACCGCGGCGGAGATCGGCCGGGCGCTCGACTCCGCCGCCCAGGCGCAGCCGGACTGGGATGCCCGGCCGGCCGAGCATCGCGCCGCCTGCCTCGAGCGCGCGGCGGCGGCGGTGGAAGCCCGGCGGGGCGAGTTCCTGCGGCTGCTGGTGCGCGAGGCGGGCCGCACGCTGCCGGACGCGGTGTCCGAGGTCCGCGAGGCCATCGATTTCTGCCGCTATTACGCGGCGCGGACCCGCGAGCTCTTCGGCGCGCCGCTCGAGCTCGGCGGGCCGACGGGCGAGCGCAACACGCTCTCGCTGCACGGGCGCGGGGTCTTCGTGTGCATCAGCCCCTGGAACTTCCCGCTCGCGATCTTCACCGGCCAGGTCACCGCCGCGCTCGCCGCGGGAAACAGTGTGATCGCCAAGCCCGCACCGGCGACGCCGCTCGTGGCACACCTCATGACGCGGGTGCTGCACGAGAGCGGCATCCCGCCCGCGGTGCTGCAGCTGACCCCCGCCGACGGCCCGCCTTTCGGCGCGGTGGCCTTCGGACACCCCGCGCTCGCCGGCGTGGCCTTCACCGGCTCGACCGCGACGGCGACGGCGATCAACCGGGCGCTCGCCGCGCGCCAGGGTCCCATCGTGCCCCTCATCGCCGAGACCGGCGGGGTCAACGCGATGATCGTGGACGCCACCGCGCTGCCGGAGCAGGTGGTCGACGATGCCGTCGCCTCGGCCTTCACCAGCGCGGGCCAGCGCTGCTCGGCGCTGCGCGTGCTCTACCTGCAGGAGGAGCTCGCCGACCGCGTCCTCGAGATGCTGACGGGCGCCATGCGCACGCTCGTCATCGGCGACCCGGCGCGCGCGGCCACGGACGTGGGCCCGGTCATCTCCGCCGCCGCCCGCGAGCGGCTCGAGCGCCACGCGGCGCGCATGCGCCGCGAGGCGCGGCTGCTCTACGCCTGCGAGGTGCCGGCGGGTCTCGCGCACGGCCATTTCTTCGCCCCGCACCTCTTCGAGCTGCGCACGCTCGATCAGCTGCAGAGCGAGGAGTTCGGTCCGATCCTGCACGTCGCGCGCTACCGCAGCGCCGAGCTGCCGGCCGTGCTTGAGGCCATCCGGCGCACCGGCTACGGGCTCACCCTCGGCGTGCACAGCCGCCTGGAGAGCGTCGCCCAGCACGTGTTCCGCGCGCTGCCCGTCGGCAATACCTACGTCAACCGCAACATGATCGGCGCGGTGGTGGGGGTGCAGCCCTTCGGCGGCCAGGGACTCTCGGGGACCGGGCCGAAGGCCGGCGGACCGCACTACCTGCTGCGCTTCGCCACCGAGCGCACGCTCACCATCAACACGGCCGCGATCGGCGGCAACGTCGAGCTGCTCTCCTAGGCGCGCCCGGGCGGTCACGCTTGCGCGGCGCGCACCGGGTGCGCATCCTCCCTGCGGGAGGGTAGTTCCGGTGAGCACCGCGGGCGGGCGTCAGGACGAGTGCGACGTGCTGGTGATCGGCGGCGGACCCGCCGGCAGCACCGCCGCGACGCTGCTCGCGCGGCGCGGCTGGCGGGTGATCGCGCTCGAGAAGGAGCACCACCCGCGCTTTCACATCGGCGAGTCGCTCCTGCCGATGAACCTGCCGCTGTTCGAGCGGCTCGGGGTGGCGGAGGAGGTGCGCGCGCTCGGGGTCTACAAGCGCGGCGCGGACTTCGAGGCCAGCAACGACAGGGGCTACAACTGCTTCGCCTTCGACCGCGCCCTCGGCGCCTCGCCGCCCCACGCCTACCAGGTGTGGCGGCAGGACTTCGATGCGCTCCTGTGGCGGCACGCGCGCGCGGCGGGCGCCGACTGCCGCGAGGGGCACGAGGCGCGCCAGGTGGAGCTCAGGGGTGCGCGCGAGGCGCAGGTCACGGTGCGCACCGGGACGGAGGAGTACGCGGTGCGCGCGCGCTACCTCCTCGATGCGAGCGGACGCGACACCTTCCTGGCCGGGCGCTGGCGGCTGCGCCGCAAGAACCCGGCGCACCAGAGCGCCGCCATCTTCGGTCACTTCCGGGGCGCCACGGCGCGCACCGGCGTGGACGCGGGCAACATCAGCATGTACCGCTTCGCGCACGGCTGGATGTGGATGATCCCGCTGCCCGAGGGCGTCATGAGCGTCGGCGCGGTGTGCTGGCCCGAGTACCTTAAACAGCGCAAGGGCCGCACGGTGGAGTTCCTGCTCGAGACCCTGCAGCAGAATCCGCAGCTGTGGGCCCGGCTCGAGAAGGCGGAGCTCATCGACAACGCCGTGCGCGTCACGGGTAACTACTCCTATGACTCCACGCGCATGGCCGGGCCGGGCTGGATGCTGCTCGGGGACGCCTTCGCCTTCCTCGACCCGGTGTTCTCGACCGGCGTCTACCTCGCCATGCGCGGCGCCGAGCGCGCCGCCGAGGTGGTGGACACCGCGCTGCGCGAGCCGCACCGGGAGCGGCGGCTGCAGCGCCGGCTCGAGCGCGAGCAGCGGCTCGGCATGGAGCGCTTCTCCTTCTTCATCTACCGCTTCAACGGACCGGTGCTGCGCGACATGTTCCGGCACCCGCGCAACGTCTGGCAGCTCGAGCAGGGCATCATCTCCATGCTGGCCGGCGACCTGTTCCAGGCGCCGCGGGTGCTGTGGCGGCTGCGGCTCTTCAAGCTGATCTACGCCGCACTCGTGCTGAAGCACTGGCGCGCCTTTCGCGCCGGCAACCGCTACCGCCTCGCGCAGGCGCGCGCGGAGTTCAGCGGCGGCACCACTCCCGTCGACCCCGCTTAAGCCTCGAGCTGCGCGCGAAGCTCCGCCAGCGAGTCGAGGGGCGCGGAGCAGGTCGGGCCACGGCACAGATACGCCACGGCCTCGCCGCGTGGGGCCCGGGCGGCGAGCGCCGGGGGCAGGTCACTGGCGTCCGCCGGGATCGCGAGCACGAGCCGCTGCGGCGCGTACGCGCGTGCGAGCTCGCGCCGCCAGGCCTCGATGGCCGGTTGCCGGCCGCGCAGGATGACGATCTGCGGCGGCTCGAGGAGATCCTCGAGCGCGAGCAGCATGCTCGCGTGCCCGAGCGGGTAGCGCGCGAGCATCGGATACACGCTGCGCACCGTGCGCTCCGCGGCCTCAAGGTAGCGCGGCTCCCCGAGGAGATGCCCCACGGCGATGAGCACGCGGGCGGCGATGCCGTTCCCCGAGGGCGTCGCCTCGTCGCCGAACACCTTGGAGCGGTGGATCAGCGTCTCGTGATCGGCCGAGGTGAAGAAGAACCCGCCCGCGGGGTCGGCGAACTGCGCCAGCATCACCTCGAGCAGCTCGCGCAGGAAGGCGAGCTCGTCCGCGCGGCAGCGCACCTGCTGCAGCTCGAGCACCGCATCTGCAAGGTACGCGTAGTCGTCGAGGTAGGCGTTGAGGCGTGCCTGGCCCGCGGTGGAGGTCGCGAGCAGCCGCCCGTCGCGCCACAGATCGCGCCGCACGAAGGCGAGCGCGCCGGCCGCGTCCTCCGCCATCGAGGCGTCATCGAGGGCGCGGGCCGCGAGGGCGAGTCCACGGATCATGAGTGCGTTCCACGCGGTCAGCAGCTTCTCGTCGCGCGCCGGATGCGGGCGGGACTCGCGCAGCACGCGCAGCTTTTCCCGCGCGGACTCGAGCGAGGCTTCGACCGTCGCCTCCCCGGCGCCCGTGCGGCGCGCGATCTCCGCGGCCGAGCGGGCCTGGTAGAGGTGCCAGGCCCCCTCGAAGTTCGGCGGCTCATCGAGTCCGTACGCGGGAGCGAAGAGCTCGAACTCCGCCGCCGTCAGGGCCGCGCGCACGGCCTCGCGGTCCCAGACATAGAACTTCCCCTCGTGACCTTCCGAGTCCGCATCGAGGCTGGCGTAATAGGCGCCGCCGGGATCGCGCATCGTGCCGTTGGCCCAGGCCACGATGCGGCGCGCCGCATCCGCATAGCCGCCCTCGCCCGTGGCGCGGGCCGCCTGGGCGTAGAGCGCGAGCAGCGCCGCGTTGTCGTACAGCATCTTCTCGAAGTGCGGGATGCGCCAGCTGGCATCGACCGCGTAGCGGTAGAAGCCGCCGCCGAGCTGGTCCTGGATGCCGCCGGCGGCCATGTGTCGCAGCGTGACGGTGCCCATGTAAAGCGACTGCAGGCCGGGCTCGCCGCCGGCACGCGGCGCAGCGCCGCGGCGCAGCAGCGCCGCCAGCAGCTGCGGCTGGGGAAACTTGGGCGCGCCGCCGAAGCCGCCGTGCTGCGCATCGAAGCTGCGCTGCGCCTGCTCCGTGAGTGCCCGGAGCGGTGCGTCGTCCAGGGCCAGCGCGGGATCGGCCGGCGGCGGGTTGATCTGCGCGAAGGTCGCCATCAGCGTCTCGTTCTGCTGGCGCAGCGCCGCGCCGTGACTGCGGTAGTACTGCGCCACGCGCTGCAGCAGCGCGCCGAAGGCGGGCAGGCCGTGGCGCGGCTCCCTGGGGAAGTAAGTGCCGCCGAAGAAGGGGCGCTGATCCTCCGGTGTCAGGAACATGGTGAGCGGCCAGCCGCCGCCGCGCTGCGTGAGCATCTGCTGCGCGGTCTGGTAGATGCGATCGAGGTCCGGCCGCTCCTCGCGGTCGACCTTGATGTTGACGAAGTGCTCGTTGAGGAGCGCCGCGGTCGCCTCGTCGAGGAAGCTCTCCTCGTGCAGCACGCTGCACCAGTGACAGGAGGCGTAGCCGACGCTGAGGTGGATCGGCTTGTCCTCGCGCCGCGCGCGCGCGAGCGCCTCCGGCCCCCACGCGTACCACTGCACCGGGTCGTGCGCGTGCTTGCGCAGGTAGGGGCTGGTTTCGTGGGCGAGGGCGTTGGTGAAGCGGGGGGTGCCGTCCGGGTTGCGGTGGCGGATCTGCATCGCGGCCTCCGGGGCTGATTGTATACTCCGCCCCCGTCGCCGCCGCGCAAAGACCTGCCCGTGTCCGTGTCGTCTCCTCCCGTATCCCGCGGCGACTCGCCGCCGCTGCTGCGCCTGAAGCGCGGCGAGGAGCGGCGCCTGGCGGCCGGCCACCTCTGGGTGTTCAGCAACGAGATCGACACGGCGCGCACGCCGCTCGGCGGCTTCGCGGCGGGCGATCACGTCGAGCTGCGCTCGGCGCGCGATGCGTTTCTGGGTCACGCCTATGTCAATCCGCACGCGCTCATCTGCGCGCGCATCCTCTCGCGCCGCCCCGAGCGGCCGATCGACGCCGCGCTCATCGAGGAGCGCCTCGCCGCCGCGCTCGACCTGCGCGAGCGCCTCGGCCACGCCGCCTACGGCCGCTGGGTATTCGGCGAGTCCGATCTGCTCCCCGGGCTGGTGCTGGATCGCTACGGGGAGGTGGTGATCGGGCAGAGCGCCACCGCCGGCATGGAGCGGCTCCTCACCCCGGTCGCCGAGGCGGTGCAGCGGCTGGTGCAGCCGGCGACGCTCCTGTGGAAGAACGACGGCGCGGCGCGCGAGCTCGAGGGACTGCCGCGCGAGTCGCACGCCGCCTTCGGCGCCGTGCCGGAGCGGCTCAGCGTGCGCGAGGGCGCGCTGCACTTCGAGGTGCCGCTCGCGGCGGCGCAGAAGACCGGCTGGTTCTACGACCAGGCGGCCAACCGGGTGCGCCTCGCGCCCTACGTGCGCGCGGGCGCACGGGTGCTCGATGTGTGCAGCTACGCGGGCGCGTGGGCGCTCGCGGCGCTGCGGCAGGGGGCCGGCTCGGCGCTGTGTGTCGATGCGGCGCAGGCGGCCCTCGAGTGCGCCGGCGCCAACGCCGCGCGCAACGGGCTCACCCTCGAGACCCTGCGCGCAGATGCCTTCGAGGCGCTGCAGTCCCTCGGCGCGCGCGGCGAGCGTTTCGACCTCGTCATCCTCGACCCGCCCGCCTTCATCAAGCGCAAGAAGGACGCCCCGCAGGGGCAAGCCGCCTACCGCAAGCTCAACCAGCTCGCGCTGTCGGTCCTGGCGCAGGGCGGGCTGTTGGTGTCCTGCTCGTGCTCCTATCACCTGAGCGCCGAGGAGCTCCTCGCGGCCATCCAGGGTGCGGCGCGGCACGCCGGCCGTTTCGTGCAGGTGCTCGAGACGCTCGGGCAATCCCCGGATCACCCGCTGCACCCGGCGATTCCCGAGACCCGCTACCTGAAGGGGTTCTTCTGCCGCGTCAGTGGCGGCGTCGGCTAAACTTCACGACCCATGCTGACCTATCCCGGCTTCAACCCGATCGCCTTCGAGGTCGGCCCGATCAAGGTGCACTGGTACGGCATCATGTACCTCCTGGGCTTCGCCACCGCCTGGTGGCTCGCCCGCCGGCGCGCCGCACGACCGGGCTCGACCTGGCGGGCACAGGACGTCGATGACCTGATCTTCTTCGCGATGCTCGGGGTCATCCTCGGCGGCCGCATCGGCTACGTGCTCTTCTACGGGCTCAAGTTCTGGGCCGCGGACCCCTGGTACCCGCTCAAGATCTGGGAGGGCGGCATGTCATTCCACGGCGGCCTGCTCGGGGTCGCCGCCGCCCTGACGCTCTTCGCCTGGCGGCGCAACCGCAGCCCGGCCGACGTCTACGACTTCACCTCGCCGCTGCCGCCCCCCGGGCTCTTCTTCGGCCGCATCGGCAACTTCATCAACGGCGAGCTGTGGGGCAAGACGACCACGCTGCCGTGGGGGTTCCGGGTCAACGGCGAGGTGCGCCACGCCTCGCAGCTCTACGAGGCGGCGCTCGAGGGGCTGCTGCTCTTCGCCATCCTGTGGTGGTTCACGCGCCGGCCGCGGCCGCGCCTCGCGCCCTCCGGGCTCTTCCTGCTGTGCTATGGCCTGTCGCGCTTCGCGGTCGAGTTCGTGCGCGTGCCGGATGAGCACATCGGCTACCTCGCCGGCGGCTGGCTCACCGAGGGCCAGCTGCTGTCACTCCCCATGATCGTCGCCGGAGTCGGGCTGCTCGCCTGGGCCTACCGCCGCGCGGAGCCCTCGGGCAACTACGCGGTCGCGGCATGAAGGCCTACCTCGAGCAGCTGCGCCGCATCCGTACCGAGGGCGTGCGCAAGAGCGACCGCACCGGGACCGGTACCCTCTCGCTCTTCGGCCTGCAGATGCGCTTCGACCTCGGCGCGGGCTTCCCGCTCGTCACCACCAAGAAGATCCACCTGCGCTCGGTCATCTACGAGCTGCTGTGGTTTCTGCGCGGCGAGACCAACGTCGCCTGGCTGCGCGAGCACGGCGTGAGCATCTGGGACGAGTGGGCGGACGCGCAGGGCGAGCTGGGACCGGTTTACGGGCGGCAGTGGCGCGCCTGGCGCACCGCCGCGGGCGGCCACGTCGATCAGCTCACGCAGGCGGTCGAGCTGCTGCGCCACCAGCCCGACTCGCGGCGCATCCTGGTGAGCGCCTGGAACGTCGGCGAGCTCGGGTCGATGGCGCTCATGCCCTGCCACGCCTTCTTCCAGCTGTACGTGGCGCAGGGGCGTCTGTCGTGCCAGATGTATCAGCGCAGCGCCGACTTCTTCCTCGGCGTGCCCTTCAACATCGCCAGCTACGCCCTGCTCACCCACCTCTTCGCGCAGCAGTGCGACCTCGTGCCGGCGGAGTTCATCTGGACCGGCGGGGACTGCCACCTCTACCTCAACCACCTGCCGCAGGCCGACGCGCAGCTCGCGCGCACCCCCTACCCGCTGCCGCAACTGCGGCTGCGGCGCCGGCCGCCGAGCCTCTTCGACTACCGCTTCGAGGACTTCGAGTTCGTGAACTACCAGCACCACGAGGGCATCCGCGCCCCGGTGGCCGTATGACGAGCGCGCGTCGCCGTGGCCCCGCGCTCGAGGTGCGCGACTCGCCGCTGCACGGCCTCGGGGTGTTCGCGACGCGCCGCATCCGCAAGGGCACGCGCGTCATCGAGTACCAGGGCGAGCGCATCTCGCACGCCGAGGCCGACCGGCGCTACGACGACAAGGACGAGCGCGACAACCACACCTTCCTCTTCATCGTCGACGGCCGCACCGTGATCGACGCCGGCGTCGCCGGCAACGAGGCGCGCTTCATCAACCACGCCTGCGCGCCCAACTGCGAGTCGGTGATCGAGAGCCGGCGCGTCTACATCGAGGCCATCCGCGACATCGAGCCCGGGGAGGAGCTGACCTACGACTACCAGATCCAGCGCGAGCCGCACGATCCCCCGGACGTGGACGTGATCTTCGCCTGCCGCTGCGGCGCGCCCGAGTGCCGCGGCAGCATGCTCTGGCCTCCCCCCAAGCCCGCGGGCGCCGAGCGGCGCGCGCGCCGCCGCGCCGCCAGCCGATGAACGCCTCGCGCCGCGCCTCGCTGTCCGCCGTGGTCGGTGCCACCGGCATCGTCTACGGCGACATCGGCACGAGCCCGCTCTACGCCCTCGACACCGCGCTGCAGGAGGCGGGGCCCTTCAACGCCGAGGCCGTGTTCGGCGTGCTGTCGCTCATCTTCTGGAGCCTCGCCATCTCGGTGACGCTGAAGTACGTGGTCATCATCATGCGCGCCGACAACGAGGGGGAGGGCGGCATCCTCGCGCTCTTCGCCCTCGCGCAGCGCCGCCTCATCACCGGCAGCCGCTGGGCGCGCGTCGCGGTCGGGCTCGCGCTCGCCGGCACCGCGTTCTTCTTCTGCGACGCGCTCATCACGCCGGCGATCTCGGTGCTCGGCGCGGTGGAGGGCCTCGAGGTCTCGAGCCCAGGCCTCAAGCGCTGGGTCATCCCCCTCACCGTAGGGGTGATCCTGGTGCTCTTCGCCGCGCAGCACCGGGGCACCGCGCGCGTCGCCCGGCTCTTCGGGCCGGTGATGGTGGTGTGGTTCATCGTCATCTCGCTGCTCGGGGTGCTGCCGATCCTGCGCCACCCCGAGATCCTCGGCGCACTCAATCCGGCCCGCGGGCTCGAGCTGCTCTTTCACCGCCCGCCGATGGCGCTCGCCATCATCGGCGCGGTGTTCCTCTCCATCACCGGCGGGGAGGCGCTCTACGCCGACATGGGCCACTTCGGCAAGCAGCCGGTGCGCATCGCCTGGTTCGTGATGGTGGGCCCGGCGCTGGTGCTGCAGTACTTCGGCCAGGGGGCGATGCTGCTCGAGCTCGGCAAGCCCGTGCCGCACGCCCTCTACCAGCTGGTCTCGGTGCAGATGCTGCCGTGGATGGTGGTGCTCGCCACCGCCGCGGCGGTGATCGCCTCGCAGGCGACCATCTCGGGGGCCTTCTCGATGGCGCGCCAGGCGGTGCACCTCGATCTCCTGCCGCGGCTGCGGGTGCTGCAGACCTCCGCGCTCGAACAGGGCCAGATCTACGTGCCGATCGTCAACTGGCTCGTGTGCCCGGCCGTCATCCTCTTCGTGGTCGGCTTTGGCTCCTCGGATGCCCTGGGCGGCGCCTACGGCGCCGCCGTCGTCGGCACCATGCTGGTCACCACCATCCTCGGCGCCTTCGTCGCCGCCACGCAGTGGAACTGGCCGCTGTGGCGCGTCGCGCTGCTGTTCGGGCTCATGCTGGTGGTGGACTCGGCCTACGTCGCCGGCAACATGACCAAGGTTCCCACCGGCGGGTGGATCCCGCTCATGCTCGGCGCGCTGCTGTGCGTGATCTTCATGACCTGGCGCAACGGGCGGCTGCAGCTGCGCGCCGCGCTCTCCAAGCTCGCCGTGCCGCGCGAGGAGCTGGCCCGCCTGGTCGCCGGCGTGCCGCGCGTGGCCGGCACGGGCGTGTTCCTCGCCAGCCATCCCAACCTCGTGCCCTCGGCGCTGATCCGCAACATCCAGCACAACCACGTGGTGCACCAGCGCGTCATCATCCTCAACGTCGAGATCGCCGACACGCCGCGCCAGGACCCGGTGCGCCGGCTGCACATCGAGGAGCCGCTGCCGGGCATCTACTGGCTCACCGCCCGCTTCGGGTTCATGGAGGCGCCGGACGTGGCCGAGGCGCTCAAGGCGTGCCGCGCACGCGGGCTGCGGGTGTTCGCCGAGGACAGCTCCTTCTTCGTCGGCCGGCACGTGGTGCGGGCGCGGCCGCTGCCGGGGCTGCGCGGACTGCAGCGGCGCGTGTTCGCGCGCATGCAGCAGTACAGCACGCAGGCGGCGGAGTTCTTCCGCATGCCCTTCCGCGACGTGGTGGTGCTCAACACCTCCGTGGAGATCTGATGGCGGCCCCGCCGCGGCTCGCGCTCGTGGTGGCCGCAGCGCGCAACGGGGTCATCGGCCGCGACAACGCGCTGCCGTGGCGCCTGCCGGAGGACCTGCGGCGTTTCAAGGCGCTGACCCTCGGGAAACCGGTGCTCATGGGCCGGCGCACCTTCAGCTCGATCGGCCGGGCGCTGCCCGGGCGGCGCAACCTGGTGCTGACCCGCGATCCCGCCTGGAGCGCACCGGACGTGCACGTCGTGCACTCCCTCGCCGCGGCGCTCGAGCAGGCGCGCCCCGCGCCCGAGCTGCTCGTCATCGGCGGCGAGGAGATCTTCCGCGCGGTGCTGCCGCAGGCCGAGCGCATCTACCTGACGCGCGTGCACGCCGACCTCGAGGGCGACACGTTCTTCCCGGCCCTCGAGCCCGCCGAGTGGCGCGAGGTCGCGCACGAGCGCTACGCGGCGGACGCGCGCCACGCCTACCCGATGAGCTTCGTGACCCTCGAGCGCGTCGGCGCGGCTCACTGAGCCGGCGGCAGCTGCGCCTCGAGCCAGGGCGCGGCGCCCTCGAGGTCGGCCTGCCCGCCGGGACCGGGATCCAGGCGCGCCAGGAGCTGCGCCTGCAGCGCGCCGCGGCGCAGCGCCTCGGCGTACGGGATCTCCGGGTGGAACATCACCATCGCGTAGCGGGGAATGAAGCGGCCCGGGAAGCGCCGCTCGAGCGCGAGGGCGAGCTCCTTGCGGCGCAGGAAGGTCGCATCGAGCACCGCGTCGCGCATCTCGGCGTAGTTCTCGAGCGCCATCTGCGCGATCGCCTCGGTGTCGGGCCGGCGCACCCGCTCGAAGTGCGCAAAGCGGCTGGCCCAGTCCTCGTGTTCCTCGAGCAGCCTCCCGAGCAGGCTGCAGTCCTCGAACGCGGCGTTCATCCCCTGGCCGTGGAACGGCACGATGGCGTGCGCCGCGTCCCCGAGCAGCAGCACGCGGCCCGCCACGTGCCAGGGGGCGGCGTGCACGGTCCCGAGCGCGCCCTGCGGGTGGCGCGCGAATTCCTCGAGCAGGTCCGGCATGAGCGGCACGGCGTCGGGGAACTCGCGCGCGAAGAACGCCTGCACCGCCTGCGGCTGCCCGAGCGATTCGAACCCGCCCGGCCCGTGGCGCGCCAGGAACAGGGTCGCGGTGAAGCTGCCGTCGGTGTTGGGCAGGGCGATCAGCATGAACCCGCCGCGCGGCCAGATGTGCAGCGCCTCCCGCTCGAGCGCGCCCGCGCGCGCGGCGGGGATGGTGAGCTCCTTGTAGTCATGGTCGAGCCACGACTCGCGCACCTGCGTCAGTCCCTGCTGCGCAAGGCTCGCGCGCACGCCCGAGCCGGCCCCGTCGGTCGCGAACAGCGTGTCGAAGGCCACGGTGCGCGTGGCCCCCGCCGCATCCTTGAGCCGCAGGCTCCCGGCGCCCGCGTCGAGCCCGACGCCCTGCGCGCCGAACTGCACCTGCACCCCCGGGTGTGCCGTCGCGGCCTCGATCAGCAGCCGGTTGAGCGCGGCGCGGCCCACCGAGTAGATCACCTCGCCGGCGCGCTGGCCGTAGGGCTGCAGGACCGGCGCCGCGCCGGAGGCGTGCACCATGCGCCCGCGCATCGGGATGAGCAGCGGCCGGACGCGCTCGGCAAGGCCCGCCTCCTCGAGGGCGCGCAGCCCGCGCGCCGCGAGGGCGAGGTTGATGGAGCGGCCGCGCTCGGGCGCGCCCTGGCGCGGGTCGGCGCGGCGCTCGTAGAGCTGCACCGCGCAGCCGCGCTGCGCGAGTCGCAGCGCCAGCAGCGCCCCCGCCAACCCGGCGCCGACGACCGCGAGCGGGGCGCTCACGCCCGCAGCAGCTCCGTGAGCGCCTGCACGAAGCGCCACACGTCCTCGAAGCGGTTGTAGAGCGGCACCGGCGCGACGCGCAGGATGTCGGGCGCGCGCCAGTCGCACACGACCCCCCGCGCGCCGAGCGCCTCGAACACCGCGCGGCCGCCGGCGCCGGGCAGACGCAGGGAGAGCTGGCAGCCGCGGCGCGGCGGTGCTTCGGGGGTGACGATGCCGACCTGCGGCGTGCGCGCGCGCAGCAGCGCCTCGAGGTAGCCGGTGAGGGCGAGTGACTTGTCGCGCAGCCGCGCAAGACCCGCCTCGAGGAAGATCGCCAGCGAGGCGATGAGCGGGGCGGCGGCGAGGATGGGCGGATTGCTGATCTGCCAGGCCGCGATCCCGGGGCTGCCGGCGAAGCGGGGCCCCATGGCGAAGCGCGTCTCGGGCTCGTGGCCCCACCAGCCCGCGAGACGCGCGCCCGGGATCCCGCCCGCGTGGGCGCGGCGGGGCTGCGCGGCGCTGTGTCGCTCGTGCACGAAGCAGCCGCCGATCGCGCCCGGCCCGCCGTTCAGGTACTTGTAGCTGCACCACACCGCGAAGTCAGCCTCCGCCTCGTGCAGCGCGAGCGGCACGTTGCCGACCGAGTGCGCGAGGTCGAAGCCGGCGATGCAGCCAGCGCGGCGCGCCGCGCGCGTGACCCGCGCCACGTCGAAGGCCTCCCCGGTGCGAAACTGCACGCCGGGCCAGAGCACGAGCGCGATCTGCGCACCGTGCGCGTCCAGGGCCGCCTCGAGGGCCTCGGCGCCGAGCGTATCCGCGCCGGCGGGCGGGGCGAGCTCGATGAGCTCCCGCTCGGGATCGAGGCCGTGCCAGGCGAGGTGCGAGGCGAGCGCGTGGCGGTCGGAGGAGAAGGCGCCGGCCTCCAGCAGGATGCGGCGCCGCGCTCCCTGGGGCCGGTAGAAGCTCGCCAGCATCAGGTGCAGGTTCACCGTGAGCGAGTTCATCGCCACGACCTCGTGGGGCCGGGCACCGGTCACGGCCGCGAGCCCCGCGGTCAGGTTCTCGTGGTAAGGAATCCAGGGGCGGCGCGCGTGCTCGTGGCCGGCGACGCCGAGGCGCGCCCAGTCATCGAGCTCCTCGCTGACCAGGGTGCGCGCGGCGAGCGGCTCGAGCCCGAGCGAGTGGCCGCACAGGTAGGTGAGCGGCTCGCCGTCCGGGCCCTGGGGCAGCGCGAAGCGGGCGCGGAAGGGGGCGAGCGCATCCGCGGCGTCGCGGGCACGCGCGCCCTCGAGGGTGAGATCCGTGCTCACGCGATGTCGACCTCATAGAGGAGCGGCCGGCTCGGCACGGCGTCACCGGCGATGGCGGGCACCTGCAGCTCGAGCAGGTAGACACCATCGGCGAGCGCGTCCGGCACGAACGCGAGCTCGGTGATCGTCGCGTGCGGGCGCTGCGCCGCGGCGAGCTCGCTCGCCCCGGGTGGCAGCCCGAAGAAGACCCGGTGCGCGGTGAGCCGCCCGGCGTCGTGCTCGCGGTCGATCGAGGGCAGGTCGACCACCAGGTGCTCGATGCCGCGCGCGCACAGCCACTCCGCGGCCTCGCGGCTGAGATAGGCCGGCGCGCGGCCGCTGTAGTCGCGCGTCGCCTTGTCCGCGTCATTGGGGGTGGTGCGCAGCACCGCGGCCCGCGGCTGGGTCCAGGGCCGCCCGGGCCAGGCGCGCTCGAGCGCCGCGCGGGTCAGCAGCTCATCCTGCGCCTGCGGTGCAGGCTCGGTGCCCTCGCGGGTCGCGCCGGCGCGCTCGGGCGTCACCGTCAGGAGCACCGCCGGCACGAGTCCCTTCGGCACCGTGCGGTAGGCGTGCACCACCTCGCGCGTCAGGTGGCCGACGCACTCGGTGTGGGTGCCGTTGCAGTGCGGGACGAGGGTCAGCACCTCGCAGTTGCAGCTCGCGCCCTGCGCCACCGCGCCGGTGAACTCACCGAGCACCAGGGGCACCGCGCGGGCGGTGGGCGCGCCGAAGTGGCGCGGCTGCCCGCCGTGCGGGTCGAGCGGCAGCGCGAGGTCGCACGGTCGGTCGAGCTCGACCTGCACCGCCCGGCCGCCGATCTCGAGCCGGGCGCGCAACTAGCGCCGCTCCAGCACCGTGCCGCAGGCGCGGCAGGTGCGCCGCGACGCGTCGGCGAAGAAGCGCTCGAACACCGGCGGGAACTGGCGCTCGATGTCGGTGAGCTCGAAGAACTCCTCGTAGAGGCGCGTGCCGCAGCGCTCGCAGTACCACTGGAAGCCGTCGCGCTCGCCGGGGCGCCGCGCGCGCTCGATGACCAGGCCCACGCTGTGCGGCGGGCGCTGCGGGGAGTGCGGCAAGAGCGGTGGGATCAGCAGCACCTCGCCGGCGCGGATCGGCACGTCGACGCCGCGCCCGTCCTGGATGGTCTTGAGCACCATGTCGCCTTCGAGCTGGTAGAAGAACTCCTGCCCCGGGTCGACGTGGTAGTCCTGGCGGGCGTTGGGGCCGCCCACCACCATGATGATGAAGTCACCGTCGGTGAACACGCGCTTGTTGCCGACCGGCGGTTTGAGCTGCGCGCGGTGCTCCTCGATCCACTGCCGGAAGTTGAAGGCGTGCAGGGATTCCATGTCTCCTCCGGGTCTTTCGCGTATGTTACGCGCTCGGATGCATCGCAGGAGAATGCCCATGCCGACGCGAGTTGGCGCCGCGCGCGGCGCCGCACTGGCCGCGCTGCTGCTCGCCGGCGCGTGCGCACACCTGCACGCGCCCTGGCGCCATCCGCCGCCGCCAGCGCCCGCGGCGGTGCACGAGCTCGACGTCGGCGGCACCGACGCGGCGGCCGTGACGCAGCGCTGGAAGCGCAACACGCTGCTGCTCGATCTGAGCGCGCTCCCCGGCAGCGGCAGCCTCACGCTCAGGCCCGTGGCGGGCACGACCTGGCCGGCGCGCCTCGCGCTGCGGGTGAGGCCCGGCGCCTTCGCCGAACTCGAGGTGCGCGGCGCGCAGCGTCTCGCACTGCCGATCAGCACCGGCGGCACGGCGCCGATCGACCTCGAGCTCCCGCCCGGCATCTACACCGCCGCCACCCCGGAGCTCGCGGTCAGCTGGGGCGCGGGGAGCGCGCCGGCGCCCTGATCACTCGCCGCCGACGCGCTGGTAGGCGGAGCAGGGGAGCTGGGTGATCGTGCCCGCCTCCAGGTCGAGCGCGCTCAGCGCACCGCCCCACACGCAGCCGCTGTCGAGGCCGACCACGTTGTCGCGCTGCACGAGGCCGAGTGCCGACCAGTGACCGAAGATGACGCGCGCGCCGCGGCTGCGCCGCGCGGGGTGCTCGAACCAGGGACGGAACGGGCCGCCGCCCGCGGGCGGTGGTCCCTTGCTGTTCAGGTCGATGCGTCCGGCGGCGGTGCACACCCGCAGGCGGGTCAGGACGTTGATGGTGAAGCGCAGCCGCTCCATGCCGGTGAGCGTGTCGCGCCACTCGGCGGGCTCGTTGCCATACATGTGCGCGAACAGCGCGCGCGGCTCGCGTGCGAGCGCCGCGCTCACCTCGGCGGCGAGCTGCAGCGTGAGTGGCACGTCCCACGGCGGGATCACCCCCGCGTGCACCAGGAGGTCCTGTCCCTCCGCGTGCGCCAGGGGGCGGGTGAGGAGCCACTCGAGGAGGGCGTCGCGGTCGCTCGCCCCGAGGATGGCATCGAGGGTGTCGGACTTGCGGCGCCGGTCGGCGCCGTGCGCGAGCGCCAGCAGGTGCAGGTCGTGGTTGCCGAGCACCACCACCGCGTTCGCGCCCAGGGCGCGCACGCGCCGCAGCACGCCGAGTGAGTCGGGGCCGCGGTTGACGAGGTCGCCGACCAGCCACAGCTGGTCGCAGTCGGCGCGGAAATCCAGGCGCTTCAGCAGCGCGCCGAGCTCGCGGTCACACCCCTGGATGTCCCCGAGCGCATAGCGCGTCACTGCAGGATTCCCGGCATCGCGAGCCGGAACGGTGAGATGGGCGCATCGAAGTGCAGGCCGTCGTCGCCGAGCATCTGGTAGCTGCCCTGCATCGAGCCGACCGGGGTCTCGATCACCGCGCCGCTCGAGTAGCGGAATCCCTGCCCGGGCTTGAGGTACGGCTGCTCGCCGACCACGCCATCGCCGCGCACCTCCTCCACCTTGCCGTTGGCGTCGGTGATCACCCAGTGCCGCGTCAGCAGCCGCGCCGGCACCTGTCCCTCGTTGCGGATGGTGATGGTGTAGGAGAAGACGTAGCGGCCCTCGCGCGGGTCGGACTGCTCGTCCAGGTAGCTCGTCTCGACGTCGACCCGGATCTTGTGCGCGGGGGCGCTCATCCGCGGCGATTCTACCCGGAGCCGCGACCGGCGCGCATGGCGAGCACGTCGCAGGGCGCGGCGTGCAGCACGGTGTCCTCGGTGAGGTTGACCAGGATCGAGAGGCCGTGGCGCTCGCGGCTGCCGAGCACGATGAGGTCGGCGTGGCGCTCGCGCGCCGCGCGCACGATCTCGCTCTTGACGTTGCCGCTCTCGACCCGGCAGGCGCAGCCGGCGAGGCCGAGCTCGGCGGCGAGCGCGCCGAGTCGCTGCCGGGCGCGCGCCAGGAGCTCCTCCTCGATCTGCGCCGCGGGCATGAGGGTCTCGCCCATCGGCTCGACCGGGACGAATTCCACCACGTGCAGGAGCTCCACCTCGGCGCCGAGCGCGGCGCCGAGCGCCTGTGTCTTGCGGCCGATGGCGAGGCTGTCCTCGGTGAGGTCCACCACCAGCAGGATGTGACGGTACGGGCCCACCGGCATCCCTCCCAACACCCTTGTCCGGGCTCAAGCGTAGCCGCTAACCGCCCGCGCGGTCGAGCCGCAGCGCCAACAGGTTGAAATCGGCCGGCGCGAGTCGCTCCGGGCGCATCCCGGGCTCGAGCCCCGCCTCGCGCAGTGCCGCCTCGGGCAGCAGCGCGCGCAGTGCGTTGCGCAGCGTCTTGCGCCGCCCGGAGAAAGCCGCCGCCACCACGCGCCCGTAGTGGGGACTCACCGCGAACAGCGGCGGGTCGCGCACCGTGAGGCGCAGCAGCGCCGACCAGACGCGGGGCGGGGGCTGGAACGCGCCCGGGCCGACGTCGAACAGCCACTCGGCGCGGAAGCACGGGGCGAGCATGACGCCGAGGCGGCCGTAGTGCTCCGAGCCCGGCGCCGCGCAGATCCGCGCCACTACCTCCCGCTGCAGCATCACGTGCAGGTCGCGCAGCGCCGCGGCCTGCCCGAGCAGGTGAAAGAGCAGCGGGGTGGAGATGTTGTACGGCAGGTTGCCGAGCACGCGCAGCGGGCCGCCGCGCGCCGCGGCCAGCGCGTCGAAGTCAAAGCGCAGCGCGTCGGTCTCGTGCAGCCGTGCGTGCGCGTGGCGGCCGAGCTCCGGGGCCAGCCGCGCCGCGAGGTCGCGGTCGATCTCGAGCGCATCGAAGCTCGCCCAGCGCTCGTGCAGCAGCGCGAGCGTGAGCGCCCCGCGACCCGGTCCGACCTCGACCAGGTGATCGGCGGGCCCCGGGGCGAGCGCCGCCAGGATGCGGGCGATGATCCGCGGCTCGTGCAGGAAGTGCTGGCCGAAGCGCTTGCGCCGCGGCGGCCGGCTGCCGGCGGGCATCAGCGCCGCTGCAGCGCGAGGCGGCTCGCCAGCTCCGCCGCGGCGGTCAGGCTGCCGGGGTCCGCCCGCCCCGTGCCGGCCAGATCCAGCGCCGTGCCGTGGTCGGGCGAGGTGCGCAAGAGCGGCAGGCCGAGCGTCACGTTGACTGCGCGCTCGAAGGCGGCGTGCTTGAGCACCGGCAGGCCCTGGTCGTGGTACATGGCGAGCACGGCGTCATAGCCGGCGAGCACGCGCGGCACGAAGACCGTGTCCGCCGGCAGCGGTCCGCTCAGACGCAGGGCGGGGCCCTCGAGCGCGGCGAGCACCGGGGCGATCACGCGCTGCTCCTCATCGCCGAGGTAGCCGCCTTCGCCGGCGTGCGGGTTCAGGCCGCAGACGGCAATGCGCGGCGCGGCGATGCCCCACCACTGGCGCAGCCCCGCCCCGAGCACCTCGAGCGTGGCGCGCAGCGACGCCGGCGTCAGCGCCGCGCTCACCTCGCGCAGCGGCAGGTGCGTGGTGGCGAGCGCCACGCGCAGCGTGCCGTCGGTGAGCAGCATGACGGGATGGGACGCGCCGGTGCGCGCGCCCAGGTACTCGGTGTGGCCGCGGAACGGGATGCCCGCGGCGTTGAGGAGGGATTTCTGGACGGGGGCGGTGACGAGTGCGGCGAACTCGCCCGCCAGCGTGCCCGCGACCGCGCGCTCGAGCAGGCCGAGCACGTAGGCGCCATTGCGCGGATCGGGCCTGCCGGGCTCGCTCTCGACCTCGAGCGGCTGATGCAGGACGCTGAAGCCGCCCGGCACCGGCGCGGCGGCGGGGTCGTAACGGCGCAGGGTGGCGGGAAGTCCCAGGCGGCGGGCCCGCGCGGCGAGCAGGGTCTCATCGGCGAGGCACACGAGCTCGCACGCCAGGCCGTGGCGGGTGAGCGCGAGGCACAGCTCCGGCCCGACGCCGGCCGGCTCGCCCGAGGTCAGGGCGAGGCGCGGCGGCTTAGGACTTGTACTCGACGTACGCTTCGTCCCGCATGCGGCGCAGCCAAAGCTCCGTCTCCTCGTCCGCCTTGCCGGCGCGGATGGCCTCCATGGCCTGGCGCCGCTTGAGCTCGTCGGTGTTGTCGATGCGCCGCCGCCCGAGCAGCTGCACGATGTGCCAGCCGTACTGGGTGCGGAAGGGCTCGCTGATCTCGTTGTCCTTCAGCGCGGCGACCTGGTGCTCGAACTCCGGCACGAAGGCGCCGGGGCCCGTCCAGCCGAGATCTCCGCCCTCGGCGGCCGAGCCCGGGTCCTCGGAGCTGGTCTGCGCGAGCCCCGCGAAATCCTCGCCGCCGAGGATGCGCTGGCGCAGCGCCTGCAGCTTCTGGCGTACGGTGGCATCGTCGGCGAGCTCGGTGGTCTTCATCAGGATGTGGCGCACGTGCACCTGGTCCTCGACCGCCTGCTGCGCGACGCCGCGCACCTCGTTCAGGCGGATGATGTGGAAGCCGGTGGGGGTGCGCACCGGCTCGCTGACCTCGCCGGGTTTGAGGCGCGCCACGATGTCGGTGAGGAAGGTCGGCAGCTCGCTGCCCTTGCGCCAGCCGAGCGCCCCGCCCTCGAAGGCGGTCTGGCTGTTGGAGTAGGCGACGGCGAGCTTG
>JAFAPI010000247.1 GCA_019247195.1 Gammaproteobacteria bacterium
GGTCGGGCCGATGAGCAGGATGTTGCTCTTGGCGATCTCGACTTCGTCCTTGGCGCGGCCGCCGCTGCCGCGGGTCTGCAGGCGCTTGTAGTGGTTGTAGACGGCCACCGAGAGCACCTTCTTGGCCTTCTCCTGGCCGATCACGTATTCATCGAGGACCTTCTTGATCTCGTGCGGCTTGGGCAGCTTGTCGCGGGCACGCTCGGCACGATCCTCGAGCTCCTCGCGGATGATGTCGTTGCAGAGCTCAACGCATTCGTCGCAGACGAAGACCGAGGGACCGGCGATCAGCTTGCGGACTTCATGCTGGCTCTTGCCGCAGAAGGAGCAGTAGAGGAGCTTGCCGTCATCGTGACGGTTGCGGGAGTCTTCACTCATCGAGGTCCCTCATGGAGCTCCACACGCGTTTTTCTTCGCGGTCCCAGCACGCACGGATTTCTTATAGCATGGCGTCCCGGCGCGAAGCAAAGCGCTCCGGCACGGCTAACTGCTTGTCCCGGCTGCTTTTGTGGGACGCGGTTCACCTCTTTGACATTTGCTGCCAAGCGCGTGCGGCGTCGTCTGACATCAGGCCTTGGCGGGCCGCGGCAGCAGCTCGCCGCGCCGCTCGAGGACATTGTCCACCAGGCCGTAGCGCACCGCCTCGTGGCAATCCATGAAGCGGTCCCGGTCGGTGTCCTGCTTGATACGATCGACGCTCTGGCCGGTGTGCTTGGCGAGGATGCGGTTCAGCCGGTCGCGCGTATCGAGCATCTCCTTGGCGTGGATCTCCATGTCCGCGGCCTGCCCCTGAAACCCCCCCAGGGGCTGATGGATCATCACCCGCGCGTGCGGCAGGCAGTAGCGCTTGCCGCGCGCTCCCGCGGCGAGCAGCACCGCTCCCATGCTGGCGGCCTGGCCGACGCAGATGGTGCTCACGTCCGGTTTAACGAATTGCATGGTGTCGTAGATCGCCAGACCCGCGCTGACCACCCCGCCGGGTGAATTAATGTACAGCGCGATGTCCTTCTCCGGGTTCTCCGACTCGAGGAAGAGCATCTGCGCGACCACGATGTTCGCAATGTAGTCATCCACCGCGCCGACGATGAAGATGACCCGTTCCTTGAGCAGCCGCGAGTAAATGTCGTACGCCCGCTCGCCGCGCGCGGTCTGCTCGACGACGATCGGAACCAGATTCAAGCCGCGTTCGTTCATGGACCCACCTGTTCGGATGCGGAAGGGCCGGGCTCGCCCGCAGGCGGGACCGGCGGCAAATGCTCGTGCTCATGGTCGTGGTCAGGCTGCCCGCTCTGGCCGAAACCGGTCAGCTCCTTGAAACTCGCCGGCCGCTCGCTGACCCGGGCGCGGGCGAGGAGCCATTCCACCACCTGTTCCTCGAGGACGGCGGCCTCGATCTGGCGCATCGCGTCGGCGTTCTGCAGGTAGGCGCGGCGCGCCTGCTCGGGGTCGGGGTAGCTCTCGGTCAGCTCCGCGAGACGTTCCTGCACGCGCGCACGATCCACCTTGAGACCTTCGTTCTGTACGATCTGGCCCACCAGCAGCCCGAGCGTGACGCGCCGGCGCGCGGGCTCCTCGAAGCTCTGCGCGGGCGGCAACTGGCGCACGTCGCGGATGCCAAGTCGGCGCGCGGTGTCGATCTGCAGGGACTGCACCTGCTCCTCCAGCAGCGCCCGCGGCACCGGCAGCGGGTTGTCGCGGTACAAGGCATCGAGCGTCTGCACCCGCACGCGGTTGCGGATCACACCCGCCAGCTCCCGCTCCATGCTCTTGCGGACCTGGGCGCGCATCTCCTCGAGTCCACCCTCTTCGACACCGTACGTGCGGCAGAATTCCGCGTCGACCGCCGGAAGGGACTGCTCCTCTACTGCCTTTATGGAGAGGTGCAGCTCCGCCTCCTGCCCGGCCAGGCGCTTGTGCGGGTGCTGCGGCGGGAAGGTCACCTGCACCGTGCGTTCCTCGCCGGCGCGCACGCCGGCGAGCCCGCTCTCGAGCTCGGGCATCGCCTGGCCACTGCCGAGCACGACACGCACGTCCTTCAGATCGCCCTCCTCGACCAAACGACCACCGATGCGCGCCTGGTAGTCGAAGACCACCCGGTCGCCCGCCGCGGCCGGGCGGTCCACCGGCGTGAAGACGGGGCGTTGCGCGCGCATGTTCTCGATCATGCCATCCACGTCGTCCTCGGTGACGGTGGCGGTCGGGCGCTCGATCGCGAGCTGCTCCGGGGAGTTCACCTTAATATCGGGCAGCACCTCGAAGTGCGCCGCGTACTTCAGGTCCGACTCCGGGGGCAGCGCGAGGGGCTCGATGCGCGGACCCCCCGCCGGGCGCAGCTTCTCCTGGCTCACGGCCTGGGCGAAGGAGCTGCGCATGAGATCGCTCACCACCTCCGCGCGCACCTGATCGCCGAATTGCTTGGTGATGACGGCCAGCGGCGCCTTGCCCGGTCGGAAGCCCTTCAGGCGCGCCGTGCGCGACAGCTGCTTCAGCCGTTGCTGAACCTCGCGCGCCACCTCGGTGGCCGGCACGGCGACCTCCATGCGTCGGGTGAGTCCGCCGGTTTCGGAGAGAGAAACTTCCATCCCGTCAATCCTTCATGCGCGCGGTGCGCCTGTTATTCAAGCCGGCACGGGAGGGGGCTGCGGGTGAGGCTCGCCAGAGAACTGGTGCGAAAGGAGAGACTCGAACTCTCACGGGTTGCCCCACTGGGTCCTAAGCCCAGCGCGTCTACCAGTTCCGCCACTTTCGCCCGGACGGTGATCCAGCGGATCACACCGGTCGGCCGTGCGTTTCGGCACGGACAATTATAGCCGATGCCGCCGCGGCGCCCGTTCCCGCCCTCGCCACGGGACCGCGCACCCTGCCGCCGGCCGACGTCTTCATATTAACAGCCAATTCAGCGCTTTATGTCGCCGCCGCAGCGCCGCGGCGGCCACGCCCGCTACCCCGCACCCCGCGCCGGCTAGAACCGACGCGCACGCGCGCGGTACTTACCCTGACGAAGCGGTCGAGCACACGCCGGTTGCCGCGCTCGCCCGCCGCCGAACGCCTTAAGTCACCAGGAACAACGGCGGTCCACGGGGGTGCCTCGTGCCGAGCCACGCGAGTTAACGGATGCTGCCCATTCTCGTCAGTCACGGCTATTTTCTGCGGAACGATCCGAAGCAACTCGCGCGCGGCAAGCCCTACCCCCCACTGGCGACGTTGCAGGTCGCCGCGATGCTGCGTGAGCGCGGCTACCCGGTGAGCCTCTTTGACGCGATGCTCAGCGAGGGGCTGGAGGCGTTCCAGGCATGCCTGGCAGCCAGTTCGGCGCGCCTGCTCATCCTGTACGAGGACAACTTCAACTTTCTGACCAAGATGTGTCTCGCGGCCGTGCGCGAGGCGAGCTGCACGATGATTCGCCAGGCGCGCGCGTGCGGGCTGCGGGTCATCGTGGCCGGCTCCGACGCCACCGACGCCCCCGAGCCGTATCTGCGTGCCGGTGCAGACGCGGCGCTCGCCGGCGAAGGCCTCGGGACGCTCCTCGCCCTCATCGAACGCCTCGGGGCCGATGCGGACCAGCCCGCCGCACAGCTGGGCGCGGGCCTGGGCGGTATCGCCTACCTCGACGGCGGAGCGCTGGTGCGGCGGGCGCAGGCCGGCGGCGGACTCATGGGCTATCCGGAGCGGGCTGCCTGGGATCTGGTGGATATCGACGCCTACCGTCGCGTGTGGCAGCGATCGCAGGGCTACTTCAGTCTGAACATCGCCGCCTCGCGCGGGTGTCCCTTCCGCTGCAGCTGGTGCGCGAAGCCGATCTGGGGCAATCAGTACGCGCAACGCCTGCCCGAGGCGGTGGCGGACGAGCTCATTCACCTGCACGGCGCGTACCGCCCCGATCACATCTGGTTCCCCGACGACATCTTCGGCTTCCGTCCCGCCTGGGTACGCCGCTTCGCCGCGCGACTCAAGGCGGCCGGCGTGCGCGTGCCGTTCACCATCCAGACGCGGGCGGACCTGCTGACCGAGTCCATGGCCGCGGCGCTGGGCGAGGCCGGCTGCGCCGAGGCGTGGCTGGGCGCCGAGAGCGGCAGTCAGCGCATCCTCGATGCCATGAACAAGGGTACGACGGTCGAGCAGATCCTCACCGCGCGCGAGCGGCTGCGCGCCCACGGGGTGCGCGTCGGCTTCTTCATCCAGCTCGGCTATCTCGATGAGCAGCTCGCGGACATCCGCGCCACCCGCGCGCTGCTCGAGCGGGCCCAGCCCGACGACGTCGGGGTCAGCGTCGCTTATCCTCTGCCCGGCACCCGCTTCTACGACATCGTCAAAGCGCAGCTCAACGGCAAGACCCACTGGCGCGACAGCGGCGACCTTGCCATGATGTTCAAAGGCACCTACAGCTCGGACTTCTACCGCGAGATCCGCAACCTGCTGCACGAGCAGGTCTCGCTCAGCCAGCACACGACGCGCGCCGGCGGGCGCTACGAGCGGGCGCGCCGGCACCTCGCGCGGCGCTGGGATGCGCTCGAGTCGAGCGAGGGGCGCTTCCGCGTCGCCGCCGCGCTCTAATCCGATGGCCGCGACGCTGCTCACGCACGGCTACTTTCTCGCTGAGGACGAGAAAGAGCAGCAGATCATGAAGCCCTACCCGCCGCTCGGACTTCTCTACCTGAGCGCCTACCTGAAGCGCGCGGGCCATGAGGTCGAGATCTTCGACTCGACCTTCGGTACCCGGGACGAGCTCGAGCGGCGCCTCGGACAGGGCGCCCCGGGCGTACTCGGCATCTACACCAATCTCATCACCCGCGCCTCCGTACTGCGCATCATCGCCGCGGCCAAGGCGCGCGACTGGCAAGTCGTGCTCGGCGGTCCCGAGAGCGCCAATTACGCCGCGCAGTACCTCGCCGCCGGGGCGGATGTGGTGGTGATCGGCGAGGGCGAGCTCACGATGGCGGAGCTGCTCAGCGTCCTGCGGTCGCAGGGCGCGCGCGCGCTCGGCGCCGTGCCCGGGATCGTGTTCCGCGATGCGCAGGAGCAGCCGGTCCGGACACCCGAGCGCGCGAAGATCCGCGACTTGGACACCCTGCCCTTCCCCGACCGTGGGGCGATCGACCATCACCGTTACCTCGAGGCGTGGCGGCGCCAGCACGGCGCCGGCAGCATCAATCTCATCACCGCGCGCGGCTGCCCCTACCGCTGCACCTGGTGCAGTCACGCGGTGTACGGCTACTCGCACCGGCGGCGCAGCCCCGCGAACGTGGCCGACGAGGTCGCCACGATCGTCGCGCAGTACGCCCCCGAGCAGCTGTGGTACGCCGACGATGTGTTCACCATCAGCCATCCCTGGCTGCACAGCTACGCTGCGGAGCTGCGCCGCCGTGACCTGCACCTGCCGTTCGAGACCATCACCCGGGCCGACCGGCTGCAAAGCGAGGCGGCCGCGGCCGAGCTGGCCGCACTCGGCTGCTATCGCATCTGGATCGGCTCCGAGAGTGGCAGCCAGCGCATCCTTGATGCCATGCGGCGCGACGTGAGCGTCGCCGAGGTGCTGCGCGCGGTGGAGCTCGCGCATCGCCACGGCATGCAGGTCGGCATGTTTCTCATGTGGGGCTACGAGGGCGAGGAGGTCGAGGACATCGCGGCGACCGTCGAGCTGGTGCGCTCGAGCAACCCCGACGTGTTCCTGACGACGGTCTCCTACCCGATCATGGGCACGCCCTACTTCGAGCGGGTGCGCGAGCGCGTGCGGCTGCCGCTTGCCTGGGCCGAGGCGTCCGATCGGGATTACCTCATCGAGGGACGCCGCGGCCGTGACTACTACCGTTGGGCGGATGTGTGGCTGCGCAGTGCCGTCGAGGCCAGCCGGCTGGCCGGCAGTGACCCGACCCGGGCGGCGGACCTGCAGCGCACCGCGCGCGCGGCGCGCGAGGAGCTCGTGCGGCTCGGCTGAGGGACACCCCGCCGCGCGCGCGCGCACTGAGCGGCGCGGCGTACGTCGAGGCGTTGAGTGCGCGCGCTTCCGACCGGCGCGCCCGGGAGCGCTTCCGGGCCCGCGTACTTGAGATCGTACCCCCGGGCCAAGCGGTCTTCGACTTCGGCTGCGGTCCGGGACTCGATGCGCGCCACTATGCCGAGCAGGGACGGCTGGTCCACGCCTACGACGTCGATCCGCAGATGTGCGCCTACTTCCGCGCGCACTGTGCGACTCTGATCGCGCGCGGCCGCATCGCGCTGCGCTGCGCCCCGTATGCGCAGTTCCTGCAGGAGAACGCAGACGCCGCGCCGCGCTTCGATCTCGTCACGGCCAACTTCGGGCCGCTCAACCTGGTGGACGACCTGGCCCCGCTGTTCGAGATCTTCGACCGGCTGCTGCGCCCGGGCGGCGCCGTGCTCGCGAGTGTGCTGAACCCGCATTGCCTGGCGGACCTGCGTTACCTCTGGTGGTGGCGAAACCTGCCGCGACTCGTGCGGCGGGGCCGCTACGCCCTGCCCGGGGCCCAGGCGCGCATCTGGCGGCGCACGGTGGGAGAACTTGCGCGGGTCGCTCCCGCCTTTCACCTCAGCGAAGTCACTCCCGGCGCCGCGCTCTTCGGACCGGACCCGTCCGGGGATCCCCGACGGCCCGGCGCCCTCACCACGCTCGCGCTCGTCCGCTGCCGCTACCTTTTCCTGCTGTGGCGCCGCGGTGCCAGCGGTGCGGCGCGCCGAGCCGCTGCCTGACGGGAAGCGGCGACCCGGGCGTAGAGCGCCTCGAAACGGCGCGCGCTCTCGTCCGCGTCCTCGCGCAGCGCGCGCGCCTGCGCCGCCGCGGCGAGCTCGAGCCGCAGCGGCTCTGAGCCGAGCACCGCGGCCACCTCGCGCGCCAGTCCGGGCGCATCCCCGGCCGCAACCGTGCGCGCCGCGGCCGGTGCCCATTCCGTGAGGTGTCCGACGGCCGTGCCCACCGCGGGTACGCCGCACAGGGCCGCCTCGAGCAGGCACACCGGACCGGCCTCGTGGCGCGAGGTGATCAGCATCAGGTCACAGCGGCAGAGCTGCTCACGCAAAGGGGTCTGCGGCAGGAAACCATGGAAGGTCACGCACGACTCGAGTCCGAGCTCACGCGCGTGGCGTTGCACGGCACCGTGCAGCACGTCCTCCCCGATCAGGTGCAGGTGACAGCGCACGCCGCCTCGGCGCAGGCAGGCCAGCGCCTGCAGCAGCGTGCCCTGGTCCTTGACCCGATTGAGGCTCGCGACCTGCACCAGCTGCGCGATCGCCCCGGGGTGCCGCGCCCGGGGCGGGCGCGCCGGCCACCGCGCCAGATCGACGCCGAGTGGCAGGCGCTCGGCGCGCACGCCGAGCGACTCGAGGGCCGCAAGCAGGGGCGCACTCGCGGCCGTGACCTGCGCCGCTCCGCGCAGCACGAGCGCCTCACGTAGGGCGCCGCGGCGGGTCAGCCGCCCGCCGTAGCCGATGTCGCGCAGCGCGGCCAGCTCCCCGCCGGCCACGTGCACGACGTACGGCACCCCGAGCGTGCGCGCTGCGAGGTACGCCACCGTGCCGGGGCCGCTCGACCAGAAAGCCTGGATCAGATCGAAGGGGGCACGGCGGTGCGCCCGCACGAGGGCACGCCAGGCACGCCAGCGCGGGTGCGAGCTGCCCACGTTGTGCACCTCGGCGCCGCGCAACGACCATCGATCCGGCTGCGGCTCCTGCGCGAGCGCGAATACCTGCACCTCGTGCTGGCGTGCCAGGCGCTCGAGCAGCGCGAGCAGCACGGGGATCACCCGCTGCTCGCCGCTGCGATCGACACCGCCGGGTACGATGAAGGCGAGCCTCACCAGGATCCCGCGCAAAGTCGCGCCAGCGTCTGCGCCGCCTCTTGCGGATGTCGCGGCCGTGCCAGCTCGAACGCGGGCAGCCGCTGCAGCCGCTCGCTGAAGGCCCTCCAGCCTCGATGTCCGGCGGCGTAGCGCTGCGTGCGCGCCAGACCCGAGGCGCTGCGGGCGCGGGTGATGGGCTGCAGGAGCGGTTGGCGGGCGCGGCGGCGGTTCGCAGTGAGGAAGACGAGCGCGCGCAGACGCAGCGGCGCGGGAGCGAGGCGGAAGAGCGGCCGCCGCAGATCGATCTCGAGCTTCTCGATGCCACTGCGCCGCCTGATCCGCGGCGCTGCGGACAGGCGCGTGCGCAGGCGTGCATCCTGCACGAAGCGCAGCGCGTCGGGCCGCAGATGCAGGAAGTTCGCGACCCCGGTCGCGCGCAGGCCGTGCGGCTCAACCAGCACACTGTCCTCGGCCACGAACTCGAGCCTCTCGAGCAGGCTCGCGAGCGCGAGGGTGGATTTGCCGGCGCCGCTGTCGCCCAGCAGGAGAATCCCCTCGCCGGCGCGGCCGATGCAGGCGCCGTGCAGCGGCATGAGGCCGCGCGTGCGCGCCGCCAGCATGTACACCGCGAACTCGATGAGCTCGTAACGCACTTCGTAGGGATGTCGCAGCAGCGCCGGTGGCACGGCCACCAGGGCGCTGCGCGCCGGCGGGCTCAGCGCCGCCAGGGCAGCCCCCTCGCTGAGCGCGGCAAAGACGCCGGGGGCGCCCAGCGCCTGCAGGCCCGGCGGTTCGTGAGGCGTCGGTGCCGGGAGCACACGCAGCGTCACCCGCGCGCTGGCCAGCGGGGCGAGGCGATGAGAGGGCAGCCCCTGATAGGCACGACGCACCAGCGCGAGGAGCGCGAGACTGTCGCTCTCGAAGCGGAACGAAGTCCCGAGCACGCTGAAGCGCAACTCATGTCGGGGCCGGCGGTGCTCCGAGAACGGGTCGGCCGCCGGCTCACCCCGTGCCGCGCCGCGCGGACTCATGCGCGGGTGCGCCAGGCGCGCCTGCACGCGGCGAGCTCCGCGTAGGCAGCCACCAGTTTGCGTCCCAGCGCGACGCTCGAGAGCTCGCGCTCGAAGTGCGCCCGCACGGCTGCGCGCAACGCGGCGGGGGGCGGTGCGCTGAGACGCCGCAGCGCGGCAGCCAGCGCGGAGGCATCCCCGCACCGCCACAGCGCGCCCACCGCACCGCCCGCGGTCAGCGCGCGGAACGAGGGAATGTCCGAGACGAGGGGCGGCAGGCCGCAGGCGAGCGCCTCGAGCAGCGCGTAGCCACTGCCCTCGCGGTGACTGCCGAGCACGAAGAGATCCGCGCCACGCATCGCCTGCTCGATCAGGGCGTGTGGTGCGGCACCCCGCAAGTGCACGCGCCCGCGCAGCTGCGGGTCGGCGGCGATACGCCGCGTCACCGCCTCGCGCAGCGGCGCGGTGCCGAAGTAACAGAACAGCTGCAGCTGTGGCAGGGAGCGGCTCGCCTCGCTGACACCGGCGAGGACCGTGAGGGGGTCCTTGTTCGCATCGAGGTGCCCGACCCACAGCAGACACGGCTGGCCGCCGAGCGCGCAGGCGCGGCGTGCCGCTGCCTGGTCGCCGGGGGTGAAATGGCTGGTCGATTCGGGGATCTCATACACGGGGGTGCCGGGTCGCAGCAGGCCGCGCCGCCGGAAGGGCTCGGCCTGCGCCCGCGCGCAGAAGGACACCCCATCCGCCCTCGCCCAGGCGCGCCGCCACTGCGGCCGGCGCCAGAGCGCCGGCGGCTTGCTGGCATGGTCCTGCAGGAGCAGCGGGGTATCGGGGCAGATCCGCCGCAGCGCGAGGATCTCCTCGGGGAAACCCAGGCCGTGCAGGTGCAGGATGTCGGGTGCGAGTTCGCGCAGCCGCTGTGCCAGCGCCGGCTCCGCGGTAAAGGGACGGGCGGCCGAGGCGGGGACGAATTCGTAGTCGACCGCTGCGCGCTGCAGCCGGGCGGCCTCACTGGCCGCCTGGATGAGCGTCACCCGCGCCCCACCCCGGGCGGCGGCGGTGGCGATGTCCACCAGCGACGGCCAGCCCTCGAGCAGTGCCTGCGGCGCCCGCTGCGCCGGATCGCGGAAGACACTCAGCTGCACCACGTGCAGGGGATCCCGCGCTGAGCCCCACCCGGTCACCGGCTCGGCCTCAGAGGCTGCTGACGCGCGGGTCCATGAGTCGCACCAGGCGCTTCGACACCTCGAGCTCCCAGGGACGGCCGTAGATCCCGGTGCGGTAGCGCCACCCGGCTGCGAGGCGCAGCGCCGACTTGGCCCAGGGGGGCGAGCGCGTGTCCTGCAGCGTGGGGAAGCGGCAATGCAGGACGGTCACGAAGTCGCGGATCCGCCTTCGCAGGGACTCGCTGATCCAGGGGGCGTCCGCGTGACAGGCATACTGTACCCAGCGGCGGTCCGTCCACTCCTCGGGTGTGCGCGGGAAGCGCAGCGGCGCGCCGTCGAGCTCCCGCAGCGGCGGCACGCGCCCGCGCACCGCCACGGGCAGGCTCTCGGGGGGCAAGGGCGTGTAGACGTAGACGATGATCTCCGCCGCCGGATTGACCCGCTTCACCTGGCGGATGAAGTCGAAGGTGCGCTCGGTCTCCCCTTCCGGGTCCTCCGGCGGTGCCACCATGAAGGAGAGCTCGGGGATCACCCCCTGGCGGCGGCACAGCTCCGCCACCTCGAGCGTCTGGTCGGCGCGCGTGCCCTTGCGTATCGCGCGCAGCATGCGGTCATTGGGCGTCTCGGCGCCGATGTAGGCCATGCGCAGGCGGCTGCGCCGCACGAGCGACCAGGCGCGCTGCGACAGGCCGAGCAGCGCGTCCGCGCGCGCATAGCACCACCACGGCAGCTCGAGGCGCGCCAGCACCTCGAGCAGCGGCAGCATGTCGACCTCGCGATCGAAGAAATTGTGATCGTAGAACTGGATCGAGTCGGCACCGAACCGGTCGCGCAGGTAGCGCAGGTCGCGCTCCAGGCGCTCGGGCGGCGGCAGCGCCGTGCCGCCCTCGAAGAGCGCCGCGACGCCGCAGAACGTGCAGCGGAACCGGCACCCCAGGGCGGCCTCGTAGGCTGCAGTGCGCGCGCCCATGAAGGTACGCACCAGGTAGCTGCGTGGATCGCGCAGCGTCTCGTAGGGGAGCGGGGGCCGCGGTCCGCCCGTGAAGGCACGGCGGCGGTTGTGCACTGGACCGGCGGGCCCGCGCCAGGAGAGGCCGTCCATGTGCGCAAGCTGCGTCGCGTCCGCCCCGGCGCTAAGCGCCTGCAGCAGCTGCCCGAGCGTCGCCTCGCCCTGGCCCCGCACCAGGTAGTCGACGTAGGGGGCGTTGAGCGCGGCGTCGGGGTATAGCGTCGGGAAGTAGCCGCCCCAGATGATGGGCACCTGCGGCGCCGCCGCGCGCGCCGCGCGCGAGATCTCGATCGCCGTGGCGACCTGCGGCCCACCCATGACACTGACCCCGAGCGCCGTACTGGGGGCCTCCCGCAGTGCACGGACCACCGCCGCCGGCGCATCCGCTTCGGTGTTGCCGTCGATCAGCACGCTCTCCAGGCCCTGCGCCTTGAGCGCGCCGGCGAGCGTGAGCAGCGACAGCGGATGGCGCGCCCGGCGTCTGGAAGTGATCCGCGGGTTGACGAGCAGCACGCGGGCCGTCACGCGGCGCCCTCCGCCGCCAGCGCGGCTCCCCCGAGCGGGGTGGCGCGGAAGATCGCCACACGCTCGCCGATGAAGCGCCGGCCGGCCTCAAGTCCGATCGCAAAGCCCTCGCGCTCGAGGGCGAGCAGGAAGGGTGCGGCATCGCCGTAGCTCGAGAGCAGGAGCAGCGCGCTGCCCCCCGGGCGCAGGTGCGCGCGCAGGCCGGCGGCGAAACGCTCCGCCACGTCCCCGGCCCGCCAGGCGCGGTCGCGGTCATCGCGCGGCGCACCCGGCTTGAACGGCGGATTGAACAGCACTCGGTCGAAGCGCTCGCCCGCAACCGCGGTAAAAAGATCGCCGCCCCGTACCTCGACGCGGGCGTCGAGCCGGTTGAGCAGGCTGTTGAGGCGGGCGCAGCGAACGGCGGCCGGATTGATGTCGACGGCCACGACGCGCCGGGCGCGGCGCGCGGCCATGAGGGCACACACGCCCGAGCCCGTACCCATGTCGAGCACCTCGCAGCCGTCAGGAACGAGGGCGGCGTCCAGACGCTCGGCGAAGTAGGCCCCGGTGCGCAACAGCCGCGGGTTGAAGACGCTCGGCAGGACCAGCAGCGTGAGCCCCGCCACCTGCTCGAGGCGAAAATCATCGTAGCGGCTGCGGCCCAGCAGCCGGTACGCGGCGGCGAGCAGCCGCGTCAGCGCCGACTCCAGGCGCGGCAGCGGCGCGGGCGCTGCCAGCGCGCGGGCGTGTGCCAGGGCCGTGCCCGGTTCATGCATGCTGCGGTCTTCCAGGCCGTCCCGGCACCGCCAGCACCGGTCCTCCTTCGTGCCACATGGAGCACACGCAGGTGGCGCATTCGGGGCGGGCGCCGGCGCGGATCTCGCTGCGCAGCTGACGATATTGCCGATCCTCGAGTGCGGCGCGCAGGTCCGGCACGGCGCTGCGACCACCCGGACCCTTGATGAAGAAACAGGGATGCAGCGCACCGTGCGCGTCGATGACGCCGGAGAACTCGGGGGCGTTGCAGCGCACTGGCGGAAAGGCGCCGCCGCCACAGAGGGCGCGGAAGTACGCCACGATATGGCGCAGGCGGCGGGGGCTCTCGGCGATGAAGCCGCTCGCGAAGTCCTCGGCGCACGAGGCGATGAGCTGCTCAACCTGCTCGCTCAGCTGCCCGACCTGCCCCGGGCCGAGGGCCGTGGCGAGGGGCAGCGCGTCGCGGCGGGCGAAGGCATGCGGGTTGCCGACGTCCACCGCCAGGAACGACACCTGCCGCGCCCCGAGCTCGCGCGCGAGGCTCACGAACCGGGGCAGCTCTTCGAAGTTGGCACGCTGCAAGGTGACGCGCACCGTCACCGCTACCCCGATGTCGGCGAGCGCGGTGATGCCCTCGCATACCTTGTCGAAGGCGTCGAGGCCGCGGATGCGCTCGTAGGTCGCAGCGTTCGTGCCATCCAGCGAGACCGTGACGATGTCGATGAGCTCGCTCACCCGGCGGGCGTGCTTGGCCAGGGAAAGACCGGAGCTCAGCAGCCAGCGCCCGATGTGCTGCCCGCGCAGAAGCGCGGCGATCTCCGCCCACTGCGGATGCAGCAGCGGCTCGCCACCCGAGAGCAGGACGACCTCGGTCTGCAACTGACGCAGCGCGGGCAGCAGGCCGCGCACCGCCTCCACCGTCACGTCCTGCTTGCCGAAGCGCCAGTAGTCGCACGTGACGCAGCGCGAGTTGCACCGCTCGCTCAGATAGAGCGTGACGAGCGGCAGCTGCGTGAGCGCTGCGCTAGTCTCGAGCAGCGGCACGGCGGCGTTCAGGGGCGCACCTCGGCATCAGTCGGCCACGGCCGCCGACGCGCCTCGATGATGTAATGATCGGCGAGACGCGCGAGCCAGCCCGAGTGCGAGCCGAGGCGCTCGACCCGCGCCAGGGCGCCGAGCAGGCCGGGACGCGCACCCAGCCAGTCGCCCGCGTAACTCGGTGGCAGAACCCAGCCGAGCGGCCGGATCGCCTCCACCTCGAAGTGGGGTTGCAGGGCGGCACGGACACCGCCGGGAGTCGGATACTGCACGTGCAGGCCGCGCCAGTGCGCGCCGCCGCGACGCAGGCGGCGCCCGGCGCGGCGCGCGTTGCCCCGCAGCAGGAACCAGAGCCACTCCCACGGGACGTGCCGGCCGAGAAGGACCCACAGGAGCGGCGCGCCCGGCTGGACATGGCGCGCGACTGCCGCGCTGAGCCGCGACAGGTCGGCGACGCAGTTCAGTGCGCCGAAGTTCGAGAGCACGGCATCGAAGCGACGCTCACGGAGCACCGCATCGAGTCGCTCCATCGCGGCGCAGTGGACTTCGATCCGCGCGCCGGCCGGATGCGCAGCCGCCTTGGCACGTGCCGTGCGGACCATCGCCGCGGAGATATCGATCGCGCACACCGCCGCGCCCCGGGCTGCCAGGTCGAGACTGTCCTCGCCCGTCCCGCAGCCCAGATCGAGGATGTGCCGGGCGGCGCCGAAATGGATTCTGACGCGCTCCCGCACCAGGCCGCGCAGCACCTGTCCCAGCGGATGTCTGCTGAAGGACGCGTCGTAGTCGGCCGCCAGCTCGTCAAAGGCAAGGGCGCTCACGGGGGGTATCCGGATGCTGCATTACCGCGGGTAGATCAAAGCTGAGTGGGCGCGACCCCCTACGGGGGTTCAAACCCGCGTTCCCGCGGCGCAGCCCGGATTAGCCTCGGACCCTCGCGGTACGGGGGCGCCCGCCACCGGGCAGGAACGATTTGACGATACTCGCCAGTGCGCGCCACCAGTGCCGATCGCGCCACGCCCCCGCCCGGGCCCTCCACAACGCACGTAGCGCGGCGCAGCGGTCGCCCGCCGTCGCCCGGGCACGCGCCAGATCGGCCTGGTTACGCCGCTGCTCCCGCCTGAAGAGTGCGCCGAGGCCTATCTCGAGCGCGTAAGGCTGCACCTTGCGCAGCAGGCGTTCCCGCCCTTCCAGCATGCCGACCCGGGAGGCTGAATAGTGACTCTCGTGGCTGCGCATACGCACCAGCGGCTGGCGCAGTACGCTGACCTCGCTGCGCTGACTCAGGCGCATGAACAGGTCGAAGTCCTCGAAATACGCCTGCGCCACGTCAAAGCCCCCCAGCTCCTCAAGCAGGGCGCGCGAGGCCACCACCGCCGACATCGACACGTCGGCGGTGAGCGTCAGCAACTGCGCAAAGATCGCGCCCTCCGGGGTGGGGCGGCGCGGCTCGTCCGCCATGACGGCGCCATCGGCGTGCATGCGCTCCATGGCGACGTAGCTCCAGCGGCGCAGCGGACGATCCCGATGCAGCTGCATCTGCAGGCGCAGCTTGTCCGGTAGCCACACGTCGTCCGAGTCCAGAAACGCCACGAACTCGCCCCGCGCCAGCTCGAGACCCGCATTGCGCACGGCGCTCGGGTTGCCGGTGTGGATCAGCCGCAGCACGCGCACGGCGGGCAGCTGCTCGAGCTCCTCGAGGTAGCGCTGCGACTCGCTGCCCGAGCCGTCATCGACGACGATCAGCTCCCAGGCTTGGTGTGTCTGCGCGCAGACCGAGTCGACCGCTGCGCGCAGGTAAGGCACGCGGCGGTAGCTCGGGATGATGATCGAGACTTCCGGCGACATGGGCTCGGTCAAGCGTACGTGCCCTGGCGCAGCCCGCGTCAGGACCCCTCCGCCGGAGAGGAAGGCGAGGCGGGCGCCCGATCCGCGAGCGGCCACAGCCTGCGCCCGAGCAGGCGTTCGACCTCGCGCACGTCGGGAGCAAAGTAGGCCTCGAGTTCGCGACGAAAGGCCGGACGCAGCGGCGGGCGTGCACCTGCCCGCCAGTTGGCCCGGCGCAGCCGCCGCAGGGGGTTGCGCCCCGCCGAGCCGAGAAGCGGTGCGATCTTCCCGTAGATCCGTCGCAGCAGCGGCGGGGGATGACGCAACCAGTGCTCGAGCCGCGCCGAGCGCACGCCGAGGTGCGCGTTGACCGACTCGAAGGACGCCGGCAGCTGAAGCGGCAACCCGAGAAACTGCAGCACCTGGGCATAGTGGCGGCGCGGTTCGGTGAAGAACTCCTCGTACAGCAAGAACAGCCGCTGCCCCGGCGGCACGTACTGCAGGACCCGCTGCACCTGCTCGGCGTAGCGGTAGGTGAGGCGGTAGTTGTATTCCAGGATTTCGCCGCCGCCGGCGAGGGCGCGCCGCTGCGCGAGCTTGGCCGGCTGCTCGCGCCAGGCCTGCTCGAAGTCACTGCTGTCTTCCAGCCCGTAGCGATAGGCGTAGCTGTGCAGGGATTGCGCGGCGTCCACCGGATTGCGCAGCAGGATGATCAGCTTTACGGCCGGGTTGTGCGCCAGCAGCCGCGCGATCGCCACCCGCGAGTACAGGTAGCGGGTGGAGGCCTCACCGCACAGTGCGCCGGGCGGTGCCGCCGCAAAAAGCGCGTGGTACTCCTCGCGCGTCGCGAGCCCGCCCGGGATGTCGCTACTGAAGAAGCCGGGCTCTTTCTCGCGCGGCAGGAAAACCCCGCGGTGCTGCGCGAGGTACTCATAGAGCGCCGTCGTCCCGCTCTTGGCGGCGCCGGGAATGACGAAGTCCGGATACACGGCAGGCGGCAGCCTACGTGGCGCGCGGGCGCGGCGCGACCCGGGAACGGACTTCAGTGGCCGGCGTTGGGGCCGGGGCCGGGTGACTGGTACGTCGTATGCGCGGCGGTGCTGCGGGCCCGATTGCTGCGATAGGCGCTCTCCCACTCCGACTCGGTCATGCAGGAGGCGCCCATGTGAGAACCGGTGGGCGGCGCGGACGGACAAAAGAGGGTGCGATCGTTCTTGGTCACGATCCGAAAGCCCGCCTGTTCGGCGGCGGCGATGTTCGCGGCGTGCTCCTCGGGCGTGCGCGGCACGCTGCTGCCGTGGCTGGCACAGGCGGCGGCCCCCACGAGGAGGAGGAGCGGGCACGCGGCCCGCAAGGAACGGCTGATTGAGCTCATGCCGCGACTATGCACGCTCGGCCGCCAGGCCAGCAAATGCGCGGCGCGAGCGGCCGGTGGGCGCGGCCGAGCGGCGCGAGCAGCGTGCTAAGGTAAGGCCATGCGGCCGCGCTCTGCCCCATGAACCTTCTGCGCAGGCTGCATTTCCCGCACGAGAAGTACCCGGCACTGACCGGCGTGCGCGCACTCGGTGCGACCGCGGTGTTCTTCGATCACATTCCGCTGCTCGCCGGCACGCACGTGGTCATCAACGTCATGGCCTTCTTCTATGTGCTGAGCGGCTTTCTGATCGTACGCATCTACTACGAGCAGGCCGAATGGCGCCGCGAGTGGCTGGCCAAGTACTTCGTCAACCGCTTTGCCCGCATCTACCCGGTGTACTTCCTGTTGCTGACGATCGCCGTCGCGCTGCACCACGAGTGGCGCCCGGCGCTGCTGCTTAGCAACTACACCCTCACGCATGCGCTGTTTCACGGCGCGACGCTGCTCATCCAGGCGAGCTGGTCGCTCACGGTGGAGGAGACGTTCTACTTTCTGGCCCCGCTCTTCATGCTGCTGGCGCGCCGGCGCGGTAACGCTGCGCCCCTGATCCTGGGCTTTGCCCTGCTGGCGATCGCGCTCGGCATCTCCACGCTGGGCTTTCGCTTCCTCGGCACACCGCTCTTTGTCTTCTCCACGACCTTCTTCGGGCACTTTCTCGAGTTCCTGGCGGGCCTCTATCTCGCGCGCTGGGTGATGCGCCTGGAGACCCGGGGGCCTCTGCGCCTGCCGGGCCGGCGCTATACCCTCGCCGGTAGCGCGGGGGTGCTGGTCCTCATCCTGGTCATGGTGGCCATCTATGCGCACGAACCGCTGAATCATTACGCGATCGTGCTCGTCAACAATTTCCTGATCCCGGCCCCGATCGCGGTGCTCTACCTCGGGCTGCTGCGCGAGGACACCGCACTCGCCCGCCTGCTGTCGACCCCGCTTGCCGGACTGCTCGGGCGCGCGTCCTACTCCTTTTATCTGCTGCAGGGGCTCATTGTGCCGTACCTGCGGCCGATCGCGGCGTTGCCGGGGCCGTATGCGCGCCTCACCGGGGTCATCGCGGCATTCGCCGCCCTCTGGCTGGTCGCGGTGCTCCTCTTCACCACCTACGAAGAGCCGCTCAACCGGCTCATCCGCCAGCGCTTCCGTTCGCAGGACCGCTCGGTCGGCATGCGCGCCACCTTGTTTCGGGCCTGATCCGTCCGCCGCGCCCGAGCGGCGGTGGCCGGCGCAAGGCCGCTCAGTGGCCGGGTGGCACCCCCAGATACGCTTCACCCGCCCGCACGTAGTGCCACAGCTCACTCGGGTTGCGAGCGAAGGCCTGGGCGTAGAGCTCCTCGCCCTTGTCGCGCTGACCATTGCGGATATACCAGGATCCCACCTCGGAGCGGCCGGTATCGTCCTTGGGATCCGCGGCCAGGGCCTTAAGAAAGGCCTCCTCCGCTTTGGCGTTCTCGCCGGCGTCCGCATACATCTGGCCGACGCGTTGCCAGTCACTCGCCTTGGGCTTGCGCAGCGCCCGTTCCATGAGCGCCTGAGCCTTGTCTTTTTCGCCGGCGAGGTAGTACACCCGCGCGACCCCGAGCAGCTCCCAGGAGCCCTCGCGCGAGGCTCTCCGCTTGGTGCAGGGCGGCCAGTCCTGCCTCCTTGCTGGGCTTGCCGCGGAATAACTCGACGCCCGGAGGCTTCTCCTTGGCGGCATAACCGACCCCGATACCGAAACCGAGGCAAGCGAGTGCGAGTGTGGCAGCGACACCGGATTTCATGCGACCCCCTTAGTGCGCGACAGGGTGCGCGCGGCCGGGAACGTAACACAACCCGGTCCGCGTTTTGAGAGTGGGCCGGCTGCAAAGGACCTGCCCGGCGAGTCCGCCGGGCTTCCAGTTCCCGCGCGTGCGCTAGACGGCTGTGCATTGTGGGCCAGCCGCCGCGCGAGTAACGTCGGACCTTCGCATCTCCGGCGGCCATGAGACGCTCATGCGAATCCTGAAAGTGCTGGCGTGGTGGCTCAGCTTCGTGGCGGCCTGCGGACTGATTATCACGATCGAGGCCCATGGACAGCTCGATCGCTTTACCCACACGCACCACGGCGTCGGGTTCGTGATCGTGCTGGGACTGCTGCTCGCCATCCCGGCGCGGGTGATCGGCGTGGTCGCCGCATTCGTGATCGAGCTGCTGCTGGTGGGATGGGAACGCTCCGCGCTGCGTTCGGTCATCCGGCCCTCTGCCTCGGTGCGGCTCGACATGCTGTCGACTCTGGTCATGCTGCTGCTGCCGCAGCGTTGGCTCGGTTACCTGTTGTCGTTCGGCCTCCTGTTCCTGGTCAACAGCTACCTCGCCGCTCACGTGCATCTGAGCGCCACGCACCTGCTCACGGCGTGGGGACTGCAGATCGCTGCGTTGGTGGTCCTACAGTCCTTGGTCAGTTACTGGCTGCACCGTCTGGAGCACGCTGTCCCGGCGCTCTGGGCGTTGCATCAGTTTCACCACTCCGCCGATCGCATGACCCTGATGACGAGCGCGCGGGGCACGCAGTTCCTCAAGGGCATCGAGATGGGGATCGTGTTCGTGCCCATGGCGCTGCTCACTCAACCCACGCTTCCCACCCCCGCCTTCGGCACGGCAGGCTTCGTGGTCGTCGTCGCGTATTTCATCTACCACATCGCCGTGAGCACCAACGGCTATCTGGCGCACTCCAACCTCGATACGGACTACGGCTGGGTTGGCCGCTGGCTCATCGTCTCGCCGCACATGCACCGGCTGCACCATGCCACCGAGGCCCGGTACCACGACAAGAACTTTGGCAACGACGTCGTCATCTGGGACCGCTTGTTCGGTACCTACGTGCGCTGCGATCCGACCCAAGACCCGGCGAGCGTGCCGATCGGTCTGGAGCAAAATCCCTTCAACCGGCGCGACTCTCTCCTCGGCTCAGTGCAGGAGTACTTCATCACGACCCTGGTGGTGTTTTGGCGCGAACTGAATAGGGGCCGCACGGCATCGAGGCGCGGGCAGCTGGTCGCGCCGACCTGAGGCGCCGCACACTTTGACGAACATGACGTCGTGAACCCATAGCCCTGGCAGGAGTGCCTGTACGGGGCGAGCTGCATATCGGTTTGTGATCGAGACGCCGCCTGGCCGAAGTCCCGGAGCCTGTGTTGAATCGGGCCACGCTATCGGCGGCCCAACCCCGGTCAGAGCCGTCATCACCGTGGTAGCCGCTATGAAAAGATAAGTGCGGCCTAGCTTTTATTTGCGTGACCCGTGTTCAACGAAGTCACGATATTTTGGCGTAGCGCTCAGTGCGCTGTGACTGGGCTCGCTTCGATCTATGAAGGACAAGCAGTCCCAGTAAGGAGAACGCCAGCATTTCTAGCGTACCGGGCTCAGGAACGCTAACGACCGATTCCTTGACGCCGGATATCTCTAAGTTAAACCCTGGTAGCGACCCGATGCCCGACGACCAATAGGACATGATCGCACCCAGCGGGTCGTTGCCCAGATTGGATGGGGCGCGGGCATCGATTTCCCATAAGAAACCGACGTTATTTAAGCTGAAGGCGTCGAACATGATTGATCCGCCAGGCGCCCTGTCGCCGCCCGCACTACCCGTCGTCTGAGCGATAGAGAACTGATCCGTCCCGACAAGAGCATTGAAGTCGGTGACGATCGGATTGGCCGTGAAACGCCCGAGCTGACCATTGGCGAACTGGTAGTCAGCCGTGCCACTTAGCGTGTCGACCGTGAATGTTGCCGAGAATGGCTGCGCATTCGCGGCGGTGCCGTCGACACCTTTTGGATAGGCGGTTCCGGTGAGTGTGAGTTCCAAGTCTGATGCAAGGGCGGGACTTGCGATTAGCACCGCTAGTAGTAATGCGCGCATGAGACAAACCCTGCTCCGCACCGTGCATCGCGTCAAGGGATTCCGTTGTTGCGACGAAGGCAACGCTATCGAGCCACGACCGCGGACTTGTCCGTATTTGGGCCCGCGGCGCAATATCTCGCTCTCACTTCGCCGCGATTTAGGTTAAGGGACCACTAGAAGGATAGTCAGCCGATGAAGCTCTGCGAGATTGACAAGGCGGTGCTCGCTGCACGCGAGGCCGGCAAAGATTGGAAGTCGGTGCGCGGCATCCGCAGCGCGCGACGTTTCGGCAGAGTGCTCGCCCGCGCTAGGCGGCGGATGGCTGAGCAGAAGTGAGCGTGGTCCTCTGGCAGCACCGTCGTTAGTCCGGCAGATCACGCTGGGCTTGTCTCGAGTTGGGCCGACAATTGACCGCCGATGAGGAAGTCATGACCAATCATGAGGGCGGATGCCTATGCGGAAAGTTGCGGTTCCGGGTAACGGGGCCTGCCATTGATACCGGCTATTGCCATTGTCGTATGTGCCAACGCAACAGCGGTGCGCCGGTGGTAGCGTGGGCGACTTTTCCAACCGCCAGCTTTTCGTGGATAACGGGATCGCCCGCTTCGTACGCCTCTTCGTCCGATGTTAGGCGACAATTCTGTCAGGAATGCGGGAGCTATCTCGTCTTCCGCCGGGAAAACTCCACTGAGGTCAGCATCAACACGGCGTCACTGGATTACCCTGCGCAATTCCCACCGCGTGTGCACATCTTTGCCGAGAACCGGATTCCCTGGTTCCGCACAGATGATGACCTGCCATCGCACGTGGGTTTCGGACCACTACGACCCCACGGAAATGAGTAGCGATTTCGACGTTTTGTTAGCGCCCGAGTGATCAAGCCTGCAGCAGAAGGATGAATCTGCACAGTACTTCGTCCCCCGGCTTGGTCCGCTTCGTCAGGCATCTACCTCTTATCCCCGGATTTGCTGCCGCCCAACCCCCGACCCCCCCCGGTGGTTCTGAACGCTCTACCCTTTTTTCGCCGGGGTGGATCATGCTACCAGTCGCCTATATTCCCTGGTGTTTGAGGTTCCCGTGACCATAACTGCCGAGCCAGCGCGTGCACCGGAGTCCCGCCGGCTCGCCCGCCGGACCCTGTTCGCCTTTATCCTCACCTTTATCGCCGCGCGGATAATGGTCTTGCTCATCATGGTCGGGCGTGTCCCAAACCTCTATTTCTTCCTCCGTGGCACGCACGTCCACCATCTGAACTACGGGATCTTCCTACTCGTTGGCGTGAGCGCTTACGTGCTTTTCGGCAGACCCACAGCGGGAGGGCTCAGCACCGCTGCTCTTGTTTATGGCGTTTCTCTCGCGCTCACATTCGATGAGTTTGGGATGTGGCTGCACCTCGGTGGCAGCTACTGGCAGCGCGCCAGCATCGATGCGGTTGTCCTCGTGGCGGCACTACTCGCCTTGATTGCCTTCGCCGCAGACCTGCGGCGCTTTGAGTCCCGCCACTTCAACGCGTCTATCGTCATCGTAGTCGCCGTCACCGCGTTTGCACTAGTGCTATACGATGCGTCGTTGCGCCTTGCCTCAGTTGCGGGTCCGCGCCTGGAGGCGCTCGAGGACGCCTCTACTCCCTAAACGCGATTAGGCGGCGCGGTTCACTGCAGCATCGGCCCGACGGACGCGCTGTCACTCGCCATGCATGCGCTACGTGCGGACCCGCGCTCGCGCGCTGACCCAATGTGGACCGCTCTTAATGCCAAGAACCCTGAGCTAAAGGAAATGCCTCAATCGATCGGAACCAGAACCATTCCCCACGCCTGCACTGGGTAGCCCCACTGTGTTCCGAAATCACTCCCGGGTTGTACGGCGAGGAGACTGATCAGCTCGGCGCTCGCGTCCATGCGGTATCGATACAGAAAGGCAAGAGAACTACAGACTGGCCAGCCGCTGCAATCGTAAGTCAGAACGTACACGTCAGGGCCGTACGAAATTGCGGCAACCGGCGCTCCGCCATAGATTTCGTTGCCGCCCTCGAGTGAGAACGTTCCGGAGCCGGCGACCGAGTATTGATAAAGGGCCCCTCCAACCCCTTCTGGGTGTCCGTGAAATACGTCGTAAGGTAAGCGCTCTGGCGCGCAAAGATGAGACCCGTGGGTACCGAGGGACGGAAGCCGGGTTCGAATGTCGCCGTTTGCGTGAATTTTCCGTTCGTGTCTAAGGAAAACGACATTAGCTGAGTCCCGCTGAGTACGTAAGCGCTGTGGCCGTCTGGCGAGAGCACAAAAGTCCCTGGCCGCGGGGGTGCGAACACGGATGATGAAAGCGTCCCATCTTTGCCGATGTCGAGTCGTATCAGTTGCACGCCATCTGCTGAGGTCGCCTCAATGAAACCGTGCCCGCCATCCGGCGCAAACGCCACCGAATCACCGTAGGGCCAGGGCGATGGAGTCTGATAACAGCAGGAACTCGGTGGTGATGCCACGGATGAAGAGTAGTAGCTGAATGCTCCAAGGTTGACCGTTGCAGGCGCGAGTGCACTCAGAGTCCCGTCAGCGGCAATGGCGTACTGAGCGACCTGGAGTTCCTGATCCGCATTGACGACGAGATATAGGAAGTTGCGAGTCGGATGGACAGCCGCTACGGCGAATGAGCTATGGCCCGGCATGGATGGAGTTACAACGGCTGGCCACAGCGCCTGTAACGCACCGCCGACGCCCACCTCAAACTGCAGTACCGAGGCGTTCGACTCCACGACATAGACATATCGTCCGGTCAGGTCTGAAAGAATCGCCCTTAGCTGCGTACCAGCCAGTAATGCATATACGCTGATTGGCGAAAGTGACCCGTCCCTATGAATGAGGTACTGCATGACTCCGGCCACGCCTTGACTGGGGAAGTACGCGACAATGTAGGCATAGCCTGGTGGAACTGCCCCGCTGTTACCCGTGACGGTGAGGGAAGTCTTCGCTGAAATGCCCTCGTATTCCACGTACGTTTCCATCGAACCCGGGGAGATGGCCGTGAGGCGGCCGCTCGGCGCCAGCGGCCGCCACCTGTAGTCAGATCAGGGCCTGTGTTGCCACTCATTTCTCCGCGTTCGGGAGTAAGCATGAATGCGAACCACGAAACACGACGTTCCCCAACGCGCGCCGAGGGATGGTGCGTGAATCAGCAATGCGTCAATCTAGGCAATAGGAGATCGAGATCTAGGGTCCAAGCATGAGCGCTCGGATTGTCCAGATTCTGCTATGCGCAGTCATAGCTGGTTGCGGCGGCGCAGGGGGTAGCGGTTCTTCGCCCCAAGTACCA
>JAFAPI010000017.1 GCA_019247195.1 Gammaproteobacteria bacterium
TATGCCAGGCGAAGTCGAGCACCAGCGTGTCAAAGGGGATGCCGCTGGCGCGCAGGCGCGCGAGCTCGTCCTGGACGTGGCGCTGGTCGTAGCGGCGAAATTGCGGGTCGCGCGCCTCGAGCGAGCCGGGGAAGTACTCAAAGTTCATGTCGGTGACCATCGGCGCCAGCACGTAGCGCGGCACCATCGGAATCGGGCCGCACAACTGCGCGTACGCCTGCAGCGGCTGCTGCAGATCCTCCCCGTACGCGAAGAAGTACCAATCCTGTTGCCCGCTCCCGTGCCGCGGCTCGATCCAGGTGCGCTGCTCATTCCACAGCGGCGTGCGGCTGTCATCGACGAGCGCGTAGCCGGCGCGGCTGAGCAGCCCCGGCAGGGGCTGCGGCAAGACGAGATCGATGCCCGGGATGCTGTCATTCACCGGGCCTTCGGTGGCCGGCAGCCCCGGCGGGAGGTTGTCGGCGCTCACGTGGTCGAGGGAGTAGGTGAGGCCTCCCAGGTTGAGCGCGTCCTTCTCGCCCGGATGCCAGCGGTGCGTACCGGCGGCATCCTGCCAGGTGAGCTCGAGGTTCTGCGCTGCGAAGGCACCGGACTCGAGCTTGTAGCGCACGGTCAGCTGCCCGCTGGAGGCGATCAGCCAGCCGTCGCGGTGCCGCGTCGCCACGGTCACCGCGGGCCAGCTGCGTTTCTGCACCACCGCGGTCGGGGCATCGACGAAGGCTCCGTCCGGGGCGTACTCGAGCCGCACCAAGGTGGGGGTGAGAAACTCCAAGCGCACGCGGCCGGCGATGACGGTGGGGGAGTGACCGCGCTCTTCGCAGCCGACCGCGCCGAGCGCCAGCGCGAGCAGGCCGAGCCGGAGCGAGCCACGGGCGAGCGAGGGCGCCATCGAGGCTCAGTGCTCGGTGCGGGTGAGGCGCGCGACACCCGCGGCGTCGCGCGCGAGGCGGATATCGAGTGTCTGGCCACGCAGCCGCACGTTGTGCAGCGTCAGCGAGCGCCAGGTCTGCGGCAGCACCGGCGGATAGGCGCTCACCAGTCCCGCCTCGCGCAAGCGCAATCCCGTGAGGCCGAAGATCAGGCTCTGCAGGTAGCCGCCCGAGCCGGTCAGGAAGTAGCCGGTGTTGTTGTCGGCGCTCTCGGTGCGCACGTTGAAGGGCGGCTTCAGCGTGCCGCCGCTGAAGTTGGTCTGCAGCCAGGCCTGCGCTTCGGTGGCGCTGCCGACACTCGCCGCGGCGATGGTATGCGGGGCGATCCCCATGCTGACGGCGGCTATTGCGGCCACCGGTGCCGGGCGGATGGCGAACCCATAGTCGCTGCGCCGCAATGCCGGGCTCATGGTGAGGTCGAGGGCGGGCAGGAACAGGAGCGCGAGCGGTCCGCCGCCGAAGTCCTCGCTGTGGGGTGACACCGCGGGGTCGAACGGCAGGTGGTGCGCGCCGTCGGCGGAGAAGGGCACATACAGGCCGGCGGCGATGCGCGCCCAGCGGGGGTCCGGCGCCTCACCGACCGCGCGCGCGGCCGCCACCGCCGCCTGCAGGGCGCGCGCGGCGACCAGGTTGGTGAAGGTGTCGTTGCTGATATCGGTGTGCGATTCGGCCACCGAGTTGACGTGCTGCAACGCGTAGCCGTGGTGCCGCGGGTCCGGAGTCGCGCGGCTGGTCCAGAAGCGCGCGACGTCGCGGATCACCGGCCAGCCCTCACGCCGCAGCCAGTGCCGATCGAACGTGGCGAGATAGTACTGCCACTGCGCCAGCGCGATGTCCGCGTTGACGTGGATCTCGCTCTCGCCCAGCACGTATGCAAAATGCGGGGTCTGCTCGGTGCCGTTTTCGGGGTCAGACTCCCAGGGGTACATCGCACCCTCCAGCCCGCGCGCTTGCGCGCGCGCTCGCGCCGCAGGTAACGTGCGCGCCCGGAACGAGACCAGTGAGCGGGCCCGGTCCGGGTGCTGCAGCAACAGCGCGGGGAAGATCCAGGTGTCGCTGTCCCAGAAGGCGTGACCGGCGTAGCCGGGAGTCAGGGCGCAGGCACCGAGCGGCCACGCCGTGTCAGGGGTCGAGCTCGCCAGCAGGTAATACAGCTCCGAGCGGGCGAGCTGCTGCGCACGCGCATCCCCTTCGATGAGCACATCGCCCTGCCACAGCGCGTCCCATGCTCCGCGCTGCGCGGCGCGCGCGGCCTCGAAGCCCTGCGCGCGCGCGGCTTGCGCGGCCGCGAGCGCTGCGCGGGCATCCTCGCCCCAGCCCTCCCGCGCGAAGGTCACGTATTTCTCGAACGTGTAAGTGTGTCCGCGCTCTACGTGCAGTCGTACCTCGAGTGCGAGCCGGTAGGCACTGCGGTACACCTTGACTTCCGGGTGCGCCTCTTCCGGCAACCGCACGGCGCCCGCCACGGCGAGCGGCAGTCCCCGCTCGGCTTGCCCCTCGACCCAGAGGGCGCGCGCCGCCGCGTCTCCCTCGGCGTGGCGCACCCCGGTGTAGCCGGCGTACCAGAGCGCCTCGCGGTCCGGCGTAGTCGGCGCGCGGGGCTGGAGCTGCAGTCCGTGCGCGGCGACGGCTTCCTCCATCTGCCGTCCGGTCAACTCGCCGAGTGCCAGCCGCGGCGCGGGCGCCGCCCACAGGGTGAAGGCGATGGACAGTCGCACCGTGCCCTGAAAGTCCGGAGTGAGGATCAATCGTGTCACCGCCAGGTGGGGGGCCGCCTCGCTCACGAAGCTCGTCACCTCGACGGCGGTATCGCGCACGCCTTCGCGATAGTGGTACCGGGTGGTAAGCGTGGCCTCCTTTAGATCCAGGGTTTGCTGGTAGTCCTGAAAGTGACGGGTATCGAGGGCAGCGCGATTGAGCCACGGCCCCCCCTCCGTCTCGTCGGTGGGACTGAAGTCGATCTCGGTCCACGCCGGCACCGCGGCGGGGCGCGATACATCCCCCGCGGCGTAGTCCATGAATCCGACCAAGTAGGCCCGCGTGGGCTCGGTGCCACGCGGCGCGGTCAGCGTCGCGACGAAACCGTTGCCGAGGTAGCCCGGAAAATAATTCGGCAGGTCCTCCCAGCGAGCGTTCAGCCGGAACGCGTCATCCGGGTCGGCAGCGCTGGCGCCGGCACGCAGCGGAGAGAGTGCGCAGAGGGCGAGCGCGCCGAGCGTCGCCGCTCGCGCGCGGCGGGCGAGGGCGCGACAATCTGCGCCGGGCGAGCCGTGATGCGCTGACACGTCAGCCCAACATAACGTGCGTCTCGCGACCCAGCAACCGCTGGCGAGCGCAAGCTCAGCCGCCAGCGGCGAGCCGGCTTGCCGTCCCGCAGCGAAACGGGCGAGCATGGACCATGCCAGCGACTCACCTCTCGCGGCGCGCATTCGCTCGGCTGGCTGGTGCGAGCCTGCTCGCGGCGGGGACGGGGGCGCGCGCGCTGCGCGGCACGCAAGCGGCTCCGCTCCACGAATTGCCCTACGGGGACGTGCGCGTCGAAGGCGCGTTGCAGCAGGCCCAACTCGACAACACGCACGAGGTGTTGATGGGCCTGAGCGAGGACAGCCTCCTCAAGCCGTTCCGGCAGATGGCGGGCCTCGCGGCCCCGGGGGAGCACCTCGGTGGCTGGTACAGCTACGACCCGCACTACGACTTCCGCCACGAGGATGCGGGTTTCGCCCCGGGGGCGACCTTCGGACAGTGGATCTCCGCCCTCGCCCGCTACCACGCCCTCACCGGGGATGAGGCCACGCGCCGGAAGGTACTGCGCCTGAACGCGCTCTACGCCGGGGCGATCTCCGGCGCGTTCTACGACCTCAATCGTTTCCCGGCGTACTGCTATGACAAGCTGGTCCTCGGCCTGATCGACTCGCATCGGTGGGCCAACGATGCCGCGGCGCTGCGCGTTCTCGAGGCGACCACCCGCGCCGCCCTGCCCCACCTGCCGCCGCGGGCCATCGAGCGGGAGGTGCCGTGGCGCCGCGGCAAGGATCAGTCCTATTGCTGGGACGAGTCGTATACCAACCCGGAGAATCTGTTCCTCGCCTATCGACGCGGTGCCGGCGTGCGCTACCGTGAGCTCGCCGAACGCTTTCTCGACGATGCGCCATGGTTTGACCCGCTCGCCCGGGGCGAGAACCTGCTCGCGGGCCGTCATGCCTACAGCTACGTGAACTCGCTCAGCTCGGCGCTGCAGGCA
>JAFAPI010000022.1 GCA_019247195.1 Gammaproteobacteria bacterium
GACGAGGAAGAGGTCGAAGGCCAGGACCCGAAGCCGCTCCCCAAGCGGCATGGCCTCTTCTTCCTCATCGACCCCGTCCTCAAAGTCGGCGAAGGCGAGCATACGTACACCGAAGGCTGCCTCTCCATCCCCGAGGAGTACGAGGAGGTCACGCGCTTCGGCCGCATCGTCGTCGAGTACACCGACCGCGACGGCAAGCGCCGCGAGCTGCAGGCTGGCCAGTCGCTGCTCTCGGTCTGCGTGCAGCACGAGATGGACCACCTCGAGGGCAAGCTGTTCGTGGACTACCTCTCCGATCTGAAGCGCGAGCGCATCCGCAAGAAGCTCGACAAGGAGCGCAAAGAGCGCCGCGAGCCCGCGACCCCGAGCAGCGCCCGCGCGCGCGCGTTCTGACATTGCGCGTTGCCTTCGCCGGCACCCCGACCTTTGCCCTGCCTACGCTCGAGGCGCTCGCCGAGCACCACCAGCTCGTCGGCGTTCTGACGCGACCCGACCAGCCGAGCGGCCGCGGCCGGCAGGTCCAGCCGAGCGCGGTGAAGCGTGCGGCGCTCGCGCGAGGCCTGCCGCTCGCGCAGCCGGCGACGCTGCGCGAAGCCGACGCGCTGGAAACCCTGGCGGGCTGGCAGGCCGAGGTGCTCGTCGTGGTGGCCTACGGGCAGCTCCTGCCGGAGCCCGTCCTGCGCCTGCCGCGCTATGGCTGCATCAACGTGCACGCCTCGCTCCTGCCGCGCTGGCGGGGGGCCGCGCCGGTGCAGCGGGCCCTCCTGGCCGGGGACGCGCGCACGGGGGTGAGCATCATGCAGATGGATGCCGGCCTGGATACCGGTCCGGTGCTGCTCTCGCGACCGACCGTCATCAGCCCCGCCCACACGGGCGCCTCGCTCCACGACGAGCTCTCCATCCTCGGCGCGCAGGTGCTCATCGAGGCGCTGGCCGCGCTCGAGTCCGGAACGCTCATGCCGGTGCCCCAGGCCGCGGAAGGGGTGACCTATGCCCCCAAGCTGGAGAAGGCCGAGGCGCGGCTCGATTGGGCGCGGGACGCGGCATCCCTCGAGCGCCAGGTTCGGGCGTTCACCCCTTGGCCGGTGGCCGAGACTCTCCTGGAGGGCGTCGCGCTGCGGATCCTTGGCGCGCATGTCTATCAGCGAGACTTTGACGGGAACCTGCCAGCTTTTGTCGATAAAAGCGCCGAAAACGGCGACATTGTCGATGTGGGTAGCGACCACTTCGTGGTGCGGTGCGGGGCGGGGCATCTGGTGGTGACGTGCGTGCAGCGCCCCGGCGGCAAGGTCCTGCCGGTGCGGGAGTTCGCGCAGGGGCATCCGCTGCAGGGCCGCCGGCTTGGGGTCTAGCCCCTCGGCGGCGGCGACCTTTGCCGCCGCCGCGCGCATCGTCGAGGGCGTCGCGCGGCGGGGTCAGTCCGTGGACGCGGCGACGCGGGATATACCTCACGCAGCCTCGAGTGCGGTGCGCGCGGTGGCCCTCGGCACGCTGCGCTGGTACCTGCGCCTCCTGCCGGCGCTGCGCCGGCTGCTGCGTGACCCGGCCTCCGTCACGCCGCGCCTCGAGAGCCTGCTCACCGTCGCGGCGCATCAGGTGGTCTATGCGCGCACCGCGGCCGAGGTGAGCGTCAATGCCGCCGTGGACGCCACGCGCCTGATCGGTGTCCCGCGCGCTGCCCCGCTGGCGAACGCGGTGCTGCGCCGCTTCGTGCGCGAGCGCGCGGAGCTCTTTGCTGAACTCGACCAGTCGCTGCCCGTGCGCACCGCCCACCCGGACTGGCTCGTGCAACGTCTCCTCGACGCCTGGCCTAGACAGGCGCCCGCGATGCTGGAGGCGAACAATGAGCATCCCCCGATGGTCCTGCGCGTGGACCGTACCCGCACTGCGCGGCACGCGATGAGGGAGGAGCTGCGCGCGCGCGGGATTGAATCACGTGAGATTCAATGGGCGGACACGGCTCTCGAATTAGCTCGCCCGATGAGCGTGAACGAGCTGCCGGGCTTTGCTGAAGGTCGGGTATCCGTCCAGGACGCGGGGGCGCAGCTCGCGCCGGTGCTGCTCGACGCCAGGCCCGGGGAGCGGGTCCTCGATGCCTGCGCGGCGCCGGGCGGCAAGACCGGGGCGCTGCTCGAGCACACCCCCGGCATCCACCTCACGGCGCTGGACCTCGCGTCGGAGCGGGTCGTGCGGATAGCGGAGAACTTGCGTCGGTTGGGCCGGGAGGCCCGCCTCGTGACGGCGGACCTGCGCCGCCCGCAGGACTTCTGGGATGGACAGCCCTACGCACGCATCCTGCTGGATGTGCCCTGCTCCTCGACCGGCGTGATCCGGCGCCACCCCGACATCAAGCTGCTGCGCCGGCCGGGCGATGCGGCGGCCTTCGCCCGCCAGCAGGGCGAGCTCCTGCACAGCGCGCTCACCCTGCTCGCCCCGGGCGGCCGGCTACTGTACGCGACCTGCTCGGTCTGTCCTGAAGAGAACGAAGAGGTGGTCGGCGCGGCGCTCGCCGCAGAGTCGAAGCTCCGGGTTGCCGGCTTCCCCCCCCACGCGCCGCGGCCGCCGGGGGCGCAGCCCCGTCCAGTCGGCCTGCAGCTGCTCCCCGGAGCAGACGCCGGAACGGACGGGTTCTATTATGCTTGTCTCGAAAAGACAACGGCCTGATCCTGCGCCTGTCCCGACAGGCAATCCATGCTGCGCGGCAAACCAACACGGACGGGGTTCATCCGGGGCGCGCTCATCGCCCTGCTCGCGCTCGGCAGCGGGGTTGCCGGCTGGCGCCTCGCCCACGCCGACGCCCTGGACGGCGTCCTCGAGGTGCGCTCGGCCTACGTCAACATCGACAAGGGCGTGTTCCTGCTGTTTGCCCGCGTCGAGTACCCGGAGGGTCCGTCGATTCGTGACGCGCTGCGCGACGGGATTACACTGGTGTTCGACCTGGACGCCCGGGTCGACCGCGACCGGCGCTTCTGGTTCAACGCCAACATCGTCGATCTGACGCTGCGCCGCGAGCTCACCTATCACGCGGTGAGCGAGCGCTACGTCGTGCGCGACACCAAGAGCGGCGACCAGGAGAGCTTCGCGACCCTCGACGAGGCGCTCACCTTCCTCGGACGCATCGACGCCTGGCCGATCCTGGTCGAGCCGCAGCTCGATGGCGGCAACTACAGCATCAGCGTGCGCGCCGGCGTGCGCCGCGGGCACCTGCCCTCATCGCTGCGCACGCTGCTCTTCTGGACCGATGACTGGGCGCGGGTCAGCGAGTGGTACACATGGACACTGCCGGTCTGACCCCGCGACCGGTGCGCGGCCTGCGCTGGGTGGGCCTGGCGCAGGTGCTGTTGTGGAGCGCCATCGGCCTGGGGGCCTTTCTGCTGCTTGCCGAGAGCGTGCAGAACTCCGCCGAGTTCGAGCGCCTGCAGCCGTGGATCCTGTTGGTGGACGTGTGCGGGGTGGTGGCGCTGAGCGTGCTGCTCACGCGCAAGGTCCTGCGCCTGGTCCACGACTACCGCGGACACGTGCCCGGCTCGCGTCTGACGGCGCGCACGGTGGGCATCTTCGGCGCGCTGGTGATCGCCCCGCTGCTCATCGTCTACATGTCCTCGCTCGAGTTCATCAACCGCGGCATCGACAGCTGGTTCAAGGTCGAGGTGAAGCAGGGCCTGAACGACGCGCTGGGCCTGTCACATGCCGCGCTGGACCTGCGCATGCGCGAGCTGTCGGCGCGGACCGTCGCGCTCGCCACGGCGCTCGCCGAGCTCGATCCCGCCGCCGCGCAGGCGAAGCTCGATGCCGAGCGCTCGGCGAGCCAGGCGCAGGAGATCGCGCTGTTCGGCGCGCACGGCCGCATCCTCGCGGCGAGCCTCGAGAATCCGCTCGCGACGCTGCCCTCGCAGCCCCCGCCGGACCTGCAGCGCCAGATCGCCCAGCACCGGCCCTACGTGAGCCTGGAGCCCCTCAGCGATGACCGCTACCTGATCCGCACGGCCGCCGCAGTGCCGCTCGGGCTACCGGCCCACGAGTCCCGCTTCGTGGTGGCGGTCTACCCCGTGCCCGGGCAGCTGGCCGCGCTGTCCGAGGCGGTACAGAACTCGTACAACAAGTACGGCGATCTGGTGGCCATCCGCGAGCCCCTCAAACACAGCTTCCGGCTCACGCTCACGCTCGTGGTGCTGCTCGCCATGCTGGCGGCGGTGTACCTCGCCATCTACTCGGCGCAGCGCCTGGTGCGCCCCGTGCAGGATCTCATCGCCGGCACCCGCGCGGTGGGCAAGGGTGATCTCGCCACGCGCCTGCCGCTGCCCTCCCGCGACGAGATGGGCTTCCTGGTGCACTCCTTCAATGACATGACCAAGCGGCTGCGCCGCGCGCGCGCCGAGGCCACGCAGAGCCAGCTGGCGGTGGAGCGCGAGCGCACCCGTCTCGCCGTGGTGCTCGCGCGTCTCTCCACCGGCGTGCTGGCGATCGACCGCGAGCTCACCCTGCGCATGGCCAACGAGGCGGCCGGGGCCATCCTCGGCATGGACCTCGCCGCGGCCACGGGCCGCGCGCTGCCCGAGCTCGCCGCCGGTCAGGAGCGGCTGGGCCAGTTCGTCGCCGCGCTCGCGGTGCGCTTCGCCGCCGGGCGGGAGGAGTGGCGCGAGCAGCTCGACCTCGACGGGGCGGGCGGGCGGCGCACGCTCATGTGCGCCTGCACGCCACTGCCGGGGGACAGCGACGTGGGGTTCGTGGTGGTGTTCGATGACATCACGACGCTGCTGCAGGCGCAGCGCGACGCCGCATGGGGCGAGGTGGCGCGCCGCCTGGCGCACGAGATCAAGAACCCGCTCACCCCCATCCAGCTCTCCGCCGAGCGGCTGCGCCGCAGGCTGCTCGCCGGCATGAGCGAGCGCGATGCGGAGATCCTCGAGCGCGGCACCCGCACCATCGTGCAGCAGGTCGAGACCATGCAGCAGATGGTGAACGCCTTCTCCGAGTATGCGCGGGCGCCGGAGATGCAGATCAGCCGCTTCAGCCTCAACCAGCTGATCACCGAGGTCGCCGATCTGTACCGCTCCCAGGACCCGAGGGTGCAGATCCGTCTCGACCTCGATGCGCAGCTCGAGGCGATCGAGGCCGATCGCGGCCGCGTGCGCCAGATCCTCAACAACCTGCTGACCAACGCGCTCGAGGCCCTCGAAGGGGTGAGCGGGCCGCGCCTGGACATCGGCACGCGCCGCGAGTGCGGCACGGAGGCCGAGTATGCGGTGGTCAGCGTCGGTGACAACGGGCCGGGGTTCCCCCGCGAGCTGCTCGGCCGCGTATTCGATCCGTACGTGACGAGCAAGCCCAAGGGCACGGGCCTCGGGCTCGCCATCGTCAAGAAGATCATCGAAGAGCACGGCGGACGTATCGACGCGGAGAACCGCCCCGAGGGCGGGGCGCGCGTGCGCGTGGTGCTGCCGGTCAAGGACAGCACCCGCTCCGCCACCGGCGCCCGCGAGCGCCGTGACCAGTTGCGAAGGGAGAGAGCATGACGAGCCCACACATCCTGGTGGTCGACGACGAGGCCGACATCCGCGGCCTGCTGAAGGAGATCCTCTCCGAGGAAGGCTACGAGGTCGACGTCGCCGCCAACGCGGCCCAGGCGCGCGCCTCGCGCGCCCGCCAGGTCCCGGACCTGGTGCTGCTCGACATCTGGATGCCCGACGTCGATGGCATCACGCTGCTGCGCGAGTGGTCCACGGGCGGCGGCGAGGGCTGCCCGGTGGTGATGATGTCGGGGCACAGCACCGTCGAGACGGCGGTCGAGGCGACACGGCTCGGCGCCTTCGACTTCGTCGAGAAGCCGCTGTCCCTGGCGAAGCTGCTGCGCACCGTCGAGCGCGCGCTCGATGCGGGCCGACGGCACCGCCAGTCGGGCAAGCTTCTCGGCTCGCCGCTGGCAGTGCCGATCGGCAAGAGCCGCCTGATGCAGCAGCTGCGCACCGAGCTGCAGCAGATCGCCGCCAACCCCGCGCCGGTGCTGCTGATCGGCGAGCCGGGGGCCGGACGCGAGGCCTTCGCCCGCTACCTGCACGAGCAGGGGCCGCAGGCGGGGGGTCCCTTCGTGACGCTGATCGCCAGCAGCCTGCGCGATCAGGACGCCGAGGTGCGCCTGTTCGGACGCCAGGGGGAGTCGGCGGTGCCGGGCCTGCTCGAGGAGGCCGAGGCCGGGACACTCTTCATCCACGAGCTCGAGGACCTGCCGGCGGGCGTACAGCGGCTGCTGGTGGGGGTGTTCGAGGCCGGACAGTTCACGCGCCTGGGCGGCACCACGCCCCAAGCGCTGCGTGCACGGCTGCTCGCCTCGGCACAGCCGGGGGTCGAGCAGCGCGCCGGCGGGGAGACGCTGCGCCGCGACCTGCTTGCGCACCTCAACGCGCTCATCGTGCGCGTGCCCCCCCTGCGCGAGTACGCCGAGGACGTGCCCGAGCTGCTGCGCCACCAGGTGGACCGCATCGTGGACACCGAGGGACTGCCGTTCCGGCGCTTCAGCGTCGCCGCGCAGAACCGGTTGCGCAACTACCCCTGGCCCGACAACGTGCGCGAGCTCCGTCATCTCGTGCACCGGCTGCTGATCCACGGCGGACCGGAGGAGATCCGCCTGGAGGAGATCGAGCGCGAGCTCGCGGTGCAGACCCCGGCCGATGAGCCCCTCGTCAAGCAGGACCTGCTGGCCCTGCCGCTGCGCGAGGCGCGCGAGCAGTTCGAGCGCGCCTACCTGCAGCAGCAGCTGCTGCTCTGCAGCGGCAAGGTCGGCCAGCTCGCCAAGCGTGTCGGCATGGAGCGCACGCACCTGTACCGCAAGCTGCGCTCGCTCGGAGTCGACTTCCGCAACATCAGCGAAGACTAAGTGGCGGGCAGCCAGGAATTCCTGGCCTTTGTGCTCGAGCAGCTCGACGCGTTGCCGCGCCTTAGTGCGCGGCGCATGTTCGGTGCCACCGGACTCTATAGCGCCGATGTCTTCTTCGGCATCGTCAGCGGCGACACGCTCTATCTGCGGGTGAGCGCGGCCGGGCGCGGCGCCGCGCTCCGCAGCGGCCGCGCCGCGTTCCGCCCCTACGCGCACCGCGACCTGCTCAGTCGCAGCTATTTCGCCGTTCCGGCCGCCGTGCTCGAGGACACGGAAGAGCTGACGCGGTGGGCGGCCGCTGCGGTCGCCGCGGCCCCACGCGCTGGTGGGCGCGGGCGCTGACTCACCGCGCGCCGCGGATCGGCACCTGCAGCTCCGTCTCGTACTCGGCGACGCCGGAGGCGAGCAGCAGGGGCGGCAGCGCATAACCGCGCTGCGCGGCGCCGAAGCGCAGATAGGTCTCACGCACCGGACCGGCGATCCGTGCCCGCGCGCTGTCCATCCAGTCGAGCATGCGCTCATAGAGGAGCGGCGCCTGGGCGTAGCTGCCGGCGAAGCGCAGGCAGGCCGCCCGTGCCGCCCCCGGCACGATGCGCCCCCCGCAGGCACGCAGGGCACGCCGCTCGAGCGGCACGCACACCTCGACGTCGACCTGAGTCTCGCGGTATTCCATGTCGTGGAAGAGCAGAAACGGACTCAGCGGCGCGCGGCCACCGCACCGGGCGACGCGCCGCTCGAGGAACTCGAACATCTCCTCCACCTCGGTGAGCTGACGTACGCGCGCGCGGACCGTGCAGGCGGCGCGGGGCGGCAGCGGAGCCCGCCGCACCATCGCGCCCGGCAGGCTCGCCACGCCCTTCCCCTGCAGCAGCGCATCCAGCTCGTGCAGCCGGGCCTCCTCGCAGGCGAGCTGCCGCAGCACGCGGCGGCGCAGCTGGCGCAGGCGAGCGGTGTATGCCGGCTCGCCTTCCGCCAAGCCGATCAGCTCGCGCACCTCCGCGACGCTCAGGCCGAGCCCGCGCAGCAGCCGCACGCGACGCAGCGCGGGCAGCTGTGCGGCGCGGTAGTAGCGGTAGCCGGAACATGCCACGTGCGAGGGCAGGAGGAGGCCCGCCTCGGCATAGAAACGCAGCGTCTTGACCGAGACCCGCGCCAGACGCGAGAAGTCACCGATCCTGAGCACGCGGATCTGCGGTTGCCATGGCGATCCCTATACTAGTCCCCCGCCGCGGCAGCGCCGGCTGTCGATCGCACGTTTCGTCGCTCGTCGTGGGTATGCGGTACCGGAGCGGGTGAGCACCGGACCGGGAAAACATCCACTCAGGCAGGAGGGCCCATGAAGGTCATGGTGATGGTGAAGGCGACGGCGGACAGCGAGGCGGGCGTGATGCCCAGCGCGGAACTCCTGGAGGCGATGGGCCGCTTCAACGAGTCCCTGGTGAAGGCCGGGGTGCTGCTCGCCGCGGAGGGACTGAAGCCCAGCCGCGAGGGCAGGCGGGTGCGCTTCTCCGGCCGCGATCGCACGGTGACGGACGGCCCCTTCACCGAGACGAAGGAACTCGTGGCCGGGTTCTGGCTGTGGCAGGTGAGCTCGCTCGAGGAAGCGCTCGAGTGGGTCAAGCGCTGTCCCAACCCGATGCCGACCGACTCGGACATCGAGATCCGGCCGGTGTTCGAGCTCGAGGATTTCGCGGCCCAGCTGTGTCCGGAGGCCGGCGCGCAGCAAGAGGCCGTGCGGCAGCCTCCGCGCTCGAAGTAAGCGCCGCCAGGCGCAGCGCTCGCCTCTTGAGTCTCCCGTGGCGGGAGAGTGCAGCATGCAGGCCTCGTCAGTCCGAGGGCTTCTCATGCGCGCCGCGTATCTGGTCAGTTTTCTCTGGCTCACGGTCCTGAGCGATCCGGCACCCCGGGCAGGGGAGGCGCCCTTGCCGCGCCGTGCCGAGAGCCGCGACGAGCGTTACGAGGGCGTACGCGTCAGCTACGAGACGGTACGCGCGGGCGATGGCGCGCGGCTGCGCCTGATCCTCACCCGGCCCGCCGCTAGCGGCCCGTGGGCACTCGTCTTCGTCACCGGCTGGCTGAGCTGCGACAGCGTCGAGGCCCCGCCGGGCAGCGACGATGCCCCGCAGCGGGTCTTCCAGGCGCTGGCGCGGCTGCCGGGCTTCATGACCGCGCGCCTCGACAAGCCCGGCGTCGGTGACTCCGAGGGCGACTGCGCGCAGACCGATTTCAACTCGGAACTCGAGGACTACCGCCGTGCCTTTCGCCAGGTCACCGCCGATGCGCACGTCGATCCGCGGCGCATCTTCCTCTTCGGGCTGAGTAACGGCGCGGGCTTCGCGCCGCTGGTGCCGCAAGGCACTGCGGTGCGGGGCTACGTGGTGATCGGCGGCTGGCTCAAGACCTGGTACGAGCACATGCTGGAGCTCGAGCGCCGCCGCCTCGTGCTCGCCGGCCATGCGAGCGCCGAGATCAACCCCCTCATGCAGCAGGTGGCTGCGCTCTACAGCGCCTATCTGCTCGAGGGGGAGTCACCCGCGCACCTCTTCGCGCGCCAGCCCGCCCTGCAGGCGCTGTGGGAGGGAGCGCCGACGCAGCAGTACGGCCGGCCGGTCGCCTACTACCAGCAGCTGCAGGCGCTGAATCTGCTGTCGGCCTGGTCGCAGGTCCGCGTGCCGCTCCTGGCGCTGCACGGCGAGTTCGACTGGATCATGAGCCGCGCCGACCTGGAAACCATGGCCGCGCTGGTGAACGCCAACGTGCCGGGCAGCGCGGAATTCGTCGAGCTGCCCGCGACCGGTCATACCTTCGAGCACTACAGCAGCGCCGCCCAGGCTTTCCGCGGCTCGGCCGACGCGTTCGACCCGGCGCTGGCGCGACGCGTCACCGACTGGCTGCAGCGCCAGCCCTAGCCGCGCCTCAGTCGCCGACGCGGATCACCAGTGCGTCCACCTCCGCGGCCTGCAGCTGCCGGCGCAGGCGGTTGAGCTCATCGAGGTTGCGGATCGGCCCGACGCGCACCCGGTGCCAGACGTCGGCGTCCACCGCCACCCGCTGCACCTTCGCCTCCACCCCCTGCAGCGCCAGCTGCGCGCGTACCCGGTTGGCGTCGGTTTCGTTACGGTACGAGCCCGCCTGCAGCACGTACACGCCGGGGCGCTCGATCCGGGAGGTCGCCGGCAGGTCGCGCTTCACCTCCTTGTCCTTCTCCGGCACCACCACCTCGAAGTTGGGGAGCATGTTGTAAAAATCGTAGCGCTGGCCGGCGGGGCCGGCGCCGGCCGCGGCCCCGGCCTCCGCCTCGCCGCGCGTGGCGGGGTGCGGGTCGGGCCGCGGCGCCACCGGCTCCTCGCTGCGGTGCAGACGGCTGCCGCCGTACACCCACAGCACGCTCGCCGCGACGACGCCGGCGAGGGCGCCGCCGCCGAAATCCCGCAGGCGCCGCAGATTGAGCGAGCGCGGCTGCGCGCCCTTGTAGTCGCGCGCGCTGAGGCGCGTGCGCGCCGCGCCAGGGCGGGTCCCGGCCGGCCGGTTCACATGCTCTCCGGCGCGGAGATGCCGAGCAGGCCCAGGCCGTTGCGCAGCACCTGCTGTACGGCCAGCACCAGCGCGAGGCGGGCGTTGCGCAGCGCTGCCTCCTCGACGATGAAGGTCGCGGCGTTGTAGTAGGCGTGAAAGGCGTTGGCCAGCTCGCGCAGGAAGTGCACCAGCACGTGCGGCGCGCGCCCGAGCCCGGCCTGCTCGACGATCTCCGGGTAGCGGCTCAGGGCGCTCAGCACCGCCTGCTCGTGCGCGCCGGTGAGCCGCGCCGCGGCCGCGAGCCCGGCCTCGGCCTCGAAGGCGAGGCCGCGGGCGGCGAGCTGCTTCATGACGCTCGCGACGCGCGCGTGCGCGTACTGGATGTAGTAGACCGGGTTCTCGTTGCTGCGCGACTTGGCGAGCTCGAGGTCGAAGTCGAGCGGCTGATCGTGGCTGCGCATCAGGTAGAAGAGCCGGCAGGCATCGTTGCCCACCTCCGTGCGCAGCTGCCGCAGCGTGACGAACTGCGCCTCGCGCTTGCCCATCGGGATCTTCTCCGCGCCGCGGAACAGGCTCACGAACTGAATGAGCGGGGCCTCGAGGCATTCCCCCGGTCGCCCCATGGCGATGAGCCCGGCGCGTACCCGTGCCACGTAGCCGTGGTGGTCGGCGCCGAGCACGTCGATCAGGTGCGCGAAGCCGCGCTCGACCTTGGCGAGGTGATAGGCGATGTCGGAGGCGAAGTAGGTCTTCTGCCCGTTCTCGCGCACCACGACGCGGTCCTTCTCGTCGCCGAACTCGCTGGCCCGAAACCACAGGGCGCCCCCGCGCCGCTCGAGCCGGCCCTGGGATTCGAGCACCTGCAGGGCGTGGTCGATGGCGCCACTGGCGGCGAGTCCCCGCTCGCTCGTCCAGTGATCGAACACCACGCCAAACTCGGCCAGATCGGCGCGGATGTCGCCGAGCATCGAAGCGAGCGCGAGTTCGAGCACCGCGCGCAGTGCCTCGGCGCCGATCAGCTCGCGGCAGCGGGCGATGAGCGCATCGATGTACGCCTCCTTGTCGCCGGCGGGGGCGTCCGGCGGCAAACCGGCCAGCACCACCGCGGCCGGGCGCTGCAGCTGCGCCCCGACCTGCCGGTGCAGCGCGGCCGCGAGCGGCCGCAGGTAATCGCCGCGGTAGCCGTTCTGCGGGAAGGGCAGCACCTCGCCGGCCGCCTCGAGGTAGCGCACCCACACGCTCACGGCGAGGATGTCCATCTGCCGACCGGCGTCGTTCACGTAGTACTCGCGCTCGACGGCGTAGCCGCACGCCGCCAGGATGTTGGCGAGAGTGGCGCCATAGGCGGCCTGGCGGCCATGGCCGACGTGCAGGGGCCCGGTGGGGTTGGCGGAGACGAACTCGACCAGCACCCGCTCGCCCGCGCCGCGGCGGCTGGTGCCGTAGTGCGCGCCGCGCGCATGGATGTGGGCCAGCTCCTGCGCGTAGGCGGCCGGGGCCAGGTGGAAGTTGATGAAGCCTGCGCCGGCGACCTCCGCGCGCGCGAGCAGCGGACTCGGCGGCAGGGCCGCCACGATGGCGGCGGCGAGCTCGCGCGGATTGCGGCGCGCGCTCTTGGCGAGGCGCAGCGCGACGTTGCTGGCGAACTCCCCGTGCTTGCCCTCGCGGGTCCGCTCCAGCGCCGCCGCGCCGGCGGCCGC
>JAFAPI010000148.1 GCA_019247195.1 Gammaproteobacteria bacterium
TGAAAGTCGGGAAAGAGGATCGACGTGTTGCCCGCCGGTGCCGGCAGGCCGTTCGACAAATTCACCGTTACCGTCTGCCCTTCGGTCACGATCAGCGTCGGACCCGGGACCTGCATCGACCCGCAATTCTGGTTGGGCAACGTCGGGGCAAAGCCGGCAGGTGCACCGTTGCACCCGTATCCCCACGCATAGACCTGGTTGCCGTCGGGCTGATTGAGGTAGGCGGGCTGGGCCGTCAGATTGAAGACCGGCGCACTACCCCCACCGGTAATACCGGGCGCGGCCGCGTGCCCCGGCGTAGCGGCCAGCACCGCGGCGCCTGCGAGCAGCAGGGACAGCAGCCGATAGATCGGAGCCACATTCGGTGTGATCTGTGTGCGCATCGGCATCCCCTAAAGAATGTGAACTTCCGTCATCAGGCCGCCGAAGTTCTCGGCGTCGTTGGACAGGTGATCGAGTTGCGGGGTATAGAGGTAGAACACGCTCCCCGCTGGATAGAGCGTGGTGTTGCTGGCGTCGAGAATCACATCCAATGACTCGCCGCCGCCGAGGGTGATCGAGTTGGTGTAGTAGTCAGTGTTATTGCCGGCCTGGTCGCGCAGCAGCTTGGCGTTGTAGCCGATCACGTGCATCGGGATGCCGAGTGAGGCCAGCGTCGCGTATTCGGTGACGCTCAAATCCGCGATGCGCAGCAGCGCCTTGCCGCCGGCAGGAATGTTGATGATCGACGGCATGGGTTGCGAGTAGTGCACGCGACCGTCGGATGACTGCGTCAGCTGCACATTCGGATTGACCGTGTCGGGGTAACTGCGGCCATTCAGCAGGAAGTACTTGTCCTTCATGTCGGCGAAGGCCTCGGGATTGAAGGTCATGCCGACGAAATGGAAGTTCGGGTCAAAGCCGTGGATCTGGAGCGGGTACTCGACGTCGTAGGCGGTCGAGCCGTCGCCGTCGTTGTACGCATACTTACGCGGCTGATTGAAGTTGGGGTTGGTCTGCGCGTTGCCCACGGTGTCCACACCCTGCTGTGCCCCCGTATTGACCGCTGGCAGGTTCGTGCTGCAGAGGATGTCCGTCGTGACGTTGCAGGCCGTGCGCAGGTCCTTCTCCTGCTGCTGCAGCCCGGCGTACAGCGCGCTCCCGACCGGCACCCGGTTCTGCCGCGGGCGCACGTACAGTTGCCCGACCATGCCCATCTGCAGGTGCTCGGGCGGGGTAATGTGGCAGTGCCAGAAGTAGGTGCCGGCATCCGGGGCCAGGTAGTAGTAGGTGAAGCTGCCGCCGATGTTGATGGCGACGGAGGCATCCGGCACGCCATCAAAGAAGCTCGAGGCGTTGGGGTAACCGTGGAAGTGGACCGTGTGCTGTTCGAACAGGTCCGGCCGCATGATCATGCCGACGTTGGTGAGTGTCAGGAAGAACTCGTCGTCCTCATCGAAGGCCATGAGCGGCGCCGGGATGTTGCCATTCATGACGCCGACATCGATGATCGGACGCGGATCGACGTGGCCGGTCACCCCCGGCAGGCTCGCGGCCGTGGCGGTGGTGGACTGGTTGACGTTGGGCTGGCCGCCCTGGGCCATGGTGAACTGGAAGGCGAAATTGGCCGCGAAGAAGGCATTGGGGATCTGGGTCGCACTGACCGTCCAGGGATTGGCGGGGGTGTTGTCGTAGCCAGCACCGGTGCCAGAGATCACCACTTTGTCGCCGATATTGAACGAGGCCGGCTCGTTCAGAATCACCGTCACGGTGTGGCAATTGGTGCCCGGGCCCGGGAGGCAGGCGCCGGTCGCCGAATTTTCACTGATGTCGTAGATGGCGGAGATGTAGGAGACGTCATTGGTGAGCCCCACCGCGCCGTTGTACGTGAAGGCTCCCGGAGTACCGAGGTTGTAGCCGCCGGCGTCGCTCGCGCCACTGGTCGTGGCGGGGTCACCCGGTAGCAGAGTGCCCGGGTAGATCGTGTTGAAGACGCTCGGGAACTCGGTGCCGGGCTGGCCGGCCGCGATGTCCGCGAGCCCCGAGAGCGGCCCGAAGGAGAACATGTACGTCTGCGTACCGTCGGCCATGGTCGCGTAGCCATCGCCGCCTGAGATCTGCTGGCACTTGATCGCGCCGTTGACGTTGCCCGCGGGGATGAGATAGCCGACGTTGTTGGCACCGGCGTTGGACACGCCCGAGCCGGCGCAGCCCCCGTCAATGCTGCACTTGAACTGCGTCGGAGCGTTGTAGGCCGGCTCACTACTGGTGTCCTGCAGGTTCGAGGGGTGCGTAATGGTGGTCGTTGGGCACTGCACGCGGAACGACTGGCCGAACGCCGGCAGGGTGAGGAGGCTCAGCAGGGCCGATGCGATGCAAGCACGTGTCTTGAACATAACGTCTCCAGATGCGCCGACGCGCCCGGCGCTTGGAACATCAGTGAATGAGAGGCGGTTGCCGACCGCTGGTCGTTGTGTCTGCAGGTTGTAAGGCTTCATTCTTCTGGCCGGCGGCCCCCCGGCCGCACGGCTAGACCTGTTGCGATCATTTTTCTGCTCCGTCCTAGGTTGCTGTGAGCGGCCTCGCGCCGCTATCGGTGAGAGGCCGCAGTCCGGAGGGTTGGATGCAGTAGAGACAGAGGTCGGGTTAGACAGTAGACCGTCAATTCGGGGTGGATCCCTGGCCAAAAGGCGCGGGAGTTGCGGAATCTGGCAAGGAGCGGTCGGAACCAAGAGGCGAAGCCGGGTTCGAGCTGTCGGGTATGAGGGGGCTGAGCCGGCCCGGATGAAAGGTGTTCGAGGGGCCGGCAGGCGCGCCGCCGGACGGCCTGACGGTAAGCGTGGAGGGCGCGAGGCTGCGCATGAAGCGATTCGGATAATAGATAAACCGCCACGAGCAATAGCAGTCAGAGTCCTTGAACGACTCATCCGCCGGGTCGAACCGGTCGCGCTTGATGGGCGCTGCATTTGAGCTGCTCACCACGCCCATGATCCCCTGACCGTCCGGGGTCATCACGAGATTCCAGTCGGCCTGGCCGGTCGTCGGGTCTGCGTAGAGGGTGCGCAAGTGATGCCTCGGCTCCGGCGAGCGGTCGTCCTGCACGAGATCCTTCAGTTCCGCGGGAAAACGGTGGCCGCTCGCAAAATAAGAAGCGATCGCGTTGCGATACGCATGTCCGACAAATAGCAGCTGGATCTCACGCTCGCGTTGCTCCGTCGTGCTCCACACGCGGCCCACCAGGGTGAGCATCAGCCCCATGACGGCCACGGCGAAGAGCAGGCCCATGTAGGTGAAGCCGCGCTGCCGGTTGAGCGCAGAGCGCATCAGGCTCACCAGGAGGAGACCGCGGCCCCGTCGCCGGCGAGCTGCTCCGCCCCGCTGTGAATGTCGCGGATGCCGGGATGGTCGGGGTCCTCGGACTGAATCAACGCCCAGCTGTCGGCAACCTTCGTGAAGGGATCGACCGGTACGGAGCGGACATAGTGCCGTTCAACCAGATCGGGCAGCTTCTCCGGATACTGATTGAGATCCGCGTAGTACTTGTCGATCGCTTCGCGCAGGATGGCGAGATCCTGCTTGAGTACCGTCTCGCGCGCGTGCTCGAGCGCGCGGAAATACCTCGGTACCGCGATGCTGAGCAGCGTACCGATGATCGCCATCACGACTAACAGCTCGATGAGGGTAAAGCCGGGACTCGGCGGGCGCGCTTCAAACTCCATGGGCATCACCAGTCGCGATACGTCACACCATTGAGTCCCTTGCCGCTCGACATCGAGTAAACGTCGTACACGTCGTCTCCGGGCTGGGGGTCATCGGCCGGGCTCTTGTAGCTGCGCAGACCCCAGGTCTCTTCGGCCGGCAAGGAAGCATCGGGAAAGAACGGGTCACGGGGAATCCGGCGCAGGAAGTACAGGTCGACTTTCTTGTCGCTCATCTGATCCTCGACGCCGGCATACAGCGATTTGAGATCGGGCGGATAGCCCGAAGCCCCGACCTCCAGCTTGATGTGCCCGCCCTGGGCGGCCAGCTTGTAGGCATCGAGCGCCCCACGGATGTCGCGCAGCGCCGCGCGCAACTCTGCCTCCTTCTCCCGTTTCGAGACCAGCTGCGCGAGCGGCATCGCGGCGGTCGCGAGCAGGCCGACGATGGCGAGCGTGATCACGAGCTCAATCAGAGTGAAGCCACGCACGTTCATGGGTATCACGGCTGTATGGCAATCTGCAGCGGTTGCGCCGCGCTGCTCCCGACTGCCGCGCCCGTGCCGCTCAACACATTCAGCATCGCGGAGACGTGGGTCGCGGGGCGCGCGGTGAGCGCCTTGAAGTGCAGCAGCATCAGGGGGCCGCTGCCCTGCACTGGCTCCTCGGAGGTCGTCGTCACGTCGAGTTGCGCACCCGCGCCTCGAGTACTGATCGTCGGGCTACCGGCAGCCGCCGGCACGATCTCCCCCGTGCTGGCGTTCATCAGCTGCAGCGCAGTGGCATCGAACCGCAGCTGCGAGCGCAGCCGCGTGATCGGCTCTGAGGAAGAGAGCTGGACGATCACATCGAATTCATCGCCCACCTTAGCCTCGGAAGGCCCCTGCACGGACAACGCGGAGGGCGCTCCCGCCCCGCCCGGTTGGGACGCCGGCGCAGCCCCGGTCGAGGATGCTGCGTTGGCGGCGGATTCCCCGGCCGCTGAGGGCGGCGCAGGTACCGGGGCGATCGGCGCCGGGACGGCAGTGATGGGCGGACCCTGCGGCACCTCCGAGCCGCCGAGCGGTGCGGAGACCGTCGCCGCCGGCACCGACGGATTCACGGGCTGCGGTCCGCCCGAATTTGGCAGCGCAGCCGCACCGGGCGGCGGGTAGACCTGCGCGGGTGCGGAAACAGCTGCTGACCCGGCGCTTTGCGCCGGCGGAGCCGCGCGGCTGGACGGCGGTGCCGTCACCGACGTGTAGGGGGCCGTCCGCGTGCGCGACTCATTGCCATACCAGAACTCGGTGGCCTCCCCGGCCGCCCGCGGCTGCAGCCGCACAATGCGCGGGGTAATGGACAGCACGATCTCGTCCTTCTCCCGATCCGAGTGCTGGGTGCCGAACAGGTGCTTCAGAATGGGAATGTCGCCGAGACCGGGGATGCCGTTGAAGTTGCGGGTGTCGGAGTCCTGAATGAGCCCGGCCAGGACCTGTGTTTCGCCGTCCTTGAGCTGCAACAGGGTGTTGGCGTTGCGCGTGCCAACCTCGTAGGCGATGGTGCCGGATTGCGTCGTGACCTGCTTGAGGATCGAACTCACCTCGAGATTGACCTTGATCGCAACATCGTTGTCCAAGTAGACGGTCGGTTGCACCTCGAGCGTGAGCCCCACGTCCAGGTATTGCACGCTGCCCGTCACGACCGGCGCGCCGACCGCGGTCGGGGTGACGCTGTTGGTGATCACGGGCTCTCGCGTACCGATCAGGATCTTGGCCTTTTCCTTGTTGCGCGCCCGGATGCGCGGGCTCGCCAGTGTGTTGACGAGCCCCGCCTGCTTGAGGGCGTTGACCGTGATACCGAGATTGCTGACGTTGATGGTGTGTGAGTTCTGGTGCGACAGATCCGAGAGCACCAGCCCGGAACCGGCCGTGGTGGCGCCTCCCGTGGCCGCGTGCGCCAGCGCCGAGGGCGTCAGGGTGACCGACGACGGATACTGGATGCCGAGGTCCAGCAGGCGGCTGCGAGTGATCTCCAGCACCTCCACCTCAAGCATGACCTCCGGCTCGGTCACGTCCACCGACGCGACCAGCTTTTCCGCCATCCGCACCGCATCCGGGGTATCGCGCATCACCACGACATTCGCCCGCTCATCGATGAACAAAGTCTTGGTGCCGAGCACCGTTTTCAGCATGCTCTCGACGTCCTTGGGCGTCGCGTTGGTCAGGTAGAAGGTGCGCACGATCTGCTGCTCGTAGTCCTTCTGTTTGGCGGGGGTATTGGGGTAGATGATCACCATGTTGGTGGCGAGGATCTGCCGCGCCAGCTGGTTCTGCTCCAGTACCAGATCGATAGCCTCCTCGACCGGTACGTCCTGCACGAAGATGCTGGTCTTGCTGTCGCTCTTGATGTCCTTGTCGAGAATGAAGTTGATCCCCGTCTCACGCTGCAGGACCTCGAAGACCATCTTGGTCGGCGCATCGCGTAACTGCAGCGTCACCCGGCGGTTCTCGCGAGTCTGCAGTTTTGGCGCCGCTGTCACGGGCCCGCGGGCGAGATTGATCGCAGCCGCGAGCTCTTCGGCCGGGACGTAGCCAGGGTCCTCACTGAGGATGGCGCGCAACTGCGCCTCGGATGCGTCGTAGTCCTTGCGCTCGTATGCCTTGCGTGCGGTATCGAGCATCTCGGCGTGCCGCTTGTCGCCCTCGATACCGTCGAGGCCATGCCGCGCGCGGTAGTTGCTCGGTTCGATCGTCAGCACTCGCCGGTAGAGGGCGGCCGCTCCCTCCAGCTGCCCCGCCTGGCGCGCCGTGTCGGCTTGGGCGATCAGGGTATGGACCGCGGCGTCACGCTGCGCCGGAAAATCGAGCCGGTATCCCATGTTATCGGGGGCCTTGGCGAGTGCCTGGCGCAGATCGGCGATGCCGGTCTCATAGTCCCCGCGCTCGATGGCGGCGAGCCCTTCCTGGTGCAGCCGCTCAGCGGCGCAGCCCACCAACACTGTCAGTAGCAGGGATGAACCGAATACTCGGCACCGGAACTTCATCACTTGGCGCCCCCAGCGGTGAGCTGCTGTTGTATGTTGAGAGGTTTGTAGGTGAGCACCAGCTGCGTGCCGTTGTAACTGTCCACGCTGTAGGTATTGTCGATCGTGTCGCCGACGTGTACGTCGTACACCCGGTCCGCGCGGGTGAGGAAGAAGACGGCGGCCCCGCCATCGGGCACATAGCTGCCCATGTACTGAAATGGCAACGGGGGCGCGGTCGGTGCCGGCGGGGCGACGGGGGCCGCCTGCACCGGCGCAGGCGGTGGCGGCGGCGGAGCGACATACCAGGAGTGGGCGGCAAACAGCGCGCCCGCGCCCGACTGTTCGGTCACTCGGTGCGCCAACCGGTAGAGCAGCCCCCCGCCGGAGGGAGCCAGCGCGGCGGCGGCGTGCGGCTCGACCCGAGTCGCAAGCACATGCGCCTTGGCAGCCTCGATCGGTTGCGGATCTCTCGGGCCCACCGCGATGTAGACGCCGATCCCGGCGGCGGTGCCTATCAACAGCCTGGTACGGGTCGTCACAGCCATGTCACCCCCCGCGCACTAAAATCACGAAATCCACTTCGGCGTTGACAATGGTCTCGCCCACCGCCTTGCGCTCGATGTGTAATTTGTCCAGATTCGCGGCCGGCACCGCGGACAGGGTGCCGTTGATGAAGGCGCGAATCTGCGGATAGCTCGCCTTCACCGGAAACTGCACCTCATAGCGCGCCACACCGCCCGCCTTGCCCGCACTGAACGTGTAGCGACCGCTGTCGAGCGGGACGCCCGCTTCCTGCGCCTGCTGGTAGATGGTGCCGAGCACGCCGGGGATCTGCTCGCGCCCCGGCAGCGCGCTCAGGACGCGGGCGATCGCATTCTCTGCGCGTAGCGCCGCGTGCGGCTGCTGCACGCTCAGCAGGTCCGAGTGCAGCGATTGAATCGCGTGGTGCGCCGGGATCAGCGCGCTGGTCGTCACGATGGCGGCCGCGACGAGCGCGGCGGCGCCACTCTGCCCCGCCGGGCCGATGCGCCCGACATAGTACTGGGCATAGGAGAGCAGGTGACCGAGCGCGTCGCGGGTGCGCGTGAGGGCGGATGCCGGCTGCACCGGCGGCTGGACGGGCCTCGCCGCGGCCGCTGCAGGCGCCACGCTCGGCATTAGCGTTACCCCAGTGGCCTGATTCACGAACCCTCCTGCCAGTCGGCAGTCAGCACGAATCGCACAGGGCGCTGGGGATCATCCGCCTTGACCTCGTGGCTATCCAACATCGGGTAGCGCAGCGAGTGGGTGGTCCTCAGCCGCTCGACATAGGCGAGCGCCTGGCGAAGGTTGCGGGACTCGGCGCTGATGTGAACGCGATGCTTTTCGTGATCCGGCTCGATGGAGAGCAAAGCGACATCGCCTTCCTTGTCGTGACTTGCGAACTCGAGCTCGGCGAGCAGGGCTGTCCAGGGCGTTGAAAGCTCACCCGCCACGCGGGTCGCCTCCTCGGTGAGGTGGGCCGCACGGGGGCCGCTCAGGGCATCCCGTTGCGCATGGCGCGTCGCGGTTGCGAGCTTGAGCTCGAGGCCCGCGCGCTGCGCGTCCATGGCGCGGTACTCGAGTACGGTGGCGCCGATCGCCGCACCTCCTAGCAGCAGCAGAGCGATACCGACCGGGCTGATCAGCGCGCGCGGTCGTACGAAGTCGAGCGGCACCATGGCCGCGCTGGCGCGGCGCGTGACGACAGCCGTTGCGTAGCGGGCGAGCAACTTCCTCATGCGGCCCACCTGCGCAAACGTCCCAGCTGCTGCAGCGTATCGAGCGCCATGGTGGGCTCGTCCAGCCATTGCAAGTCTTTTCCGGCCTCCCCCGCGACTTCGCGCCATGCTTGCGGTGCATCCACGTACACCCGTCCCTCGTTCGGGTTCTCGCTGGCGATCCGGCCGAAGGTCTGCAGGCGTTTGAGCTCGCGCGTCCAATCGGTACCGATGCGCACGCTGTGTACGCGATCCCAGCCAGCCGGCACGATGCGAGCAGCCGCGAGCGAACCCTGGTCAACGGTGACAAACCAGGCATTGTTCCGCGGCAAGACGTGTCGCCAGCTGGCGTAGGACGCGACCAGATGCGGTTGCAGCGAGGCAATCTTTGCGGCGTGTTTGGCGCACAGGGTGCGCAGATCCGCGATGAGGCCCGCCGGGATGGTGCAGGCGACGCGCGGACACAGGGGCGGAGACTCCGAGACGCACACTTCCCACTGACTCACGAGTTCGCCGTACATGCTCAGCAACAGCTGCCGGGCATGCGTGAGTCGCTCGCCGGCCGACTTGACCTCGGCGGTCCACGGCACCATGGCGTATCGCACCCAGTGATCGGACAGCACCAGGCGCAGTTGTGCGCCGCGCCAACTCTCATCCGCCAGCAGGGCGTCCAATGCCGCCAGCGCGGGCTCCCACCCGGCCGCCTCGCCGGCATTGAGCGCCTGCTCATGTTGTGTGCTGACGGCGGGCCTCAAGCCGCGTTTTAGGCGCACCAGGCAGATGCGCCCCGGCGACAGATACGCGCCGACCTCATCACGCCATAACGGTGACACGGTTTACTTCCTCCAGAGTGGTCTGTCCGCGGCGCACCAGATCGAGCGCAGCGCTGCGGATGAGGCGCACGCCGGAGTGGTGCGCGAGTTCCTTTAGTTGGCGCAACGGCGCACGACTGACGATCGCCTCACGGATCTCATCAGTGAGCACCATGAGCTCGCCGATCGCCTTGCGTCCGTGGTACCCCGTGCCCCGGCAGTGCTTGCAGCCGCCACCGTGCCGGAACTTGAAGCCCGCGCCGGTGGCCAGCGGCAGTCGCGACTCTTCCAGCAGCTGGCGCGAGGGCATGTAGGCTTCACAGCACTGCTCGCAATTGATTCGCACGAGGCGCTGTGCCATCACCGCAGATAGCGCCGAAACGAAGCTGTAAGTGTCGACCCCCATGTGTGCAAAGCGGCTCACCACGTCGAACACGTTGTTGGCGTGCACGGTGGTGAACACCAGGTGCCCGGTCAGGGCTGACTGGATGGCGATCTGCGCGGTCTCGGGATCGCGGATCTCACCGACCATGATCTTGTCCGGGTCGTGGCGCAGGATCGAGCGCAAGCCGCGTGCGAAGGTCAAACCCTTCTTCTCGTTCACCGGAATCTGCAGCACGCCCGGGAGCTGATACTCGACCGGATCCTCGATGGTGATGATCTTGTCACGGCCATTTACGGTCTCGGAGATTGCAGCGTACAGACTGGTGGTCTTGCCGCTGCCGGTGGGCCCGGTGACCAGCAGCATGCCGTGGGGCAGTGCAGAGACCCGCCGCACCTGCTGGATGAGCCTGGAATCGAAGCCGAGCACATCGAGCCTCAGCCCATTCATCTGCTTGGTGAGGGCCTGCTTGTCGAGGATGCGCAGTACCGCGTCCTCACCGAAGATGCTGGGAATGATGGACACTCGAAAGTCGATCGGGCGACCCTCGAGCGCGATCTGGAACCGACCATCCTGCGGAACACGGCGCTCCGCGATGTCGAGCTCCGACATGACCTTGATGCGTGAGATGACCTGCTCGGCGAGCTCAACGCCCGGCACCGTCGCGACGCTCGCCAGCACACCGTCCAGGCGGTAGCGCACGACGAGCCCCGTCGCCACGGACTCGAGGTGAATGTCGCTCGCGCCAGCACGCAACGCGTCGTAAACAGTGGAGTGCACCAGCCGCACCACCGGGCTGGCAGCCTCGCTGATCGAGACGTAGGAAAGATTGTCGACCCGCTCGGCGGCACGCGCCGCGCGCTCGGTATCGGGCAGCACCGCGTCGATGGCCCGCAGCGCCTCGGCGCGCCGCGAGATGAGTGCAGTGAGCTGATCGGCCGCGGCCAGCGCCCATTCCAGCGGCCCCGAGACCCGCAGCTCGAGCCAGCCGCGCAACGCTTGATCGAATGGATCGGCAAACACCGCGAGCAGCTGATCCCCCTCGTGGACCACCACGCAGCGGCGCTTGGTGCCCTCGGCGGGCGAGAGAATGGAAAAGTCCGGTTCCAGCTGGAACAGCCGACTGCCCGCGACGAAGCGGTAATCGAGCGCACTCGCCAGGGGGCGCGCCAGGGCGTCCCCGGAGAGTTGAGTCAGCTCGCCGAGCAGCTCCAGCGCCGGGCGACCTGAGCGCTGCGCCTCCTGCAGCGCCTGCGCAATCGCCGCCTCGTCCAGCACGGCGGGCGGGGCCAGATTAACCGCCGCGGGCGGCAGAGCCAGCTCGGGGCTCGCCTGCAGCTCATCCACTACGGCATTCATCGGATGCTCCCGGCGAGCTGGAAGATGGGAAAGTACATGAGCACGACGATCACGCCGATGATCAGACCGATGACCGTCATCAGGATCGGCTCGATCAGGCGCGTCACCACCGCCACCCAGCGGGCGAGCTCCTGTTCGCAGAAGGAGGCGATGCGCTCCATCATTTCGCCCATGTTGCCGCTGCGCTCGCCGACTCTGAGCATGCGGGCCGCCACCGGGGTGGTGAGCCCGTGGCACTCCATCGCCTCGGCGAGTGACTGACCCTCGCGCACGGCCTGGGTGGCGGCTGCGAAGGCGGCGCGTGAGCCCGCACGGACCAACCCGCTCGACATCTGTAGCGCGGTGACCGCGGGGATACCTCCACGCAGCAGCATGCCCGCGGTGCGGTAGAGCCGCGCCAGCTGGTAGACGTGCAGCTGCCGGCCCACCGCCGGAATGCGCGTGATCCAGGTGGCGACGGCCACCCGCGTCTCTGGCATCCGCAGGCCGTAAATCGCCCCCGCAATCAGCGCCACCGCACCCAGGATCACCGCGCCCGCATGCGCATCGATGAGCTGACCCCACCGCAACAGCAGTTGTGAGGCGAACGGCAGATCGCTGCCTACGTCTTCGTAGATGGAGCTGAAGCGCGGTACCACGTAACCCATCAGGAACAGGGTGACCAGGAAGCCGGCGCCCAGCAGCACTCCCGGGTAGATGCAGGCATTGACCAGCGTCTTGCGCAGCGCGTCCGCCTGCTCCTGGTAGGCGATGTAGCGCGTGAGCGATTCACGCAGCCCTCCGGTGCGCTCACTGGCACGCACCGAGGCGACGTAGAGCTCGGGGAAGCTCTGCGGATGCTCGCGCAGCGCCGCCGCCAGTGTCTGTCCCTCGTACAAGCGCAGCAGAACGCGATCCAGGATGCCCTTGGTGCTCGTGCTCGATTCCCGCTCAGCCAGCGCCTCGAGTGCCTCGACCAGCGACAACCCCGCTTCCAGCAGTGACACCAGCTGTTGGCTGAAAACGGCCAAATCAAGGCGTGCGGAACGCGCGAACAGCCGCATGCGCCGCACCGGCCGCATCGAGATGATGCGCAGGTCCTTCATGCCCAGCTGGCGACGCGCGTCGGCCTCGTCGAGCGCATCTATGGACGAGATGACGACCCCTTGCGAGCCGTCGAGTGCCTTGATGCGGAACTCCACGCCGTCTACCAGTTGACGAGATCGGCGTCTTCGCCACTGCCGCCCGGCTTGCCGTCGCGGCCATAGGAGATCAGATCGAAGTCGTTCTCATGAGTGCCCGGCTGCGCGTACACGTAGGCATGACCCCACGGGTCCACGGGGACGTCCTTCTTCAGGTACGGGCCCTCCCAGTTGTTGATGCCCGGCGGCGCCACGTTGAGCGCGGCCAGCCCCTCTTCGGTCGTGGGCAGACGCCCCACGTCCAGCCGGAACTGCTCGAGCGCCTTATCGAGAGCGTCGATTTGCGCGCTCGCCGCTTTGACACGGGATTTGCCGACCTGCGAGAAATAACGTGGCGCCACAAAACCCGCCAGCAGACCGATGATAACCATGACCACCAGCAGCTCCAGAAGGGTGAAACCCCCGGCGCGTGCGGCCCCTGCTCCCCTGCTCGTGGATACATGCATGTTGACCCCGTTCATCGTTGTTCTGCGTTCCTTCGGATCCATGTTCCAACCACCTGCGCGCGGCGCGAAA
>JAFAPI010000012.1 GCA_019247195.1 Gammaproteobacteria bacterium
GCACGCCGAGGCGCGCGTGATCCTGGTCTCCAAGGACATCAACCTGCGCATCAAGGCCGCGGTTCTGGGTGTGCACGCCGAGGACTACTACAGCGACAAGACGCTCGAGGACGCGGATGTCCTGTACAGCGGCATGACCGCACTGCCTAAGGATTTCTGGGAGCAACACGGCAAGGACATCCGCTCCTGGAAGGAGGCCGACCGCACCTTCTACGAGCTCACCGGGCCGGCGGTGCGGGACTGGCAGCCCAACCAGGGCCTGTTCGAGGACAGCGCGCAGGGCATCGAGGCGATCGTGCGCCGCATCGAGGGCGAGCGCGCGAGCCTCGAGCTGCTGCGCGACTACCGCAACGAGCGGCACAACGTGTGGGGCATTACCGCGCGCAACCGCGAGCAGAACTTCGCGCTGAACCTGCTGATGGACCCGGAGATCGACTTCGTCACCGTGCTCGGCCCGGCCGGCACCGGCAAGACGCTGCTCGCCCTCGCCGCCGGACTGATGCAGACGCTCGAGACCAATCGCTTCGTCGAGATCATCATGACCCGCGTCACCATCCCGCTCGGGGAGGACATCGGCTTCCTGCCCGGCACCGAGGAAGAAAAGATGGAGCCGTGGATGGGAGCCCTCATGGACAACCTCGAGGTGCTCACCGGCACGCAGGAGGGGGGCAACTGGGGTCGTGCCGCCACCCACGACCTGCTGCGTAACCGCATCAAGATCCGCTCGCTCAACTTCATGCGCGGCCGCACCTTCCTCAACCGTTTCCTGATCCTCGATGAGGCACAGAACCTCACGCCCAAGCAAATGAAGGCGCTCATCACGCGCGCCGGACCGGGCACCAAGCTCGCCTGCCTCGGCAACATCGCCCAGATCGATACCCCCTACCTCACCGAGATGACCTCCGGGCTCACCTACGCCGTGAACCGTTTCCGCGGCTGGGAGCACTCCGGACACATCACCCTGGTGCGCGGGGAGCGCTCGCGGCTGGCCGATTTCGCCTCGGACATACTCTAGGTGTACGCTGCGAGCTGACCGGCCGGGTGCCGGTTGGTAAGTATTTGTAGCCAGTAGGGAAACTTCGCGCCGAGCGGCGCGTCTGAATGCCCATGCGTCGCCTGCTCCCCGCCCTTCTTGCCGCCGGACTGGCCCTGACCGGTTCGCTCGCCGCGGCCGAGCCCCCGGCCACGAGCCCGATCAACCTCGGTGCGGTGCCGGCCGGCTCGGACCTGCCCGACATGGGCAGCCCGGCCGCGGCGGTGCTGTCGCAAACCGACGAGTACCGCCTCGGCGCGATGGTGGCCAAGGAGCTGCGCGACCAGAACGCCATCGTCGAAGACCCGGAGGTCAGCGAGTACATCAACTCAGTGGGTTTGCGCCTCGCCTCGCAAAGCACCGAGGGCGGCAAGAACTTCCAGTACTTCGTCATCAAGGATCCGCAGATCAACGCCTTCGCAGTGCCCGGGGGCTTCATCTTCATCAACGCGGGTACGGTGCTGGCGAGTTCCACCGAGTCGGAGCTGGCGGGTGTCATGGCGCACGAGACCGCGCACGTCACGCAGCACCACATCGCCCGCATGATCCGCAACCAGCAACAGGCGAGCCTCACCTCCGCCGCGGCGATGCTCGCGGCCATCCTGCTCGGCGCCATCGGCGGCGGGCAGGCCATCGAAGGGGCGGTGGCGGCGGCGCAGGGCATGGCGATACAGCACGAGATCAACTTCACCCGCGATAACGAGGCAGAAGCCGATCGGGTCGGCATCGGTTTCCTCGCCGGCGCGGGGTACGACCCCTACGGCATGGGACAGATGTTCGAGACGATGTCGCGTCACGAGGGGCTCGCGGTCACCTATATCCCCGCGATGCTCATCGATCACCCGATGACGACCGATCGCATCGCCGAGCAGCGCTCACGCGCGGCGCAGTTCCCGTCGCACCGCGTCACTGATGCGCCCAGCTACGCGCTGATCCGCGAGCGGGTACGCGTCCTCACCGCGACCGGAGATGTGGACATGGCGGCGCTGTACGCCACCAAGATCGCGCACGGCGCGGATACGCCCGCCAATCGCTACGGCCAGGCGCTGGCGCTCACCGCGGCCAACCAGCCGGCTGAGGCCGTCAAGATCCTCAGGCCGCTGGTGCAGGAGCACGAGGGGATCACGCTGCTGTACATCGCACTGGCGCAGGCGGAGGCCAAGGCCGGGCACCCGCGCGAGGCACTCGCCACCTACCAGCACGCGAGCGAGCTCTTCCCGCGCAACGTCCCCGTGACGGTCCGCTACGCCGAGACGCTGATGGCAAACGGCCGTGCCGCCGAGGCGCACACGATGCTGCTCGATTTGTTCAACAACGTGCCGCCGACCCCCGACCAGATCCGCCTGACCGCGCTCGCGGCGAGCGCGGCCAATGATCCCGGCGATGCCTACTACTACATGGGCGAGTACCAGATCGCCGGCGGAGACCTGAACCTTGCCGCGCAACAGCTGCAGCTCGCCCTTGCCGCACCGCACATCAGTCAGATTCAGCGGCAGCGGTATCAGGCCCGTCTGGACGAGGTGCGCGATTACCTGATGAGCACGCGCAAGCGTCAGATCGCCGACAACGAGCAGGGCCAGCAGCAGCCCTCCGGACGCGGCGGGCGCTAGATCCCAAGCTGCAGCGCGGCCGTGCTGCGGGCCGGGCCCACGCCCTCGGCTACAATGTTTCTTTTTGCCTGCAGGACCCCCATGGCCGTCGCGATTCGGAGTGCCTTTCTTTGTCTCGGACTCGTGCTGCTCGGCGGCTGCGCGACCTTACCGCCCGGAACCCAGCGCACGCCGCGCGACCCGTGGGAGCGGATGAACCGTGCCACCTACAGGTTCAACAGCGCGCTCGATAAGGCGGTGCTGCGGCCCGTGACGCGGGGCTACGTGCGGGTAGTCCCGCAGGTGGTACGCACCGGCGTCGCGAACTTCTTCGACAACCTCAGCACGCCGATCACCATGGTGAACGACCTGCTGCAGGGACAGCTCAAGGGCTTCGCCAACGACACCGGGCGGCTGCTTCTCAATACGACGCTGGGTTTCGGCGGTCTCATGGACCCGGCCACGCAGGCGGGGCTGGACAAGAACGATCGTGACTTCGGGCAGACGCTCGGTAAATGGGGCGTGAAGAGCGGACCGTATCTCGTCATCCCGGTGCTCGGTCCCTCGGACGTCCGCGACACGGTTGGGCGCGCGGGAGACGAGTTCGCCGATCCCCGCCACTACCTCAGCAACGTCTGGCTCCGCTGGGGACTGCGCGGCCTCGGCGCCATCGACACGCGCGCGCGGCTGCTCCCCCTCGATAACACCCTCGACAGTGCCTATGACCCGTATGGGTTCGTGCGCAACGCCTACCTGCAGCACCGCGATTTCAAGGTGAACGGCGGCCAGAGCAACGAGGACCAGACCGAGCAGCGGCTTTACCAGGAGGCCGAGCAGCGGGACGAGGCCCCGGCGGCCACGCCGCAACCCGCGACACCACCCCCGCCGCCGCGTTAGGGCGCCGGAGCAACACCCGGCTCGAGGAGCTCGCTCACCTCGCTGATGCGCGCGAGCGCGCGCAGGCCGCCCGGGAGCGTCTCGAGGCGCAGCGCGCCGCCCGCCGCCCGCGCCGCGCCGAACCACTCCAGCAATACCGCCAGCCCCGCGCTGTCCGCCGCGGTCACGCCGGCGCAGTCGATGGTGACGGGCGTCGTCCCCGCCGCGCGCAGGCGCTGCACGCCTGCCGCGCAGGCGCGGCGCGCGGTGGCGAAGACAAGCGCACCTTGCGCGCGCAGGCGTCCGGCGCCGGCTTCCTCGAGCGCGAAGCTCGCGCCAGCCGGCTCGTGCCTCATTTGGTGGTCTTGCCGATGGACTCGGGCTTCTCGCCTGACTCGAGGCGCTTGATCACCGCGTCGATTCCCTGGCTCTCGATCTGCGGGCCGAAGTCCTCGCGGTAACTGTTGACGTAGCTGATGCCGTCGATCACCACGTCCCAGGCCTTCCAGCCCTGCGGTGTCTTATGCAGGTAGTAGTTCACCGAGACACGGTCGCCGTTGGCGCGCTTGACCTCGGTACGCACCGTGGCGCGCGCGGCCGCCGGGTCGTCGTGGCCGGGGAAGATCTTCAGGCGGTCGGAGGTGAATTCCGTCAGCGCCGAGCCGTAGTTGGCGAGCAGCGAGTGATAGAAAGCATCGATGAAGCGCTTGCGCTGCTCGGGGCTCGCGGTACGCCAGTACTGGCCGAGCACCAGTTTGGCGGCGAACTCGGTATCGAAATGCGGCAGCAGATACTTGTCCACCAGCTGCGCGACCTTGGCCGGGTCACGGCGGTAGCCCTCGCGGTCCTTGTCGAGGTCGGAGAGCATGCCCTGCGCGGCCGTCTGCACCACCTCGGTCGGACTGTCGCCGCTGCCGGCGGTGGCCGCGGCCGGCGGCGCGGCGGGGGGTGTCTGCGCCCCCCCCAGGGTCCAGGTCAGCGTGAGCATCAGCAAACTCGCGAAGTATTTCATTTCCGGGACTCCACCTTGGGTTGCGTATCCTTCCCGGCGGGCGCCGGCGCGGCCGCGCCGCCCGCTCCCGCCTCGCCGCCACTGCCGCTTTTGCCGCTGGCGTAGTTGGCGAAGAACTTGTTGATGAGGCTCTCGAGCACGATCGCGGACTGCGTCTGTTCGATGACGCTGCCCGGCTTGAGGTAGGTGTCCGAGCCACCCGGGGAGATGCCGATGTACTTGCCCCCGAGCAGTCCCTGCGTCTGGATGGAGGCGTAGCTGTCGTCGGGGATCTGGCGGTACTGGTTGGCGATGCGCAGCTGCACCTCGGCTTTGTAGTCCTTGCTGTTGTAGGCAATGCCGGTGACCTCGCCGACGCGTACCCCGGACATGGATACCGGCGAGCCGACTTTCAGATCGCCCACATTGTCGAATTCGGCGCTCACCGCATAGCCTCCCTTGCTGCCGCCACCGAATTTCATGCCGCTCGCAGGCAACTGCGTGGTGAGGAACAGCAGTGCGGCGAAACCCAGCAGCACGAAGAGGCCGGTGCCGATCTCGAGCGTACGGTTCGGGCGCATGGGCTAGTTTCCTCTCACAAAAAGGCGGCTGTCAGCACGTAGTCGAGCAGCAGGATGAGGACCGACGAGGCGACCACGGTGCGCGTCGTCGCCAAGCCTACGCCCGCGGCGGTGGGCTCCGCATGGTAGCCCTCGTGCACGGCGATCAGGCTGCAGGCGCTGCCGAATACCAGGCTCTTCACGACACTCTCGGTGACGTTGCGGTGCGTCACCGAGCCCTGCATCTGCGACCAGAACACGCCCGGATCGATGCGCATCAGCTGCACGCCGATCAGCTGCGCGCCATACAGGCCGATGAGGCAGAAGATCGCCGACAGGAGCGGCATGGCGATGATGCCCCCGAGAAAGCGCGGTGCCGCGACGTAGCGCAGCGGGTCGACCGCCATCATCTCCATCGCTGTGAGCTGGTCGGTGGCGCGCATGAGGCCGATCTCGGAGGTGAGCGCCGTGCCGGCCCGGCCGGCGAACAGCAGCGCGGTGATCACTGGCCCCAGCTCGGTCAGCAGTCCGACCCCGGCGGCACTGCCGAGGAAGTCCTCCGAGCCGAAACGCTGCAGCAGATCGTAACCCTGCAGGCCGAGCACCATGCCGACGAACAGCCCGGAGAGCATGATGATGATGAGCGAGCGTGAGCCGGTGTTGTAGATCTGCGCGATCAGCAGGCGTGGTCGCGCCAGCGCCGGTACGCACTGCAGCAGCAGCCGCACGAAGAAAAGGCTCACCGAGCCGACCCGGCGCACCCCCTCCAGCAGCGGGCCGGCGCTGGCGCTGCTAGGCATCGTCTTCCTTGAGCAGCTGGGACAGGTAATCGGGCGCCGGGTAGTGAAAGCCCACCGGGCCCTCGGCGCTGCCCGTCATGAACTGGCGCACCGCCGGTGCGCCGCTGTCACGCAGCTGCGCCGGGGTGCCGCTCGCGGCGATGTGCCCCTCCGAGAGGAGATAGGAATCGTCGGCGATGGTCGCGAGCTCCTGCACGTCATGCGAGACGACGATGCTGGTGATGCCCAGCGCCGCGTTCATCTGTTTGATCAGGCGCAGGATGAAGCCGAGCGAGATCGGGTCGAGCCCCACGAACGGTTCATCATAGATGAGCAGTTCCGGGTCCATCACGATGGCCCGGGCCAGCGCCACGCGCCGCGCCATGCCACCGGAGAGCTCCGCCGGCAACAGCGCCGCGGCGCCGCGCAGGCCCACCGCCTGCAGCTTCACCAGCACCAGCTTGCGGATCAGCCCCTCGGTCAGGTCGGTGTGCTCGCGTACCGGGAAGGCGACGTTCTCGAACACCGAAAGATCGGTGAGCAGCGCGCCGTTCTGGAACAGCATGCCCATGCGTTGGCGCAGCTGATAGATGGCGCGCGAGTTGAGGGCAGCGAGGTCCTCGCCGAACACGCGCACCGTGCCGCGCTCGGGCCGAATCTGCGCCGTGATCAGCCGCAGCAGCGTGGTCTTGCCGGTCCCGCTCGGCCCCATGACGGCGGTGATGCGTCCGCGGCGCGCCTGCAGACTGAGTCCCGCGAAGATCTCGCGCCCGCCGATGCTGTAATGCACGTCGCGCACGTCCACCACCGCCTCGGAGGCGGCGTCGGGCGCGCCGGCGGTTACGGGTGCGGGGACTGCCACGCGCGGTGCAGCTGCCTTCAGGCCTCAGGCGGCCTGACTCTCCATCTCGGCGCTGTAGCGGCCGGTGGTGGCGAGGCCGTTGAGCCGGGCGCGTTTGGCGAACTCCTTCTGCCCGGCGCTGAAGTTGGCGCCGCTGCCGCCCCAGGCCTTGAGCGCGGTGTCCTGCAGGGCACGGCCGTAGCTGAAGGTAAGGGCCCAGGGCAGCGGACCCAACCGGTTCATGAGTGACAGGTGCAGGGTCGCCTCCTGCGGTGACTGCCCGCCGGAGAGGAAGGCGATGCCCGGCACCGCGGGCGGTACGTGGCGCTTGAGCGTGCGCACGGTGGCCTCTGCCACCGCCTGCGGGCCGGCGCGGTTCGCCGCCTTCTTGCCCGAGATGACCATGTTCGGCTTGAGCACGATGCCCTCGAGCAGCACCCGTGCCGCACACAGCTCGTGGAACACGCGCTCGAGCACTCGATCGGTGACCTCCTCGCAGCGCTCGAGTGAGTGATCACCGTCCATGAGCACTTCCGGCTCCACGATCGGTACGATGTCGTTTTCCTGGCAGAGCGCGGCGTAGCGCGCCAGTGCGTGGGCATTGGCTTCGATGGCGAACGCGCTGGGAATGCCGGGCGCGATGTCGATCACCGCGCGCCACTTGGCGAAGCGCGCTCCAAGCCCGCGATATTCCACCAGCCGCTCGCGCAGCCCATCGAGACCTTCGGTGACCGTCTCGCCGGGGTAGGCCGCGAGGGGCTTCGCGCCCAGGTCGACCTTGATGCCCGGGATGATGCCCTGGCGTGCCAGGTACTGCGGGAACGGCGTGCCGTCCTGGGTCTTCTGTCGCAAGGTCTCGTCATAGAAGATGACTCCGCTCACCGACTCGGCCGCGGCCGGAGCGGTGAACAGCATCTCGCGATAGGTGCGGCGGTGCTCCTCGGTCGACTCGAGCTTGATGCTGTCGAAGCGTTTCTTGATGGTGCCGCTGCTCTCATCGGCCGCGAGAATCCCCTTGCCCTTGGCCACCATCGCGCCCGCGACGCGTGTCAGCTCACTCGCATTCATCGTTCCTATGCCTCCAGCCTGCGTTGGACAGGGTCGCGCCCGCGCTCGGCGCGGTCGCCCACCCCCGCTCGTGATTCACCCCGGGAAATCGGGGCAGCAAGAATAGCAAAGGGCCGGCACCTTGGATTGTCCTACAAACAGTACTAAAATAGTCCTAGTTTTGGAGGAATGCCCTCATGCTGCGCATCAGTCGCCTCACGGACTACGCGACCGTGCTGCTCGCGGCGCTGGCCGAGGAGCCGGCGCGGGTCCAGACCGCCGCTGCGCTCGCCGAGCGCACGCGGATTGCCGCGCCTACGGTGAGCAAGCTTCTTAAGCAGCTGCACCGCGCCGGCCTGGTCGTCTCGACGCGTGGCCTGCATGGCGGTTATCAGCTGGCGCGGCCGGCGGCGCAGATCAGCGCCGCGGGTATCCTCGATGCGCTCGAAGGTCCCGTCGCCCTCACCGACTGCTCGGCCGGGCACGGAGTGTGTGAGATCGAGCAAACCTGCCGTGTCGGTCGTGTCTGGCAACGGCTGAACCTCGCCATCCGCCGTTCGCTCTACGACGTCTCCCTCGCCCAGCTCGCGGGTCT
>JAFAPI010000024.1 GCA_019247195.1 Gammaproteobacteria bacterium
GGCCGTTCACCAGGTCGTAGGCCGGGTGCTTGTCCGCCCAGGCGGTGCGCCCGGCGTGGGCGGCGTGCACCACCTCGAACACCGTGTTCACCCGCACCGCGTTGTGCGGATACATGCGCGCGCACTGTCCCTGCGGGTTGATCCAGAACGGCAGCGCATTGATGTCGATGACGTTCTGCGAGACGCCGTTCACGTACACGTCGATCGACTCATCGAAGATCATCTGGGTGCCGGGGGGCCCGCCGCAGCCCTGGTGGTCCGGTGGCCAGATGGTGCGGTCGTAGCTGACGTCGTAGAAGAGCCCGTGAGTGCGCGGCGAGCCGCCCGTCACCAGCGCCAGCAGCCCCGGGAACGAGTCCGAATTGGCCGGTGTGCGCGCGTTCGAGTAGGTGATGCCGTGGCCGGCGAGCGCGGCGAGTGCCGAGTTGGGGTGCGCCTCGACATAGTTCGCCACATCGAGAGCGTGCAGCCCGTCGACGCTGATCAGCAGCACGCGGTGTACGTGGCCGGGCTCGATGTCCTCGTCCGCCCAGGCGCCGCCACTCAGGGCCGCGAGCCCGAGCAGACCCGCCGCGGCGAGACCTTTCCGCAAAATCCTCATGGCGCACCTCCTGCGTTTCGGGGAGCAAAGCTTGGTCGGGCTTTGTTGCGCTGGCGTGACGCCTGCGAAGATTGCGGGTAGGCCGGGACGGACCCCAGCGGGGCCGGGCGGTTTAGCGCGTCGCCGTCTGTCCCTGTATTGCGCTGCGAAACTCCCCTAACATGCCTCCTTTCGTGCCTGCGTTTCGAGGTTCCATGCTGCGTCGTATCTTGCTGCTATCGCTCGTTATTGCCTGCGCCGCGCAGGCCGCCAACACCCCCGTCAAGCCGCGCGCCCGCGATCTCGGCATTCCCTTCGACGGTACGCCCGGGCATTACAACGCCATCACCGACGTGAAGGGCGTGCTGGTCGGGCAGACGACGCTCATCGACGGAGAGGGCAAGCTCGTGGTCGGCAAGGGGCCGGTGCGCACCGGGGTCACCGCGGTGCTGCCGCGCGGGCTCGCCTCGATGCAGCGCCAGTTCTCCTTCGCCGGTTGGTACGCGCAGAACGGCAACGGCGAGATGACCGGCACGACCTGGGTCGAGGAGTCGGGCTTTCTCGAGGGACCGGTGATGATCACCAACACCCACAGCGTCGGGGTGGTGCGCGATGCGGTGATCGCCTGGCGGGTCGCGCACGGGGCGGCGGATGCCACCGAGAGCTGGTGGTCGCTGCCGGTGGTGGCGGAGACCTGGGACGGCTACCTCAACGACATCAACGGCTTTCACGTGCAGCCGCCGCACGTCTTCCATGCCATCGAGAGTGCCCGCAGCGGCCCGGTCGAGGAGGGCGCGGTGGGCGGGGGCACCGGCATGGTGTGCAACGGCTTCAAGGGCGGCATCGGCACCGCCTCGCGCGTGGTCACCGCCGCGGGCAGCGAGTACACCGTCGGCGTGCTCGTGCAGTGCAACTACGGCCGCCGCGCCAATCTGCGCATCGCCGGCGTCCCGGTGGGGCGTGAGATCGAGGGCAAGGATCCCTATGCCTTCCTCCCCAGCCCCGAGCAGGAGCTCGGCTCGATCATCGTGGTCGTGGCGACCGATGCGCCCCTCATGCCGCACCAGCTCAAGCGCCTCGCGCGGCGCGTCTCGCTCGGGCTCGGGCGCACCGGCAGCATCGCGAGCAACGGCTCGGGTGACATCTTCATCGCCTTCTCTACCGCCAACGCCGGCGCGAGTGACGTGGTGCCGCACCCGGTGGAGCTGCGCATGGTGCCGAACGATGACCTCGATCCCATCTTCTTCGCCACCGTGACGGCGACCGAGGAGGCGGTGGTGAACGCCATGATCGCCGCCACCGACATGACGGGCGTCGACGGGCACTTCGTGCCGGCGATCCCGCACGACAAGCTGCGCGAGATCCTGCGGCGCTACAACCGGCTCGCCTCCTGAGCTAGACGCTGATGCGGCGCAGCCAGCGCCGCACGCGCGGCTTGCCGAGCAGGTTCACCGCGGCGGAGAGCGCGATCAGCCGGGTATCGAGCGACAGGCTCTGCGCACGCAGGTAGAGCCGGTCGAGCCGGCGGCTGTACTTGGCGTCGCGACCGCCAAAGAGCTGCGCGACCCCGGTGATCCCGGGCCGCATCTCGAACCGCCAGTCGAGGGCGGGATCGCTCCAGCGCAGGCGCTCGATGTCCGCCGCGGTGAGCGGCCGCGGCCCGACCACGCTCATCTCGCCCCGCCACACGTTGATGAACTGCGGCAGCTCATCGAGGCCCGTACGCCGCAGCAGCCCACCCAGGCGGGTCACCCGGCTGCCCCGGTAGGTGCGGAACTTGAGCACGGTGAAGGGCCGGCGCCCCTCGCCGATGCGCGTCTGCCGGAAGAGCGGCGGCCCGCCGTCCTCGAGCCAGGTCGCCACCGCGATGCCGGCGGCGAGCGGCGCGAGCAGCAGGCAGCCGGAGAGTGCGGCGAGGCGATCGAGGGTGGACTTGCCGCAGTACCGCGGCGGCGCCGCGGAAGGTGGGAAGAGCATGGTCAGACTCCTGCGCTGAGGACGGTGCCGGGTACGCCCGGCTCGCGCCGCGCCAGTTGCGCGCGGAACCGGAGGTGCCGGCGCCGGGACAGCTCGATGAGCGGTCGCCAGGTGAGGGCGGTGAGCTCGCGGCGGATCAGGTGATGCCAGAGTCGGTTCGAGCGCTTGTAGAGGTAGCTCATCGCGAGATAGGCGGGCACCGCCCGCAGGTCCGGCGGCCGGCGCCGCCAGATCGAGCGGTGCGAGAACAGGCGGTCATAGCACCACGCGTAACCGTGCTCGAGCGCCTCGGGGCTCATGTGCCGCGGGCGGAACACCGCGTGGGCGGTGTCGTAGCGGTCCCAGTCGCGGTGCAGCAGGCGGCCCGCGGACTCGAGCTGCCGGAAGAGTGGCGTGCCGGGATACGGCGTGAGGATGTGGAAGGTCGCGCACTCCAGCCGCACCGACTCGATCCACTCCACGGTGCGCGCGAACACCTCCGGTCCGTCGTGGTCGAAGCCGAGCACGAAGCTGCCGTTCACCTGGATGCCGTGCGCGTGCAGCAGCGCGACCCGCCGGGCGTAATCGAGCGGCGCGGGAGTGCGCTTGCGCGCCGCGACGAGGTTCTCACCCTCGAGCGACTCGAAGCCGATGAACACCCCGGTGCACCCGGCGAGCGCCATCTCCCGTACCAGCGGCACATCGTCGGTGATGTCGATGGTGACCGCGGCGCTCCAGATGATGCCGAGCGGCTTCAGCCCGTGGCACAGGGCGCGCAGGTAGTCGCGCCGCGAGCCGAGGTTGTTGTCGACGAACACCGCATAGGGCTGGCCGTCGGCGGCGATCTCATCCACCACCTGGCGCACCTCGCGCAACCGGTACGGCATGTGCAGGCCCGCGGTCGAGAGGTAGCAGAACCCGCAGCGGTTGTGGCAGCCGCGCGTGGCGATGACGCTGGTGGTGGTGAGGAAGGCGCGGCGCGGCAGGAGGTCGCGCCGCGGTGGCGGGTCGAGCGCGTAGGGGCGCGCGAAGTCGGCGCTATAGCGTGGCCGCAGCGTGCCGCGCGCGAGGTCCGCGAGGATCTGCGGCCACAGTGCGACGCCATCGCCGATGGCGATCGCATCGGCGTGCGCCTGCGCCTCCTCGGGGCAGGACAGCACGTGCAGGCCACCGAGCACCACCACCGCCCCCTGGGCGCGGTACCAGGCGGCGAGGGCGTACGCGCGGCGCGCGAAGGTCAGGTGCACCGTGATGCCGACCACCTGCGGCAGCGGGTCGGCGGGTGGGGGCCCCTGCAGCAGGTTCTCGTCCCAGTAGCGCAGCGTCCACCCCGGCGGGGTGGCGCCGGCGATGCTCGTGAGCGCGAGCGTCGGGGTGAGCACGTGCTTGCCGAAGCTGGCGCGGGGATCCTTCGCATAGAAGGGATTGACGAGGAGCGCGAGGCGCGGCTGCGGCGCGCGCCGGGCCCGCGTTGGCAGGCGCGGCGCGTGGCGCATCGCCGGCGGGGTCGGCGGCAGGGAGCGCCGCAGTGCGTCGCGCTCACGCATGCTCCACCGCCCCTTCGCTCACGCGGCCGAAGCGGCGCTGCCGGGCGGCGTAGGCCTCGAGTGCCGCGGCGAAGGCGGCCTCGTCGAAGTCCGGCCACAAGGTCGGGGTGAAGTAGAGCTCCGCGTACGCGCACTCGAAGAGCAGGAAGTCCGACAGTCGCTGCTCCCCGCCGGTGCGGATGAGCAGGTCCACCGCGGGCGCGGGCGGGCTCGAGTGATCGACCGCGGCGAGCGCCGCGCCGAAGTCCCCGCCGCGGCGCCCCGCCTCGCTGAGACTGTGGCGCGAGGAGTAGTCCACCGCAAGACGCAGCCGCATCCCCGTGCCGGCCGCGGTGAGCCGCTCGCTGTGCGCGATCTGGCGCGCCAGCTCCGGGCGCAGCCGGTCGCGTCGGCCGATGACGTTGAGGCGGATGGACTCCTCGACGCAGCGGTCGGTCTCGGTCATGAGATAACGGCGCAGCAGCCCGAACAGCGCCTGCACCTCACCGGCCGGCCGTTGCCAGTTGGCGGCGGAGAAGGCGTAGAGGGTCAGGGTGCGGATGCCGCCTGCGCGCGCGGCGGCGCGCACCACGGTGTTGACGGCGCGCGCGCCGGCGCGATGTCCGGCCGGGCGGGCGAGATTGCGGGCGGCGGCCCAGCGGCCGTTGCCATCCATGATGATCGCGACGTGCATAAGTAGAGTACTCTGTGTTGCAAAGTTCTGAGCCAAAAAAAATCAGCCGCCGCGCGTGGCCTTGATGACGGCCTCGACGTGATCGAGGTAGCGGTGGAGCGCCTTGCGGCCGGTGGCGGTGAGCCGGTACACCGTCCGCGGGCGCCGGCCCTCGAAGGACTTGGTGCAGCTCACGTAGCCGGCCTCCTCGAGCTTGCGCGCGTGCGCGCTGAGGTTGCCGTCGCTCACGGCGAAGAGCGCCTTCAGCTCGCTGAAGGTGAGCTCCTCGCGCACCGCGAGGGCGCTCATCATGCCGAGTCGCACCCGCTCGTAGACCAGGCGCTCGAAGCGCGTGTCATCACCGCGACCGGCGATCGCGCGCGGCCGCGCCCGGTGCTCGGGCGCCGCCGGGGCGGGCGTGCGCGGGTTAGGTTTGGCGGGCACGGCTGGGCCGTCGCAGCAGAATGCCGAAGGCGAGATGCAGGCCCCCGAACCCGGTGACGAGGGCGAGGGCGGGCGCGGGCGGTGGCAGCAGGTAGGCGAGGAGCGCCAGCAGCACGAAGAGTGCGCCCATGAGGCCGATGAGGCGCCGGGTGGTCGCCGCCACCGAGATGAGCGCGCTGCCGTAGAGCAGCAGCCACACGGGGGGCAGGAGCGAGTCCGCCCCGGCGCGGGTCAGCGCGACGGTGAGCAGCGCACCGGCGGCGATGCCGGGCACGAGGCACAGCAGGAGCTTGCGCAGCGGCGCCCCCCAGAGCGTGAAGCCCTGCCGCGCCGACTGGCGCACCAGGAGCCACGCGCCGGCGGCGGCGGCGAGCACTGCCGCGAGGATCCACACCGCCAGCCAGTGCGGCGCCAGCGCCGGCGTCGCCGCGGCCACGGCGGCACCGATCCCGATGAGTCCCATGACGATGCCCGCCGCGCCCGGCACCGGGAGGGTCCCCGCCGCCTCCATGGTGGCGCGGATGTAGCGCAGCGTGGCCGTCGCCTGCGAGTCGAGTGAGACCGGTGAGCCCGGGGGCATGGGTGGATCTTAGCCCTCAGTATCTATGGAGTGTCAAGTACTCTGCATTATGGAGTGTTGGTGCGGCGCACGAGGCGCGCACCGAGAAGTCCACCGCCCACACCGGCGAGGACCGAGCACGGCGAGCTTCGCTGCCCGCAGCATCGAGGCATCGGGGAAGGCGAGGTCGGCGATGAAGATCGACATGGTGAAGCCGATGCCCCCGAGGAGTCCCAGCACGAGACAGTCGAGCAGCGCCGACATTGAGCGCAGCGGCCAGAGCTTGAGGTGGGCGGCCGGCATTCGAGCCAGGTGCACCGCGGCAGCGCGGGTGGGCAACGGGATCACGGGCAAGGAGATCAGGAACTCACCGCCGGCCTGCTGAGCCTTCCTCCCTGTCGAGATCCGCCGTCGCCGTTCGTCGTAGGGTCAGCGAGCGCACGCGCTTTGCGGGCAGAGGGCGTGAGCCCGGAGGCCCGGACTGCGCGGCCGCGAGCAGCGATTCAGTCAACCGTACACGGAGGATCCGATGAAGACCGCAACCCACCTGCACTTTAAAGGCAACGCGCGCGAGGCTTTCGACTACTACGCCCGCGCCCTGAACGGGCGCGTGACGCTGGCGCTCACCTACGCTGAGTCGCCGATGGCGACGCACGTACCCGCGGCGATGCACAACCAGCTCATGCACGTGCGGCTCGAACATGGTGAGCAGGTGCTGCTCGGCTGCGATGCGTCGCCCGAGCACTACACGCCCACCGGCGGCTTCAGCATCACCGTGCTGGTCGATGCGCCGCAGGAGGCGGAGCGCGTCTTTCGCGCCCTCGCGGACGGCGGCAGCGTGGGCATGCCGTTCGGGCCGACCTTCTGGTCGCAGGGCTTTGGCATGTGCACCGACCGCTTCGGCATCCCGTGGATGGTCAACTGCGAGCGGACTCCGGCCGCCGCGGCGGCCTGAAGCGCTCTGCCCGCGCTTGGCTTGCGCAGCCGCGACCGCGATGTTGTCATCCGTGGCCATGGAGGAGGCCACGGATGTGCGGCGCGCCATCGATGCCGTGTGGCGCATCGAGTCGGCGCGCCTCATCGGCGCCCTGACGCGCTTTACGCGCGACCTGAACACGGCGGAGGAGCTGGCGCAGGATGCGCTGGTGGCGGCCCTGCAGGAGTGGCCGGCGCGGGGTATTCCGCAAAATCCCGGCGCCTGGCTCATGACGACCGCCAAGCACCGCGCCATCGATCAGGCGCGTCATCGCGCGATGCGCGTCGGCAAGCACCGCCAGGTGGCGGCGGAGCTTGAGATGGCGCAGGACGAAGGCGCCGAGCCGGAGCTGACACCGGTGCAGGATGACCTGCTGCGGCTGATCTTCATCGCCTGTCATCCACTGCTGGCGCCGGAGTCGCGCAGCGCCCTCACGCTGCGACTCCTCGGGGGACTGACGACCGCGGAGATCGCGCGCGCCTTCCTGGTGCCGGAGGCGACCATCGCGCAGCGCATCGTGCGCGCCAAGCGTGCCTTGCAGGAGGCGGGGGTTCCTTTCGAGCTGCCGCCGCCGGCGGAGCTCGGCGAGCGGCTCGCCTCGGTGCTGCAAGTCATCTACCTCATCTTCAATGAAGGCTACGCCGCCACCGCCGGCGAGGACTGGGTGCGTCCCGCCCTGTGCGAGGAGGCGCTGCGTATCGGGCGCATCCTGGCGGAGCTCGCACCCGCGGAGGCGGAGGTGCACGCGCTGGTCGCGCTCATGGAGCTGCAGGCCTCGCGTCTGCGCGCCCGGGTGAGTGCGAGCGGCGAGCCGATCCTGCTCGGCGCGCAGGACCGCGCGCGCTGGGATCGACTGTTGATCCATCGCGGCCTGCTCGCGCTCG
>JAFAPI010000169.1 GCA_019247195.1 Gammaproteobacteria bacterium
CAGGCGGCGCGCGATTTTGCCGCGCACGAGCTGCATCTGCCGGACAACCGCAGCTATCGCAGCTATGCCGACATCGGCCGCGAGTTCGTGGTGTGGAACGTGGTCGCGGCGCCGGAGTTCTCGGTGACCCCGCTGCGCTGGTGCTTCCCGATCGCAGGCTGTGTCGCCTACCGCGGCTACTTCAAGGAGGCGCGCGCCCGGGATTTCGCGGCGCGCCTCGCCCACCGGGGCCTCGACGTGTCACTCGACGGGGTGCCGGCCTACTCGACCCTCGGCCGCTTCGCCGATCCGGTGCTCTCGAGCATGCTGCGCTACGGGGACGATGAGCTGGTCGCGACGATCTTCCACGAGCTCGCCCACCAGCTGATCTACGTGCGCGACGACTCGGCTTTCAACGAGGCGTTCGCGACCGCCGTCGAGGATGCGGGACTTGAGCGCTGGCTGCGTGCCACGGGCGCTCCCGAGCGCATCCCGGCCTATCGCGCCGAGCAGGCGCGCGCGGGGCGTCTGGTGCAGATGCTGCTCGGCACGCGCGGCGAGCTGGCGCAGCTCTACGCCGCCGCGCTGCCGGCGCCGCAGCTGCGCACCCGCAAGGCCGCGATCCTCGCCGCGCTGGCGGCCGACATCCGCGCCTTCGAGCAGCGGGAGGGCGTGAGCTTCCCGCTCTACGACGCCTGGCTCGCGGAGGGGCTCAACAACGCGCGCCTCGCGGCGGTGGCGACCTATTACGACTGCGTGCCGGGGTTCCAGCGGCTGCTCGAAGAGGCGGACGGCGAGCTGCCGCGCTTCTACGACGCGGTGCGCCGGCTGGCGCAGCAGCCGCGCGCGCCGCGACACGCGGCGCTCTGCGGGGCGAGCCCGGGTGCGGAGGAGGACTGAGGCGGGCTCAGCGCAGCGGAATCAGCACGATGGTGTTGCCGCGGCGCACCTCGAGCACCAGGGCCGCCGCGCCCCTGGCGCGCTCGTGCAGCTCCCTCAGGCTGTCCACGCGGCCGCGGTTCGCGCCCACGATGACGTCGTTGGCGCGCAGTCCGGCCTGCGCGGCGGCGCTCCCGGCCTCGACGCTCTTCACCAGTGCGCCGCCGGCCTCGGGTGCATCGGCCAGCGTCGCGCCCTCGAAGCCGCGATGGATGCTCACCGGGCCCCCGCTGACCTCGCTCGAGGTGTCGGCGATGACGGCGGTGAGCTTCAGCGGCTTGCCATCGCGCATCAGGCCGATCTCGACCTTGTCGCCGACCCGCCGCAGGCCGATGCTGTTGCGCAGCTCGCTGTTGGACTTGACCGGCTGCCCGTTCACCGCCGTGATGACATCGCCGGTGCGGATGCCTGCCTTCTCGGCCGGCGAGCCCTCGACCACCTGTGAGACCAGCGCGCCCTGCGGGCTCGACAGGCCGAGCGAGCGGGCGATGTCGGGAGTGACGGTGTACATGCTGACGCCGAGCTGCCCGCGCTTGACGGTGCCGTAGCTGATCAGCTGCTCCATCACGCTGCGCGCCATGTTCACGGGGGTGGCGAAGCCGATGCCGATGTTGCCGCCGCTGCGCGACAGGATGGCGGTGTTGATGCCGATCAGCTCGCCGCGCAGGTTGACCAGCGCGCCGCCGGAATTGCCCGGGTTGATCGAGGCGTCGGTCTGGATGAAGTCCTCGTAACCGTCGGGGTTGATGCCCGAGCGCGACAGGCCGCTGATGATCCCGGAGGTGACCGTGTGCTGCAGCCCGAAGGGGTTGCCGATCGCCACCACGAAGTCTCCCACCTCGACGCGCGAGGAATCGCCGAGGGCCACCTGCTGCAGGCCCTCGGTCTTCACCTTCAGCACCGCGACGTCGGAGGGGGCATCGCTGCCGAGCACCTCGGCCTTCACGTCCCGCCCGTCCTGCAGGGTGACGGTGATCTCGTTGGCGTTCTCCACCACGTGCGCGTTGGTGAGGATGTAGCCGTTCTTCGCATCGAAGATGACCCCGGAGCCTGCGCTCTGGAAGGGGCGCTCGCGCGGACCGGTGTCGGGGGGCACGTCGAAGAAGCGGCGGAAGAAGGGATCATCGAGCAGCGGGTTCTGGGGGCCGCGCTCGCGGATCGTGCCGCGGGTGGCGATGTTCACCACCGCCGGCGATACCTTCTTGATCATCGGCGCCAGGGTCGGCAGCGGCGCGTCGCCGACCGAGGGGGGCAGGCCCGCGAAGCTCGCGCCGCAGGCGAGGAAGCAGAAGACAGTAAGGACGGGCCAGGCGCGCTTCATGCTCAAATCTTAGCCCAGCGGCGCGCGGCGGTCCGCGGCTCGAAGAGAACGAGCGCGGGCCGGCCCTACCGGCCCGCGCATCCGATCCGCCCGAGGCTTAGGCTGCCTCGACGGCGATACGGCGCGGCTGCTCCTGCGGCCGCTTCGGGATCACGATCTCGAGCACGCCGTTGGTGTGCGTGGCCTTGATCGCCTCCGCGTCCGCGCTCTCGGGCAGCGTGAAGCGGCGGAAGAACGAGCCGCTCGAGCGCTCGACGCGCGCGAAGCCCTCAGCCGCGGCCTTCTTCTCCGCGCGGCGCTCGCCGCGCAGCGTCAGCACGCCCTGCTCGGCGGTGATCTCGATGTCCTTCTTGTCGACGCCCGGCAGGTCGGCGACCACGACGAAGCGGGTATCTTCCTCGTGAATGTCGACGTGCGGGATCCAGCTGACGCTGGCGCGGTCAGCCTCGCCGGCGAGGGCCCGATCGAGCTGCTGGGTGAAGCGGCTCACGAGCGCCCACGGCTCGTAGCGAACTAACGTCATGACAGAACTCCTCTGATGCAGTGTTGGATCGCGCGGCACCACGCTCGCGCCGCTGTTGGATCACGATGTGCGGATCGGGCGCGTCGGTTTCAAGGGAGGCGCCGGCTGCGCACGCCGCAGGCGCGCTGCGCCCGCAGACTCCACTACTAAAAGAAGGTCTGCGGTGAGTCCGCGAGTGCCGCCGCGGCGACGCTTCGGGTGACTCCTTCTGTGAGCAGCCTGTGCAAAAGCTGTGACCGCCCTGGGCACAATATATGGGGTCCGGGGGGTAAAAAATAAACCGCGCCTTTGTGCAAATATTGAGCGGGAAACTGCGGCGCATAATGGCGTAACAAGCAGAAAAACAAGGATAAAATCGGTCTTACAAAATCCGACCGCGACGCTTGACGCTCCGGAACCTCGTCATTAGGCTCTTGACCCCGACACAAGATCTTGTGTTCGCGAACAGCGCGCAGGATCCGGCGGTCGGGGGGAGGTTTCGGGGCCTGGCTGTCTTTCCCCAAGGCAGTCAGGGCCGCAAGACGCGAGGCCCGCCAAAGGCACGAGCGCTGCGGCATCCAGAAATCCGTGTCACCAGGCGTTAAGAACATTCGGAGCGCCGCGGACTAATGAACACCGTCGTGAAGATCGAACCCCGGGACATCGACGCGATTCCCTTCCAGGAAGCGTCGCTGGATATCTGGGACAAGAAGTACCGCCTCACCGCGAAGGACGGCGCGCCCATCGACAAGTCGATGGACGATACCTACAAGCGCGTCGCGCGCGCGCTCTCCGACGTGGAGCGCGCGGAAGTGCGCGAGCAGTGGTACGAGAAATTCCTGTGGGCGTTGCGCCGGGGGGCGATTCCTGCCGGGCGTGTGACTTCGAACGCGGGCGCGCTCGAGCACAAGCCGGCCACCTCGACCATCAATTGCACGGTGTCGGGGACGATCCGTGACTCGATGGACGACATCCTGAAGAAGGTCCACGAAGCGGGACTGACGCTGAAGAGCGGCGCGGGCATTGGTTATGAGTTCTCCACGCTGCGGCCGCGCGGCGCCTACGTATCAGGCGCCGGCGCCTACACCTCCGGTCCCCTCTCGTTCATGGACATCTTCGACAAGATGTGCTTCACGGTCTCCTCGGCCGGCGGACGCCGCGGCGCGCAGATGGGGACCTTCGACGTGGGGCACCCCGACGCGATGGAGTTCGTGCGCGCCAAGCGCGAGAACGGGCGGCTGCGGCAGTTCAACCTGTCGCTGCTGATCACCGACGAGTTCATGCAGGCGGTGCGCGAGGACCGCGAGTGGAAGCTCGCCTTCCCGCTGTCGCGCCGGGAATACGAGAGCGAGCGGCTGGACCTCAGCGACGAGAGCAGGTTCCTGTGGCGCGAGTGGCCGGTGCACGACGGCTACGTGGTCAATGATGCGGGCCTGGTGGCCTGCAAGATCTACAAGACCCTGCCGGCGCGGCGCATGTGGGACGTCATCATGGCGTCCACCTACGATTTCGCCGAGCCGGGCTTCATCCTCATCGACCGCGTCAACGAGATGAACAACAACTGGTGGTGCGAGAACATCCGCGCCACCAACCCCTGCGGCGAGCAGAGCCTGCCGCCGTACGGCAGCTGCCTGCTCGGCTCGGTGAACCTCACCCGCTTCGTCAAGCACCCGTTCACGGACTTCGCCGAGTTCGACTGGAACGAGTACCGCGAGGTGGTCCGGGTCTTCACGCGCATGCTCGATAACGTCGTGGAGGTGAACGGCCTGCCGCTGCAGCAGCAGCGCGACGAGATCCTGCGCAAGCGCCGCCACGGCATGGGTTTCCTCGGCCTGGGCAGCACCCTCACGCTGCTGCGCATGAAGTACGGCTCGCCCGAGTCGGTGCAGTTCACCGCGGACGTGGCGCGCGAGATGGCGGTCGCCGGCTGGGAGGCCGCGCTCGAGCTGGCGCGCGAGAAGGGACCGGCGCCGATCATGAACGAGGAGTTCACCGTCACCCCGCAGATGCTGCGCAAGCGCCCCGAGATGGCGCGCGATGGCTGGCGTGCGGGCTCGAAGATCGCCGGCCGCTTGCTGCACGCCCGCTACAGCCGCTACATGCAGCGCGTCGCGCAGGTGGCCCCGCAGCTGGTGCACGAGCTCGCCGAGATCGGCGCGCGCTTCACGCACCACACCTCGATCGCCCCCACCGGGACGATCTCACTGTCACTGGCGAATAACGCCTCGAATGGCATCGAGCCCTCGTTCGCGCACCATTACTTCCGCAACGTGATCCGCGAGGGCAAGAAGTCCAAGGAGAAGATCGACGTGTACTCATTCGAGCTGTTGGCCTACCGCGAGCTGGTCAACCCGAATGCCAAACCAGGAGCCACGAACGATGCTGAAAAACTCCCCGACTACTTCATTGCGTCGGACGACATCACTCCCAAGGAACACGTCGAAGTGCAGTCTGCGGCCCAGAAGTGGGTCGATTCATCGATTTCTAAGACGGCGAACGTGCCTACGGATTTCCCCTACGCCCAGTTCAAGGACATCTATCTGTATGCGCACGAGCAGGGGCTGAAGGGCTGCACCACCTTCCGCTTCAATCCCGAGGCCTTCCAGGGCGTGCTGGTGAAGGAACAGGACCTGAAGAACACGGT
>JAFAPI010000032.1 GCA_019247195.1 Gammaproteobacteria bacterium
CATGTGACGAACACCGATTGGGCCGATTCCTCCAATGAGGCGCCGGCGCACCACGGGCTGACGGACTTCGGACGCGAGGTGGTGCGGGAGATGAACCGCCTCGGCATGCTCGTCGACCTGTCGCACGTCTCGCCGGAGACGATGCGCGCGGCGCTCGAGGCCAGCGCCGCGCCGGTGATCTTTTCGCACTCCTCGGCGCGGGCCCTGGTCGATCATCCGCGCAACGTGCCCGATGATGTGCTGCACCTGTTGGCGCGCAACGGCGGCGTGGTCATGGTCAATTTTGAACCGGACTACGTATCGGAGGCCCATCGCCGCTGGAGCGCCGAGCACGAAGCCGAGAAGATCCGCCTCAGCAGCCCGCCGTATTCCGGGCTGTACCTCGGCCAGCCGGAACGCATCCAGAAGGCCCTCGCAGAGTGGGAGCAGGCGCATCCGGCCCCCCCGGCCACCCTCGTCGACGTGGCCGATCACATCGTGCACGTGCGCAACGTCGCGGGCGTCGAGCACGTCGGCCTGGGCTCGGACTTCGACGGCATTACGGAGACCCCACAGGGTCTGGGGGGCGTGGACGGGTTGCGGGGGTTGCTGGAGGAGCTCGCGCGGCGCGGTTGGAGTGAGCAGGACCTTGCCGCGGTCGCGGGCGAGAATCTATTGCGAGTCCTCGCCGCCGCCGAGTCCGTCGGCGCCCGGCTGCGCACCGAGCGTGCACCGTCGCAGGCGAGCCTCGAGCCAGCGTCCGCGCCTTAGTCGGCTACGTCGTCCTCGCCCAGTGGGCCGAGCGCGGAGCGCAGCTCCCCGAGCCAGGGTTCGAAGTGGCGCCACTGCTCGAGGCTCTCGGTGTAGATCGGCCGGCGTACCTGCTCGGAGCTGACCGTCTGCACCGGCCGCTCGGTCTCGTAGAAGCGCAGACACTGCGACTCGAACGCCAGTCCGCAGTAATCGAGCAGTCGCCGCACCTCGCGCTCGAGGTCCGCCACCAGCCCCTCGTACCGCACCCGCAGCACCCGTCCCGGTAGCACCTCATCGTAGTGGCGCATCAGTCGCACGTAGTCGCGGTAGTAGTGGCCCACGTCGTTCAGACTGTAAGTGAACCAGACTCCCTGCTGGAAATGCTGCTTGAAATTGGCGAAGCAGGCGGCGAGCGGCGCGCGACGTACGTCGATGATCCGCGCATTGGGCAGCATTAGGTGGATGAGTCCGACGTGGCAGAAGTTGTTCGGCATCTTATCGAGGAAATGCGCTCGCCCGAGCACCCGGTGCGGACGGGTCTGGCGCAGATAGCGCGCACCCATCTCCTGCAGCTGCTCGCGTTTGAGGTGGGCGATGGACTGGGGATAGGTCGGGGGGCGACCCGGACGCTCGAGCGCCCCGAGCTCGAGCGCCAGGCCGGCCACATCCGGTAGCTCGCGTGTGCCCTCCACCTGCGAGTGACTGGCGAGGATCTGCTCGACCAGCGTCGAGCCCGAGCGTGGCAGTCCGACGATGAAGATCGGATCCGGGGCGGGGTCACCCCACCCGGTCCGCGCGCCGAGGAACTCGCGCGAGAACAGGCGGACCGAGCGCTCGACGAAACGGGTCATGAGCTCGGGCTGGTAGTTGACCATGGCGCGCCGCAGCGCATTGCCGCGCGCGTAATGGCTGAACGCGGCCGCGTATTGGGCCCGGTCCTCCTGTGCCTTGCCGAGCGCAAACTCGAATTGCAGCCGCGAGTCGTCATCGAGCTCCGGGCGCGCGAGCTCGGACTCCATGGCGGCAATGTCCGCGTCGCTGAAGCGCACGGTCTTCAGGTTGCCGAGGCTGAACCAGGCCTCGCCGCCGGAAGGTTTGAGCGCGATGCTGCGTCGGTAGGCGGCGATCGCCTCCGGCAGCCGTCCGGCGACGCGCAACGCATGGCCGTAGTAAATCCAAAGTATCTCGCTGTCGCCGTGCGTCTTCAGGAGTGACTCGTGGATCTGCAGCGCCCGCTCGTTCTGCCCGAGCAGGTTGTAGGCGGAAGCCTCCAGCGTACGGTAGCGGAAGTTGTCGGGATCGAGGGCCAAGAGGCGCTCGAGCAGCGGCAGCATCGGCGCGGCTTTCTGCTGTGCGTGCAGCAGGCGCGCAAGCTCGAAGCGCGCCAGGCTGTAGCCGGGTTCGAGTCGTAGGGCCTCCCCCAGCAGCCGCTCGCCCTCCACGTAGTCCTCGCGCTCGGCGGCCACGCCCGCGAGTAGCCGCAGCGCCGCCGCATCTTCGGGGTCGACTTTGAGCCGCTCGCGCAGCAGCGCCTCCGCGGCCGACAGTCGCCGCGTGGCGAGTGCGGCGGCGGCCTCGCTCAGATGGCGCTCCGGGTGGGCGAGACGCTGGTAGCGCTCGTAGGCCCGGTCACACTCCAGAGTGGCCCCACTGGCGGCATGCAGTCCCGCGAGCGCGTGCCAGGCTTCCGCCAGGTCGGGTTGCAGCTCAACTGCGCGCTCTAGCGCCGCCCGGGCGGCCGCGGCGTCCCCCTGAGCGAGGAGTGCGCGTCCGAGCTCGAGTTGCAGTGGACCGGAATCTGGTCGCGCCGCGGCGAGCGTGGCGAAGCCGGCCGCGGCAGTGGGATCACCGAGCGCGCGGCGCGCGGCCGCGAGTAGCAGGCCGGCCGCGGCGTGCCCCGGATGCATGCGCAGGATGAGATCGGCCTCCTGCGCCGCCGCGCGCGGATCGCTCTCGAGCAGCGCCGCTGCCTTCATCAGCCGTATATCGAGCGCCGCCGAATCCTGCGCCAACTCCGACCTCCATACCCCTGCGGTAACATGCCGGGACGCATCGACCATAGGGGAGCGTCTTGAATAACGTCAATGCCACCGCCACCGACAGCGCGACCATCGTACGCATGGTCCAGGCCGCGAAAGCCGCCGGCGCTGCGGGTCGGACGGCCGAATCGGACCAGTTGTTGGCACGCGCGGCACAGCTCGCCCCCGGGCACCCGGCGGTGCTCAACGAGCTCGGACTCAGGATGATGCAGCGGGGTGAGGCGGCCCGCGCCCGCGAGCTCTTCCAGCGCGCCACGCAGGCTGACCCACAGCACCCCTCACTCTGGTCAAACCTGGCCGCGAGCCTGAGCCAGCTCAACCTGCCCGACGAAGAGATGGCCGCGATCGAGCGTGCCCTGGCGCTCGAGCCGCGCCACCTCGCCTCGCTCCTGCAGAAGGCGCAACTCATCGAGGCGCGCGGCGATGCGCGCAACGCCGCGCTCGCTTACCGCAACGCGCTGGCGACCATACCACCGGGCGCGACCCCCCCGGCGGAGGTGCAGCCGCTGCTCGAGCGTGCCCGCGTCGTTGTGGCGTCGGACGAGGCGGCACTGATCGATGCCCTCGAGGCCCGCCTGGCACCGCTGCGCAGCGCGGGTGCAGCCAGCCGGCGTGCGGACCGCTGTATCGAGCAGCTCACCGGGCGGCGCCGCCGCTACGACCCGCAGCCGACATTCATGTATTTCCCCGAGCTGCCCACCATCGAGTTCTTCGAGCGGCAGGACTTTCCGTGGCTCGGCGCCATTGAGGCGCAGACCGATGCGATCCGCGAGGAGCTCACCGCGGTGATGGTCACCGACCGGGCCGGCCTCGAACCCTACATCGCCTACCCGGAGGGCCTGCCGCTCGATCAGTGGCGGGAGCTCAACAAGTCGCGACGCTGGAGCGCCTACTTCCTGTGGAACCAGGGCGTCGCCCTGCCTGCCCACCAGGCGCGCTGCCCGCGCACCATGGCCGCACTCGCGGCCGCCCCACGCTGTGAGGTCGCCAACCGCGCGCCCACGGCATTTTTCTCGATCCTGGACGCGGGTACTCATATCCCCCCGCACAGCGGCGTCACCAACACGCGCCTCACCGTGCACGTGCCGCTCATCGTTCCGCCCGACTGCGGCCTGCGTGTCGGCAGCGAGACCCGGGGGTGGGTGCCCGGCGAGGGCTTCGTCTTCGACGATACCATCGAGCACGAAGCCTGGAACCGCTCCGACAGCCCGCGCGCGGTACTGATTTTCGATATCTGGAACCCGCTGCTCAGCGCTGCGGAGCGCGAGCTGGTGCGCGCGGCCACCGAGGCCTATGGCGCGTACTACGGGATCGCGCGGGGCGGTGCCCTATGATGCCCGTGCGGCTCACGCTCCTGCTGGGCGGCGCGCTGCTGGCAGCCCCGCCGCTGCGCGCGGCGCCTGCGCTCGCAGAGGGGCTGCAGGCCTGCGCAGCGCTGTCGAACCCCAGCGAGCGGCTGGCGTGCTACGACCAGCTCGCGGGTCGCGCGTCGGCCTCCGCCCCCGTCCCATCCTCTCGCGAGGGCTCTGTTCCGTCTCCGCCCTCGGCCTCCGCACCTTCGTTCGGGCTCTATAAGGAAGAGCATCCCACCGCGCAGCTGAGCCCGGCACTTCGCGCTAAGGTGCTGAGTATCGGATCCACCCTGAACGGCCATCCCACGCTCGCGCTCGAGGGTGATCAGCTCTGGGAAATCGAGCGCGCCGATCCGCTCCTTGCGCTGGGCGATGTGGTCAGCATCCGCCGCGGAGCGCTCGGCTCCTTCACGCTGACCACCGCCCAGGGCCGCAGCTACAAAGCCAAGCGTCTGCGCTGACCGCAGGGCAAAAAAAACGGCGGGCCAGGGGGCCCGCCGTTGTAAGAGCGAACCAGTCTGGTTCTTAGAACGTCGCGGTGATGCGACCGTAGATGTAACGACCCAGGGCGTCGTACACACCCGGCCACGTGTTGCCGTTGCAGGAGCTCGCGCCACCAATGCCCGACAGGTTCGGGCAGTTGGAGCCGAAGCCACCACCGCCGGAGTCGATGATCGGCGGGTCCTTGTCGGTGATGTTGTTCACGCCGAGCTGCAGCCGCACGATCTTGGTGATGGCGAAGGCCGCCGACAGATCGATGTAGTTGTAGGTCGGAATGTGCGAGGTCAACGGGAGGGCCTTGCCCGCCAGCTGCGGGTTGCCGCTGGTGAACTCAGAGTCCGCCTCACCCAGATAGCGCCAGCGCAGAGTCAGGTCCATGGCGTCCCAGGGGGTCGACCAGGTGGTGTTCAGCACGTGACGCCACTTCGGGCTGGGCGCGCCGCAGCGGGCACCGAAGAAGCCGGTGCAGCTGTAGGAAGGCCCATTGGTCAGGGGCTGGACCGTCAGGTCGCTCTCGCGCGTACCCTCGAGGGCGAAGGCGATTGAGCCCAGTGTCGCCATGGGTACCCGGTAGTTGACCTTCACGTCAACGCCCTTGGTCCCGAGCGACCCGAAGTTGACGTTGGTGTCCGTGATGAAGCCGTTCGGGGTACGCCACAGCGACCCGGTGGCATCGCGATGCACGGCGCTGCAGTAGATCGGGTTCCCGGTGGCCACGCAGTTGGCGATGATGGTGTCGGCACCGATCGGACCGATCGTGTCCTTCACCTTGATGTTGTAGTAGTCCACCGACAGCATCAAATTCGCCACGAAGGTGGGCTGGAAGATGAAGCCGACCGAGTACGTGTCGGATTTCTCCGGTTGCAGGTTGGGATTGCCCCCGGTGAAGCCGTTGTACTGGGCGGCCGCGTTCGGGGCGATATGGCCGTACTGCGCCGCACTCACTCCGGCGGCCGCGCACTGCGCCGCCGAGGGGACCGGTGTGGCGCCCGCGCACGGATCAGTCGTGCCATCCAGCACCACCGCTGCAGGGAGGTAGAGCTCGAGGATGTTCGGCGCCCGGACCGCGCGCTGATAGCTTCCGCGCAGCCGCAGAGCGTGCACCGGTGCCCACTCCAGGCCGACCTTGTAGGTATTGGTCTTGAAGCCCTCGCTGTAGTCAGAGTATCGATAGCCAGCCTCGAGGTTCAGCTCATCAGCGCCGGGTGCGTGCTCCATGATTGGCACGCGGGCCTCCGTGAAGGCCTCCTTGACGTGGAAGCTCCCGTACACGGGCTTGGTCGGCCCCCCTGATCCAGCGGCATTGCCAAGCTGGCTCTCAAGATCCGGCCGGAAATCAGCGTTCTCCGAACGCCACTCCGCGCCTAAGGCGACCTGTATGCCGTCATCCGCAGTCGGCAGCTTGAAGTTGTACTTGCCGAGATCGCCCGTGATCGAGCCGGACACGATTTCCTCGGTCGTGTCAGCTTCGACCAGGAGCGGAATCGACAGGTAGTCTGTTGCCGCCTTGGTCACGCCATTCGGTACCCAGATGTTCCACGGCACACAGGGCGGGCCGACGGCGCACTGCGGGCCGGTCGGACCGGGCACCACGTTCAGCGCGTTGAGGATATTCGCGTTGGAGAAGTAATTCAGGTTGCCATTGTTGTTGTCGACCGTGCCGCGCTGCGCGTAGATGTCGAACTTCCAGGCATCGCCGATATCCCCTTTCAGGCCAAGCACGGTGCGAAATGCGGTGTTGGTGAAAGTCGCCTGACGACCGCCGCCCTCTGCGTTGCGGCGGCCGATGTAGAGGAACGCGCCCGTTCCCAAGGCCGCATTGACCGGGTTGACAGGGTTCCCTTGGGCCGCGGCGGCGGCGCAGATGCTTGCTCTCTCGGCGGGAGTGAGCAGCGGGTCATTGCACGGAATGAACTCCTTCGGAACGAAAAAGTCGCCGCTCGGGGCGATTTGCGCGACGGAGTGGTTGCGGGTCGTCATCACCTCGCCGTACGCCTGAAGGTGCGGGTTCACGTCGAAGCTGACGAAGGCCCCGCCCGTGTAGCGCTCCTGCGGCACGCGGTAGAAGTTCAGCGGACCGAAGTTGTAGAGGTCGTTGCTGAAGTCGAACGGCCGCCAGGCACCGGTTGCCCCGTCGACCGTGTTGGTGAAGAGCGCGGGGCCAGGAGCGTTGCCATAGGCTTGGAAATAGCCGCCGGCGCCGTTCTTTGCTGAGGTGCCGGAGCCACCGCAACGCAGTGCACCGCTGGCACGGTCTTGCAGGTTACAGGACGAGTAGTCGTATTTGGACTGCAGCACCGCGGCCTGTTTGTCCCACGTCGCATACAGCGTGGCGTTGCCGCGATCATCGGCGAAGTTCGAGCCGAGGAGAACCGAGGCCTGCTTGGCAAAACCGGTGTTGACGTTGCCCGGAGGCAACGTGTCGCCGGCGGCGGCGACCACGCTCGCCACGGAGTTCGAGTTGTGATGCTGGTAGAAGTCGTAGCCGGCATCGACTCGCACACCCTGGAACTTGGTGTTCAGGATGAAGTTGACGACGCCCGCGACTGCGTCTGCACCGTAGACGGCGGAAGCGCCGCCGGTGAGGATGTCGACGCGCTCGATCAGTGCCGAGGGAATCTGGTTCAGGTCGGAGAAGCTGCGTCCGTCACCGAAGCCCGGGCCGAGACGCCGGCCGTTGACCAGCACCACCGTGCGCTGCGGGCCGAGGCCGCGCAGGTCGACGGTCGCGGTGCCGTCCGAGCCGTTCGATACGGTCGAGTTCTGGCCCGCGAAGACCATCGGCAGGTTGTTGAGCACGTCCTCCACGCGCGTGAGGCCGGTGGCCTGCAGGTCGGTGGCGGAAACGGACGTGATCGGACTGATCGACTGCTCGTTCGGCGTCTGCAGGCGCGATCCCGTCACGACCACTTCTTCGACGGGGGCTGCGGCCGGGGCCGGCGCTTCCTGAGCGTGCAGCGACGTCACTCCGGCCGCGGCACTCGCGGTGGCCAGCGCGAATCGCACCGCCTGTTGCAAGCTGCGACTTTTCGGCATGTGTTGGTTCCTCTTAATAATTTGTATCCGCAAGGGGAGGGAACTCGTCCGGGCTGCCCGTTCCCTGTTGCGAGAAACCCTTCCTGTGAGGGCGACCCGTCGGACTTGGGGTCGGATTAGAGCACGCGTCTTAAGTGTTGCCAACCCGCCGCGCACGCCGTTTGGCGCCATTTTCAGCCCTTTTAGGGCCGCCAAACCAGCCGCTCGTACCACTGTTGCGAGCTCACAACGACCCGCCCCCCGGAATACCCGCGGCTACACGAACCAACAATTGGTGGCGACGGTGATACGGGTATCGCGGCCGTAGAAGGGCGTCACCTCGTGAAACACGTAGGAGGGAAAGACCACCAGCTGCCCGGCCTCTAGGCGCAGGGATCTGACGCCGAGGGCGTACGCCGATTTCAACTGTCGGTTCGCCCCGTCGAGATAGGCGTTGGCGCCCGCACGCGGGTCGAAGAATTTCAGCAGCCCGCTCTCGGGGTGGGCCGCCACGGGCTCCCCCGGCCGCACGCAGTAGACGGCTGACCAGGAGGCGAGCG